>CAVHWG010000166.1:0-21767 GCA_963639645.1 Firmicutes bacterium TM09-10 | reverse complement strand
AAGAGAAGAAATCATCTTTATCGATGGTTTCTCCTCTTTTATTCTGTTTATTTCTCTAATTCCACAGATGCTGCGGATACAATCCTTGTTCTTTCATTCCGCGGATCGCGTCAACGACTGTCTGCTTATCTTCCTGATAGGTCACTCCGTACCAGCGATCGGTCGATGTCAGCACATCAACGATCACCTTGTCTTCCTCAAGAAGCTCTCCCACAACACTCGGGAGGAAAAACTCGCACTTGAGTGGATTCTTCTCCAGCTCTCTCTCAAGGAATTTTGCAAAACGGGTCTTCAATTCCTGCAGCATGCTCGGCTGAAAGCCCCACATGTTCATCGATACAGTGCTTCCCTCCGGCAGCGAATGCCAGGTGGCTCCGTCGTCCTCGGTGTAGGCAGCGCCTCCGTCCCGTTTCTCAATATGGGTGCGTTCTGTGATCTCGATCAGATGACCATGTTCATCCGTCCGGCACACACCGCGCGATACGAATCCGTTATCGGTCAGGGTATTCTCCAGAATATATCCAACCATCGCATAACGGTACTTCTCCTCATCCTCATGATGTGTCAGATAATCATACATCACGGAAAAAGCGTGGCTTCCGTAATAATCGTCCGCATTGATGACCGCAAACGGTGCATCCAGCGCATCGATACAGCTGAGTACCGCTTGTCCAGTTCCAAACGGCTTCGTGCGGTCTGCCGGTACGGCAAATCCGTCCGGAAGCTTCGGTTCCTGATAGACATAAGTCACCTTGATCTTATCGGAAATACGGTCTCCGATACACTCACGGAAATCCGCCTCATTCTCTTTTTTGATAATAAAAATAACTTCTTTAAATCCTGCTTTGACCGCATCGTACAGAGAAAAATCAATGATCAGATGTCCCGCATCATCGATCGGATCCATCTGTTTCATCCCACCGTAACGGCTTCCCATACCTGCTGCCATAATCACTAAAACTGGATTTTTCATCGTTATACTCTCCTACTCATTATTCTCTTTTTCTTCCTGCTTGGCTTTCTCCTCGAGGATCGCCTCATTCAGCTGAAGCATCTTGGCATCAAGATCGGATACAATCTCTGCGCAGGCGCGCAGATCCCGGCTGATATATTCCGGCGCGTTTCCCTCGAATTTGTAATAGATCTTGTGCTCTAAGCTCGCCCAGAAATCCATCGCGATCGTGCGGATCTGGATCTCCACCTTCGTGTCGACCACGCGGTCCGACAAAAAGATCGGGATCGTCACATGCATGTGAAAGCTCTTGTAACCGCTCGCCTTCGGATGCTTGATGTAATCCTTGATCGATACGACCGTCAGGTCATTCTGCTTACCGATCATCTCCGCCAGTCGATAGATATCGGACGTAAAAGAACAGACAATGCGGATTCCCGCAATGTCGTTGATATAATTGACCATATTTTCAACCGTTACTTCATAATTGTCACGCTTTAATTTCTTGACAATACTCTCCGGTGTCTTGATACGTTTCTTAATATATTCAATGGGATTATACTTGTGTATATGCACAAATTCGTCGTTCAGGATATCGAGCTTCGTGCCCACTTCCTTCAACGCCGAATTATATAAAAACATGAGCGTTTCCCAGCTATCCACGTCTTCCTTTAAATTTTCCGTTGAAACCATGTGGTTCTCCTATCTTTTCCACGTTATATTTTGCAGTGTACAACTTTACACATTCCAAATGGTACGATTGCCTACGTTTAGTATACCATATATAGACATTCTCGTGTGACATAAATAGCTATATTTTAGAAATTCTTAAGTTTCGCGTCAATCCTCCTCGAGCACCTGCATCTCCATATAGTCAAATTCGATCTCTTCCACAAAGTTATCTCTGGTAAAACGCGTCTTTGCATGCCTTTGAAACTCGCTCACATTCGCATCCAGCCAGATCGGCTTCCCCAGATCAAACGCAAGGCACGCCTCCTCGAGCGCCCGGAAGATCTTGTGTGTTCTGGTATCCTCATCCGTGATCTCGATCGTCTCGGAAGCACTCAGTCTCGTATCGGTCCATAACTTAAACCAGATCTTCATATGTTCTCCTCCTCTGACGATTGCATTCGTACATGAGCAGCGATGCGGAGATCGCTGCATTTAAGGATTCCACCTGTCCCTCCATTGGAATGCGGATATACGTATCCGCCAGATCAGCGATCTCATCGCTGAGACCATTCCCCTCATTGCCGATCATAAATCCGGTCGGTCCGGTATAATCAGGTGCATCATACTGTTTTTGGCCGCGCAGATGCGCTGCATACAGAAAAACACCTCTCTGCTTTAATTCCTGTATGGCTGCCTCAAAATCGTCCGCCACAACAAACGGTACCCGGTAAATGCTTCCCATCGTGGAACGGATCGTCTTCGGATTGAACAGATCCACCGTTGTACGGTTCATGATCACACCCGTGATTCCTGCTCCCTCGCCGGTGCGCACCATCGTGCCGAGATTACCCGGATCCTGCACGCTCTCCAGTAATAGAAGATGCGTACGTTTTCCCTGCATGACATCATCCAGCGAATAATGCGGCATGCGGACAACCGCAAGTATGCCCTGCGGCGTCTGTGTGTCCGACACGGCGCGAAACACCGGATCCGCCACCACCTCATAATTTACGCCGGATAACAGTGCTGCGTGTTCCGGCTCCGATACGAACTGTTCGGATACATACACGCCTACCAGCATCTCGGCAGGCGCCTCACAAAACATCTTAATTCCTTCGACCACGAACAGTCCCTGTTCCCGTCGTTCCTTCGCTTTCTTCATCAGCAAGGATAATTTCTTCATCTGTTGATTGGAAGTGCTTGTTATCATGTCTTTCACCATAAAAAAGGGCGGCCGGAAAACCGACTGCCCTCTTGATCCATAAATGTTTATACCAGAGATCTGGAAATCTGATACATGTACTCGTCAACACTCTTCTGCATTGCAAGAGCCTCATCGATATCAAAATCAACAAATTCACCGTTCTTGTGTGCAATGACACGGTTTGTCTTGCCTTCACAGAGAAGGTCAACGGCCATAGCACCCATTGTTGTTGCGTAAACACGATCCTTACATGTCGGGCTTCCACCACGCTGCATATGTCCAAGGATGGTTGCACGTGTCTCAACACCGGTTGCTTCCTCGATTCTCTTAGCCATACTCTGAGAATGACCGATTCCCTCAGCGTTGATGATGATGTAATGCTGCTTACCGTTCTTACGGGCGTTAATAACCTGATCGATCAGACGCTGCTCGTCATAATCGTATTTCTCAGGGAGAAGAATCTCCTCAGCTCCGTTTGCAAGACCGCACCATAAAGCGATATGTCCTGCACCACGTCCCATAACCTCAATGATGGAACATCTCTCATGAGAAGTAGAAGTATCACGAACCTTGTCGATCGCTTCCATTGCTGTATTTACGGCTGTATCAAAACCAATCGTATAATCGGTACATGCAATATCTAAGTCAATGGTTCCCGGAAGACCAATGGTGTTGATTCCAAGAGCAGCCAGCTTCTGTGCTCCCTGGAAAGATCCGTCACCACCGATTACAACGATCGCATCAATTCCGTGCTTCTTGCAGATCTCAGCACCCTTCTGCTGTCCTTCCGGTGTAACGAACTCCATACAACGAGCTGTCTGTAAAATTGTACCACCACGGGAAATTGTATCGGATACACTCTTTGAATCCATGTCGATGATCTCCTCGTTCAGAAGACCTGCGTATCCTCTCTTGATTCCTTTTACCTTTTTTCCTTTGGAAAGAGCCTGACGAACGACTGCACGGATCGCAGCATTCATTCCCGGTGCATCTCCACCACTGGTAAGTACACCAATTGTGTTTATCTCTTTTGCCATTGTTACTTCCTCCATATATAAATAATAATCAAATCCCTTAATCTGTTATATTTTATACTTATTAGAGCTTCTTTTCAACATTTTTTTCAACAACTTTTACGTTATTTTCTCCAATAAAATTGGTCAATCTATTCAGTAAATCTGCATTTGCATGAACGGTCTGGCTTTTTCCGAGGCGTTTGATCGCCTTCTCGCCGGTCAGGTAGATGACAACCTCATCGATTCCGTCCGAGTCATGAAGGAGTGCATACAGTTCTCTTTCTTTCGTCGCGTAAGCCTCTTTATTGGCGAATTGCAGCCATACCTCGCGCGGCACATTGTCAAACGGGACAATGCGCTCGCAGATGATCTTGCCGTTCTGCTCATCCTCGACCGTTGCATGTCCGACGATAAAAACCTTCTCATCTTCGTTCAAAAAGCTGCTGAACCGTTCATAGTCCTTAGGGAATACGATCACCTCGACACTGCCCGTCAGATCCTCGATCGTCAGGAAGGCCATCGCCTTGTTGTTTCGCGTGAATTTGACCGTCTTGCCGGCGATCATGCCGCCGATGACCACATGCGCATTGTCCGCAACCTTGATCGCACCGGTCTCCTCCTCGCGCACGAAAGCCATCGCATTGACCGTCGCATTCTTCTTGATCTTCGCAAGGTACTCCTCGAGCGGATGGCCGCTTAAGTAGATGCCGAGCACTTCCTTTTCGAATCCCAAAAGCATCTCCTTCGGGAACTCGCCGACATCCGGGTACTTGACCTCAAAGTCCTTCTTGTCCTCCTCGGATACAAGGTCAAACAGACTCATCTGCCCGGACATGGTGGATTTCTTCCGGTGTACGACCTGATCCACGATCGACGGTGCAACGATCGTCATCTGCTTTCTTGTGCCGTCCAGCCCGTCGCACGCTCCCGCCTTGATCAGGTTCTCGATCGCACGCTTATTGACATCCCGCTCCGCGGTGCGCTCGATAAAATCCTGCAGTGTGCGGTACGGTCCGCCAATTTCCCTCTCTTCGATGATCTTGTCGATCACCGGGCGGCCCAACGCCTTGATCGCATACAGTCCATAACGGACATGCTCCCCCTCCGCGGTAAACTGGCCGCGTCCAACATTGATATCCGGCGGAAGCACCGAGATCCCCATCTCCTTGCAGTGCAGCAGATATTCCGCCGCCTTGGCGGAGTTGTCAATGACCGAAGTCATAAGTGCCGCCATAAACTCGACCGGATAGTAACACTTTAACCATGCCGTCTGCACGGAGATGACCGCATAAGCTGCCGCATGGGATTTGTTAAAGGCATATTTTGCGAAATCGACCATGGAATCGTAGATACTGTTCGCAGCCTTCTCGTCAATACCGTTTGCCACGCATCCCTTAATGCCGCGGCTCTCATCGCCGTACACAAAGCTCTGCCGCTCCGCGTCGATGACATATTGCTTTTTCTTACTCATCGCACGGCGGATATTATCCGCCTGTCCCATCGTATATCCGGCAAGCTGCTGCACGATCTGCATAACCTGCTCCTGGTAGACGATACAGCCGTACGTCGGCTCAAGGATCGGCTCTAACTCCGGTGTCACATAGGTGATCGTCTCCCGGTTGTTTTTTCCCCTGATATAATTCGGGATGAAATCCATCGGGCCCGGACGATACAGGGAGATACCGGCGACGATATCCTCGAAGTTCTGCGGTTTTAACTCCTTCATGAAGTTCTGCATTCCCGCAGACTCGAGCTGGAACACGCCCTCCGTCTTGCCCGATCCGATGAAATCGAGTGTTCCCTTATCATTAAAATCAATGTGATCGATATCCACATCGATTCCTTTTGACGCCTTGATATTCTTGACGGCATCCTTGATCACGGTCAGTGTCCGCAGTCCGAGGAAGTCCATCTTAAGGAGGCCCAGCTCCTCAAGCTGGATCATGTTGTACTCCGCTGTCGGTGTGCCGTCACTCGCGCGTCCGAGCGGCACATAATCGCTCGCCACACCCGGATAGATCACAACGCCCGCCGCATGCACCGACGTATGGTTCGGAAGTCCCTCAAGACGCTTCGCCATATCGATGAGTTCGTGCATCCGCGCATCCCCGTCGTAGAGACTGCGGAACTCCGGATTCATCTGCAGCGCCTTGTCGATCGTAATATTGAGTTCCATCGGCACCATCTTCGCCACACGGTCCATCTCCGCATACGGGAAATCGAGCGCCTTGCCGACCGCCTTGATAACACCTCGCGCCGCCATCGTTCCGAACGTCGTAATCTGTGTCACGGAATCCTTGCCGTATTTCTCCGTCACATACTCGATCACACGCGAGCGCTCCGCATACTCGAAGTCCACGTCGATATCGGGCATGGACACTCGCTCCGGATTAAGAAATCGCTCAAAAAGCAGATTATAGCGCACCGGATCAATATTCGTGATACCGGTACAGTAGCACACGCGGCTGCCCGCGCCGGAACCACGTCCCGGTCCGACCCAGCAGTCATGCGTCTTTGCCCAGTTGATGTAATCCCACACGATCAGAATGTACTCGACAAAGCCCATCTTCTCGATGATTCCAAGCTCGTACTCCATATCCTGATAGATCTTGTCGCACTGTTCCTTCGTGTAAGAAGCATTGTTCGTATATTTCTCTTCAAATCCCTTATCGCACAGCGATTTTAAGAAGTCATACGCCGAGGCGTAGCCCTCCGGCACTTCGTATTTCGGGATCTTGTAATTACCGAACTCGATTGTCACATGACAGCGGTCCGCGATCTTCTGCGTGTTGTCGACCGCCTCCTGCGCATACGGGAAAAGTGCACGCATCTCTTCCTCGCTCTTGACATAGAACTGGCCGCCCTCATAGCGCATACGATCCTCGTCCGTGATCTTCCTGCCGGTCTGGATACAGAGAAGCACATCGTGTGCCTCCACATCGTCCGCATAGGTATAGTGCACATCGTTCGTGCACACAAGCCCGATCCCGGTCTCCTGACTCATACGCATGAGCTGCTGGTTTACGATCTTCTGATCCACGATCCCGTGATCCTGCAGCTCTAAAAAGAAATTGTCTTTGCCAAAACATGCCTGATACTTCTTGGCGATCGCCTTGGCTTCCTCGTAGAAACCGCGCACGATATAGCGCGGGATTTCTCCGGCAAGACACGCCGACAGACAGATCAGTCCCTCGTGGTACTTCTCCAGCGTCTCGAAATCCACTCGCGGACGATAGTAGTAGCCTTCCGTGAAACCGATCGAGACGATCTTCATCAGATTCTCGTAACCCTTATTGTTCTCCGCAAGAAGGATCAGATGGTAATAACGGTCCTCCCCGTGACTCGTCTCGCGCTCAAATCGGGAGTTCGGTGCCACATACACCTCACATCCGATGACCGGGTTGATCTCCGCCGCCTTACAGGTCTTGTAAAACTCGATCACACCGTACATCACACCGTGATCCGTGATCGCCGCACTGTTCATGCCAAGCTCCTTGACGCGGGCTACATATTCTTTTATTTTGTTGGAACCGTCTAATAATGAATATTCGGTATGGGTGTGAAGATGCGTAAATGCCATGTGTTTATCCTTTTTTAATCCAATGCAGAAACTTTTTTTCATTATATAATCTTATATAACTTTTTACAAGAAAAACCTCTCTTGCTTTTTTACCGGAAAATGCATAAAATATTGCACAGATAAGAAAGAAAGCTGGTTTTAATTATGGGAAAAACAGGACTTGTGGTCGAAGGCGGCGGAATGAAATGTGCTTACAATGCCGGAATCCTCGACCGTTTTCTCGATGAAGATATCCATTTTGATTACTGTATCGGCGTGTCTGCCGGATCTGCCAATGTCGCATCCTATCTTGCAGGACAGCGCGACCGAAATCTGCGGTTTTACACCACGCATATCACGCTGCCGGAGTACATGGGTGTGCGCAACTTTTTGCGCACTGGACAATTTTTCGGGTTGCAGTTCATCTACGGAACAATGACGAACTCAACCGGTATCGACCCGATCGACTATCCTGCGATCATGGCAGACCCGAGCGAATACGAACTTGTCGCCACGGATGCCGAGACCGGAGAAGCCACCTACTTCAACAAATACGACTTGAAACAGGATGACTACACCGCTATCATGGCTTCGTGTGCACTTCCGGCACTGTGCCGCCCGGTCTCCTACAACGGACACCTCTATTATGACGGCGGTGTGGCGGATTCCATCCCGGTCGAGCGGGCCTTTGCGCAGGGCTGTGACCGTGTGGTCGTGATTCTGAACAATCCGCGCAGCTATGTGAAGCAGAAGGAAGGATTCCGCTTCGCGTATACGCCGATCCTGCACAAATATCCGAAGCTGCTTTCCGCACTTGACAACCGTCATCTGATGTACCGGCAGAATATCGCGGATGTTAATGCGCACGAGAAGGACGGCAGCGCGTTTGTCTTCGCGCCGACGATCGACCATGAACTCTCCGCCTTTTGCAAAAACGCCAAAACCGAACAGGAACTGTACGATCTTGGCGTCAAAAATTTCAATGATCAATTATGCAATTTAAAACAATTCTTACATTCGAACACCTAGTCCGATCACCTGACAGATGATCGCCAGGATCAGCAGATGTGCCGGATAGAACGCATAGAAGAAATACTTATGCTGCCTGCCGCGCGTTCCGTTGTAGAAATGCATCGGGATCAGCATGAGCAGTGCAAGAAATTCCAACGATCCGGACAGCAGTCCCAGCTGAAATACCGCGATTGCAAAAGCCGCCATTCTCTGACTGCGCAACATATATAATACGTAGATCGCACAGATTCCACTCATACCATAATCACAACAGAATACTTTCGATGCGAGTCCGCACCCGAGCACTAAAATTCCGAGCATCAGAACGGTGCGCAGGATCCTAAGCAATACCGGCGGTATCTTCTCATTCGTACCGTCCGCCATATGCACCATAACAAAATCGATTGCCCAGATGGTCAGAAGTCCGATCAGAAGCGTAAAAAACACATTGTTATGGTTCATGTTCCAATAGCTTTTAAACAAAGCCATATCAAACGGAATCTCGGAGATCAACGCAAAAAGGAACAGACGAAATGCATACTTCGCCCTGCTGTGCGTGTAGGTAAATCCCTCTACCAGAAGAAAACAGTAGATCGGAAATGCCATTCTTCCGATTCCGCGCAGAACAATATCCAGCCGATACCAGTTCTGCCAGTTATCCATCGTGATCGGCCCCCACGAAGGCATCCTCTGCAGCATTTCCTCTAAAATCGAAGCTGCCGTATGATCGATGAGCATCGTAATGACTGCGATCATCTTCAGCCAGTAGCCGGAGATCCCGGCTACCGGAGTTGTTGAAGAAGTTGTTTTATCCATACTTTAAATCCCTGACATATTTACGGTCATCTTGTCAAGCTTCCAGATATCATCCACATAATCCTGAATGGTTCTGTCGGAAGAGAACTTGCCGACATGCGCAATATTGAGGATTGCAGACTTAGCCCATGCACTCTTGTTCTGATAGTATGCAGAAATCTTCTTCTGTGCATTTGCGTAGGACTCGAAATCCGCAAGGATAAAGTAACGGTCCGCTACCTGTCCCTGTGGTGGATTTAAGAGTGAGTTGTAAAGTTCACGGAACAGCTCTCTGTCGTTTGCGGAGTAGGTTCCGTCTACCAGCTGGTTTAATACCTGACGGATGTCAGCGTTGCTATTATAAATCTCAACCGGGTTGTAATCGCCGCGGTTCTCATGTGCGATAACTTCGTCTGCGCTCATACCGAAGATAAAGATATTGTCTGCGCCGACTTCCTCGTACATCTCAACATTGGCACCGTCCATGGTTCCGAGTGTGATCGCGCCGTTTAACATGAACTTCATGTTACCGGTTCCGGATGCTTCCTTACTTGCGGTAGAAATCTGCTCGCTGACATCAGCAGCTGCGAAGATCCACTCTGCGATCGATACGCGGTAATCCTCGATAAATACAACCTTGATCTTATTATTGATAGAAGGATCGTTGTTGATCACATCCGCTACGGAATTGATCAGCTTGATCGTCTTCTTTGCGGTACGGTATCCTGCTGCAGCCTTGGCACCGAAGATGAATGTTCTCGGATAGAAATCCATGTTCGGGTTTGCCTTCAACTGGTTGTACAGATACATAACATGCAGAATGTTCATCAGCTGACGCTTATACTCATGCAGACGCTTTACCTGTACATCGAAGATGGAGTCCGGATCCACATCGATTCCGTTGTGCTCCTTGATGTATTTTGCAAGGCGTACCTTATTCTGATACTTAATCTGCATTACTTCCTGCTGTGCCTTCGTGTTATCTGCAAGGGAAGTCAGTTTGCTGACTCTTGAGAGATCGGTGATCCACTCTTTACCGACATGCCTGGTTACCCAGTCTGCAAGTAACGGGTTTGCATGCGCAAGGAATCTTCTCTGTGTGATTCCGTTGGTCTTATTGTTAAACTTCTCCGGGAACATCTCGTAGAAGTCACGGAGCTCCTGCTTCTCTAAGATCTCGGTATGCAGTCTTGCAACACCGTTGACCGAATATCCGGCACAGATCGCCATATTTGCCATCTTTACCTGACCATCGTAGAGGATCGCCATCTTGCGGATCTTCTCCTCGTTACCCGGGTAACGGTTCTGGATCTCAAGTACAAAGCGACGGTTAATCTCCTCAACAATCTGATATACACGAGGAAGCAGTCTTTGGAAAATATCGATCGGCCACTTCTCAAGTGCCTCAGCCATAATGGTATGGTTGGTGTATGCAACCGAATGAGTTGTGATATCCCACGCATCATCCCAGGAGAGGCCTTCCTCATCCACGAGAATACGCATTAACTCTGCAACGGCAACGGTCGGATGGGTATCATTCATCTGGAATGTCACCTTCTCCGGAAGCTGATGCAGGTCATTATGATGCTTTTTGAAACGCTCCAAAGCACGCTGAATACTTGCGGAAACGAAGAAATACTGCTGCTTTAAGCGAAGTTCCTTACCTTTAACATGGTTATCGTTCGGATAAAGGACCTCAACGAGGTTACGTGCAAGTTTCTCCTCCTCCACTGCCTGATCGTAATCACCGCGGTCGAACGAATCCAGCTTGAACTCCTCCTTCGGCTGTGCATCCCAGATCATGAGGGAATCCACAACGTGATTACCGTATCCGACGATCGGCATATCGTAAGGAATTGCAAGAACTGACTGATAATCCACATGATTAAATTTCAGATTACCGTTCTCATCGGCAGATTCTTCCACGTGTCCGCCAAATTTGACCTCATAGCAGTACTCCGGTCTGCGAAGCTCGAACGGATAGCCGTTCTTAAGCCATGTATCCGGTACCTCTACCTGGAATCCGTCAATGATCTGCTGCTTGAACATACCGTAACGATAACGGATTCCACAGCCGTATGCCGCATAGCCGAGTGTTGCAAGTGAATCCATAAAGCAGGCTGCCAGACGTCCAAGTCCACCGTTTCCGAGTGCCGGATCCGGCTCCTGGTCCTCGATCACGCTTAAATCCAGTCCGATCTCCTCGAGTGCTTCCTTCACTTCCTTGTATGCACACAGGTTGATCAGGTTGTTGCCTAAGGCACGGCCCATCAAAAATTCCATCGACATATAATAAAGTGTCTTTGGATCATCTTTCTCCATGGTCTGCTGGGTTGCCATCCACTCATCCATAACAACATCCTTGACTGCAAGCGATACTGCCTGGAAGATTTCCTGCTGGCTGGCTTCCTTTAAATTTTTACGGTACATCGACTTTACATTCTCGGTAACCGCCTTGATAAATTCCTTCTTACTGAAAACTTTATCTCTCATTAACGCCTCCTATTCTTTCCCTTAAAAAAGGGGAGCTAAGCTGCTGCCTTGCCCCCTTCTTTTATTCTTATTGTTTCTCTACTGCAAGAGTTACTTTCTCACCGTTGATACTCCACTCTTTCTCATATCCGGATAAGTCACCCGCCGTAATCCTGTCTGCGAGAACTTCGGACTTGATCTCCTCACTGTACTTCTCGAAGATCGCGGTCACTTTCTCATCCGCCTTAAACGATACGGCAATATGATCGGTAACCTCGAATCCGGCTTCCTTGTCCTTACGCATCGTCTGGATCTTGCTGATCAGCTCACGGACAAAGCCTTCCTCGATGAGTTCCGGAGTCAGCTTCGTATCCATAACTACGGTTACATAGTTATCCCCCTCGGTCACAAAGCCCTCTGCCTGAGTCATCGTGATAAGTAAATCTTCTTCTAATAATACAACCTCATCACTGATACTGTCAAGTTTGAGACTTCCGTTTGCCTTAAGTTCTGCCATCGCCTTATTGCCGTCCAGCTCTGCAAGTGCACTCTGGATCTGCTTTAAGTACTTACCGAACTTCGGTCCTACGGTACGAAGCTGCGGCTTGAACTGATAATCGGTATAACTGCTCACATCATCGGTAAAGGTCACTTTCTTCACATTCAGCTCGTCAGCGATGATGTCCACATAGAAGTCACCGAGTGTCTCCTGCGCCTTGACATACATCTGTCCGACTGGCTGACGGTTCTTGATATTGGCACTGTTACGGCACGCACGTCCCATAACTACAATCTTGAGAACCTCATCCATTGCATTCTCGAGATCCTTGTCGATCATCTTCTCATCAACCGTCGGGAAGTCACACAGATGGATACTTTCCGGTGCAGACGGATCGATGGAACATACGAGGTTGCGATAGATATCCTCTGTCATAAACGGAATCATCGGTGCTGCTGCCTTAGAGATCGTAACCAGAGCGGTATAAAGTGTCATGTACGCATTGATCTTATCCTGCTCCATGCCTTTTGCCCAGAAACGCTCACGGGAGCGGCGGACATACCAGTTACTCATGTCGTCAACGAACTCCTCGAGCGCACGCGCAGCTTCCGGAATACGATAGTTTCCTAAATTATCATCGACTGCTGCGACTGCGGAATTGAGCTTGGAAAGAAGCCACTTATCCATAACAGTCAGCTTATCATAGTCGAGTGTATACTTTGTTGCGTCAAAATTATCAATGTTTGCATACAGTACAAAGAATGCGTAGGTGTTCCAGAGAGTTCCCATGAACTTACGCTGTCCCTCCTGTACGGCCTTGCCGTGGAAACGGTTCGGCAGCCAAGGTGCACTGTTGATATAGAAATACCAGCGGATCGCATCGGCACCGTACTTCTCGAGTGCGTCAAACGGATCGACCGCATTACCCTTGGACTTCGACATCTTCTGTCCGTTCTCATCCTGTACATGGCCGAGAACGATAACATTCTCATAAGGCGCCTTGTTGAACAACAGTGTGGACTCTGCCATCAGCGAGTAGAACCATCCACGTGTCTGGTCAACCGCCTCGGAAATAAACTGTGCCGGGAACTGCTGCTCGAACAGATCCTTGTTTTCAAACGGATAATGATGCTGTGCAAAAGGCATTGCTCCGGAATCGAACCAGCAGTCGATAACTTCCGGTACACGCTTCATCGTGCCGCCGCACTTATTACATTTAAATGTAACTTCGTCGATATATGGGCGGTGCAGCTCAACTTTAGCAGCATTCGGATTGCCGGAACGCTCAGCCAGCTCGGAACGGCTTCCGATGGACTCCTGACATCCGCAGTCCTCACACTCCCAGATGTTGAGAGGAGTTCCCCAGTAACGGTTACGGGAGATACCCCAGTCCTGAATATTTTCAAGCCAGTTTCCGAAACGTCCCTCACCGATGGACTTCGGAATCCAGTTTACAGTCTTGTTGTTGGCAACGAGTTCGTCACGAACCTCGGTCATCTTGATAAACCAGGACTCTCTTGCATAGTAGATGAGCGGTGTGTCACATCTCCAGCAGTGCGGATACTCATGCTCGAACTTCGGAGCATCGAATAACTGTCCTCTTGCGTCGAGATCCTTTAATACCTCAGGATCGGCTTTCTTTACGAACAATCCGGCGAACGGGGTCTCCTCGGTCAGCTCACCCTTACCGTTTACAAACTGTACGAACGGAAGGTCATAGTTACGTCCGACATTCGCATCGTCCTCACCGAATGCAGGAGCGATATGAACAATACCGGTACCGTCTGTCATGGTAACGTAAGTATCGCATGTCACGAAAAAGCCCTTCTTATGCTGCTTGTCTGCAACAACCTTTGCACAATCGTAAAGCGGCTCATATTCTTTATGCTCAAGATCGGTTCCCTTGTAGGTCTCAAGCACTTCGTAAGCTTTCTCTCCCTCTTCCTTTGCGAGTGGGGAAAGTACCTTGTCGGCAAGTGCCTCAGCCAGATAGTAGGTATAACCGTCTACGGCTTTTACTTTGATATAAGTGTCATCCGGGTTCACACAGAGCGCCACGTTACTTGGAAGTGTCCAAGGGGTTGTGGTCCATGCGAGGAAGTAAGCATCCTCTCCGACAACCTTGAAACGAACGATCGCAGAACGCTCCTTGACCGTCTTGTATCCCTGCGCAACTTCCTGTGAAGAAAGCGGAGTTCCGCAACGAGGGCAGTAAGGTACGATCTTAAATCCCTTGTAAAGAAGCTTCTTATCCCAGATCGTCTTAAGTGCCCACCACTCAGACTCGATGAAATTGTCGTCATAAGTTACATACGGGTTGTCCATATCTGCCCAGAAACCAACGGTTCCCGAGAAATCTTCCCACATTCCTTTGTATTTCCATACGGATTCCTTACATTTCCTGATGAAAGGCTCCATACCGTACTCTTCGATCTGCTCCTTACCGTTGAGTCCGAGCAGTTTCTCAACTTCCAGCTCAACCGGAAGACCGTGGGTATCCCATCCTGCCTTACGAGGAACATATTTGCCCTTCATGGTCTGGTATCTCGGGATCATATCCTTGATAACACGGGTTAAAACGTGTCCGATATGTGGCTTACCGTTGGCTGTTGGCGGTCCGTCGTAGAAGGTGTAAGTCTCGCCTTCCTTACGATTCTCCATGGATTTCTTAAAGATGTCATTCTCACGCCAGAACTTTTCAATTTCTTTCTCGCGATCGACAAAGTTCATGTTCGTATCAACTTTGTTGTACATAATTGCCTCCTGAAAAAAATATAACAATAAATGAAAAAAGCCCGCATCCAGTAATTAGGACGCGGGCGCACGTTATACCACCTGATTACCATGTACTTAAATCCTGTCTTAAGATTTGCATACTTCGTTTCCGTAACGTGGAAAAAGCGTCGGACTCTACTCGCAGGACTTCTCCCCTTCTTTCGATCCGCAACTCGGAAGTGATATTCACTGTAAGATTACTTGTGCCGGTTCCCACCCTCACGGCTCTCTGTGACGTTCGTATTACAGTTACTGTCTTCGTCATCGTTTTTGTCTTTGTTCTTAAGTATAGTAAGGTTTATTTTGAATGTCAAGGGTCTATTTGCCTTGATTTTCCTCAAGCTGCTTGCATTTACGCATTTCCTGATTGGCTCTTATGATCATCAGAAGTGCCATCGTAAAAAGCACCAGTTCCACAACCGCTCCCGACACGGAGTTTAAAATCCGTCGCAGCTGCTCATGATTGTTGCCGAACCGGGCAAGCGCGGAAGTCTGCAGGGTATACAAAAGCACAAGCGCCGTGGAAAAACTCAGTCGCTTTGCCGCGGAGATCATCGGATTGTAAATGTGCCAGTATTTCTTCACATTATAGAGTGCATTCGCAAAATTAGCGATTGCAAACAGACCGATCAGATACAGCATGAGTCCCGGATAATTGTAACCCTCATTGTCCACGATCATCTGTACGATCATACCACCCACGAACAGGTTCATAAGCAAGACAAGAAATCCGCAGGCGCGGTAGCTTTTCAGATCATACAAACGCTTATGATCCGGGGTCTCCAGGCTCTTGCTCTTGCGCTCCCTGTTTAAAAGAAGCAGGCGCATCGCAGACAACGCCATAAAATAGAGGGACACCGTGATCAGCCACTTTGAACCGAACCACATACCCATCGAAAACTTGAACGTTGCAGCTGCAATGTTCATCACGAGTGAAGCCAGAAGCATCGTCTGTGTCTGGAAGATATCATCGGTCAGATACTTTTCTACATATTTATATTTGTACAGTATGTCCAATATTTTTTCCTTGATCGACACTGCATACTCCCTTAATCTCTACCTGTAAGGATACCTCACAACACTCCGGGACACCGCATTCCCTGATATACGTTTCCTCAAGTGGAATCCAACGGTCCCGAAACATCTGTGCACGCTCGCTTCCGTTTCTCTCTATGATCCGCGCCATCTGCATATCCGCATCGATTGTCATAAAGATGCGCAGATCAAAATAATCGCGCAGCTTTGGATGGCAGCTGTATGCCCCCTCCACCAGCAGGTATTTTTTCGGTATCAGTTTTACCTCATCACCGAAATCCATGCTGCTGCAGTCAAACTTGCGATAGCAGACCGGCAGACCGCATTTTGCGGGTTGAAGCACCTCGGCCTCAACCCGCTCATAATCAACATTCCCGCCCGGCTCCAATAGCCGCGCGGGTGTTCTCTGACTCTGTTGTAAAAAGAAGTCGTCCATGTGGACCACATCGCAATCCAGCATTTCTCCCACAAGGGATGCCACGGTCGACTTTCCCGATGCACACCGTCCGTCGATGGCGACAAGCATCGGTTCGTGATCACACACGCTTTTTTCAATAAGGCGGATGACCTCCTCCGCCATACGTCTTGATTCATTCATTTTATTACTGTCTCACACAAGAATTAGAATGCGTCATTGTCCTGTTCCATATTGTATTCCTGCAGATATTCATCCATATAATTTCGGATAGAATCCGGATCCATGGAATCAAGATTTACGCTGCTGACCAGTACCCAGAAGATCGTTGCTCCGACAATTGAGATGATTGCTGTAACGATACCACCGATTGCAAGTCCCTTGCGTGAACTCTTGACGATCTGCACAATACCGAGAATGATCGCAATAATTGCCAGAACATAGTTGATGCAGCAGAAGAATGTAAAAATGGAGATGATTCCGAGCACCAGCGATGCAATACCGAATCCTGTCGTATCACTCTTCGTTGCCATCCCCGGCTGATACGGCTGTCCGTACGGTGCCTGATTGTACGGCTGCTGATTATATCCATTCTGATTGTATCCGTTCTGGTTATATCCGTTCTGGTTATAGTTTGGCTGACCGTAACCGTTTTGATTCGGATTCTGATTATAATCCATCTGGCTGTAATCCGGCTTGCCAAGATTGTTCGGATCATACTGTGGTCTGCTGTATGTCTGCGCTGTTTCGCTCACGTTCTCCGGCGCACCGTAATCCTGCGGCCGCTCATTCGTATTTTCCGGCTCGCCTCCGCCTCCGTTCATAAATTCGTCACTCATTTTCATTCTCCTCCTAAAAACAGTTGTGATGATTAGTCAAAGTATAGCATTTCTGCATAATGAGTGTCAAATCCGTTCTTTCTTTTTTGATTATTCCATCATCTCATCCAGCGTCGGATACGATGCGATCGCTCCTGACTTCTGCACGCTCTTTGCACAGTAGCGGTTCGAAAAATCCATATATTTTGCCATATCTTCCGCTGAGACAGCCGACAGATTTTCGGTGGAAATGCCGTCCGCTGCAAGCTGATACAAAAAGGAACCGATAAACGCGTCACCGGCACCGGTCGTATCTGTCGCTTTCACCTTGCAGCCTGCCGACTCTGCTTTGTTTGTTCTCGTATAACATTCTGCCCCGTCTGCGCCTTTTGTATAGATCACCATCTGCACATCGCCGACAAAGAGCTGCTCCCACGCATCCTCCACGGAAGTTTTTCCGGTCAGAAAAGCGATCTCTTCATCCGAGATTTTTAAGATATGTGCCATCGGAAGGAACGCAAGCACCGCTTTGCGCAGATCCTCCCCGCTCTTCCACAGCGCAAATCTCAGATTCGGATCAAAGCTTATGATATTGCCCGCTTCTTTCGCATAGGCGATCGCTTTTGCATGTGCCTGCTTCATCGGGAAATCACCGAGCGATACCGAACAGAAGTGGAGTGCAAACGCGTCCGCAAACCATTCCTTTTTCACCATCTCCGGCTGCATGAGCATATCGGCACCCGGCTTGCGATAAAACGAAAATTCACGGTTGCCGTCTTCTTTCAGCGCAACAAACGCAAGCGAAGTGTTGGCTTCCCCGGTCCGCAGCACATGGTCGGTTCCGATTCCGTGCGACACAAATTCTTCCACGATCTTATCTCCGAACGGATCATCCCCAAGCTGGGTGATCATCTCCGCCTCTCCGCCAAGCTTGCGAAATGCACCGCACACATTGGCCGGAGCACCTCCGACAGCCGGGCGAAAACCGCACACATCCTTCATTGCCTTTCCGGTCTCCTCCGGAATAAAATCAATGAGTGCCTCTCCGATTGCCAATAGCTTTTTCATCTCTTAACCTCCATCGCATTTAAATACCACAAATTTACAGACCGGACACCTCTGGTTTCAAGGTTTCTGTCATTGTCCCGGAAATAGAATCTTGATGTAATTACTTTTTCCCCATCATTCACATAAATTTCCACAATGGAAGTGTCCACGATCATCCGGATCCTGCGCACATTTTCAATTTTCATCTTTCTTGAAGTTCTGCCTCGTCCGGCCTCCCCGGTAATACCAAACGTCAGCGCACTGCCGTCATACCGCAGCATAAACGCATCCATACCGGTTCCGATCCCGACAAACCAGTCTTCATGAAAATCCTGCATTTCCAACTCAAATACCGGTTTGCTCAGACTCGTCTGTCCATGGATCGTAAGCTGCGGTCCACGCAGTTTCAACAGTTCTTCCACCGGCTGCTGTAAAAGCTTTCCGTCCCTGCATGTAATCTGTCTCGGAAGAGTCAGACAGTGCTGCCATCCCTGTCGGACGGTCGGCTGATTATCATACTCGGCCCCTCCGATGCCTGCCCATCCGATCAGAATTCTTCTTCCACGCTCATCAAAGAATGTCTGCGGTGCATAAAAGTCAAATCCCATATCCCATTCTACGAATGTGTCCGCATCAGGCTCACCATTTACAATGTCCTGATCCAGCAGGAAATATCCGGACTGAAACACATTCTGATAACGATATGCCTCATGTGTCAGTCCCTGCGGCGATACCGAAAGCACATGCTGTCCGTCCACCTCAAAATAATCCGGGCACTCCCACATATAGCCGAAGCGCTCCTTTGTCGTCACATCCCTGAAAAATTTCCAGTGACGCAGATCCATCGACTCGAAAAGCAGAACCGTTCCGTAATCCGTGCTTTCCGAATTTCCGTCCGCACCTTCTTTTGGGTGAATCATCTTTCTGCCGCCCTGAATCATATAGAAGCGTCCGTCCCGCTCCCAGACTTTCGGGTCACGGATATGGCAGGTGTAAGCATCCGGATAGTCGGCATTCGTCATAAGAAGTTCTTTCCCGGAAAATGTTCTTCCGTCGTTGCTTGTAACCAACACCGTGTTCGCCTGACGCCCCTCATAGGTCTGATCAACATCACCATCCTCCTTGACATTGCCGGTGTAATAAAGATACATTTTTCCGTCTTTTAAGAATGCACTTCCGGAATACACACCATCTTTGTCAAATTCCCGATCCGGAAAAAGCGCCACGTCCAACTGTTCCCAGTGAAGGAGATCGTCGGACACATAATGTCCCCACGCTTTCATGGAGCCTTCCGCATCGAGTGGCGAATACTGATAAAACACATGATACGTTCCGCGAAACTGGCAAAGTCCGTTGGGATCGTTCAACCATCCGACCGGCGGCATCAGATGAAGCGCCAATCGGTTGGCATCCTGATCCACCTGTGTCTGTCTCTGCTGTGCCTTCTTTGTCTCTTCCTCGTAATATACTCTCAGATCCATCTATTTCACCACAATCGCTTTCTCTGCTGCGTTGATTGTTCCCGTTTTTTCCACATGTACCTCCGCATACTGGTCGGAATTCGTGATCAGTACCGGTGTGGTCATGTCATATCCTGCACCTTTGATGGCTTCCATATCAAACTCCAGTAAAAGCTGGCCTTTTTTAATCGTATCGCCGGATGCAGCATGTGCGGTATAATGTTCGCCGTTTAATTCCACCGTATTAAGTCCGACGTGAACCAGCACCTCGATGCCGTCGTTGCTCGTCATGCCAAGCGCATGCTTTGTGTCGTACAACAGATCCAGTGTTCCGTCAAAAGGCGCATATACTTTGCCGTCCTCCGGCACGATCGCAAAGCCTTTTCCCAGCACGCCGGATGCAAAAGTTTCATCCTTCACTTCCTCCAGTGCGATCGCATTTCCCTGTAACGGGCTGTACACCACACCGGCCTCGCATGTGCTCTCTGCATTATCCTCTTTTGCATCGTCTTCTTTGTTCTCGTTCTTGTCCGTCAGACTGCTTGTCTGCGGATCCTTATACAGCATCCACGAGATTGCAAATGCCACAATGACCGCCACTGCGATCTCGATCGCATACTGTACCGTGTAATGTGTTGTGATCAAAAAGCCAAACAGACCGGTAATTCCGTATGCAGTTGCTCCGATTCCAAAGATTCCTGCAACCAGTGCACCTGCCGCGCCACCGATACATCCGGCAACAAAAGGCTTCATGAAACGGACATTGACACCGAAGATCGCCGGCTCCGTGATTCCTAAAAATGCAGATAAGGAAGCCGGAAGTGCCATGGATTTTGTCTTATTGTTTTTGGTCTTGATCGCTACTGCGAGTGCTGCCGCACCCTGTGCCACATTGGCAGCTGTCGCGATCGGCATCCAGGTATTCCAACCGGTCTGACTGATGAGACCGATCTCGATCGCGTTGTACATATGATGAAGTCCCGCAACAACAGTCGGCGCATAAAGTGCACCGCAGATCGCCGCACCGATTCCGAACGGAATCGCGATCAGATGCTGTGCTCCGGTAAGTACCCAGTTTTCCAGTGTTGAGAACACCGGTCCGATGATCGTTAAAGTTACATATCCTGTTACAAGTACGGTTACTAAAGGTGTTACAAACAAATCGATAATCTCCGGTACGATCTTGTGTAATTTCTTCTCGATCACAGACATCAGCCATACCGCGATGACAACCGGGATCACATGTCCCTGATATCCGACAAGATTAATGTCGTAGAGACCGAACCACGCCGATACCGTCGGTATCTGGGAGGCATCCATACCGGAAACGCTCCACGCATTGATCAGATCCGAATGAATCATGATCATTCCGATGACCGCACCTAAAAACTGATTTCCGCCAAACGCTTTTGCCGCTGAGATGGCGATCAGGATCGGCAGATACACAAACGCTGCGTTGCTGAACAGATGGATGATCGTATAGGTTCCGGATTCCGCCATCTGTGGCCAGACATTGCATAAGCCCTCCAGCAGTCCCATCAGAAGTCCGCTCGCAACGATCGCCGGAATGATCGGCACGAAAATATCACCGAGTGTTTTGATCGCGCGCTTGAAAATGTTCTGTTTCGCCGCTGCAGCTTTCTTTACATCTTCCTTGCTTCCTCCGGTAATTCCCGCGATCGCGATAAACTCATCGTACACCTTGTTCACGGTTCCTGTTCCGAAAATGATCTGAATCTGTCCGGACGCCTCAAATACGCCCTTCACCCCATCAATATTCTCGATTGCGGCCGCGTCCATCTTGGAATTGTCTGCGATAACCAGACGTAAACGGGTTGCACAGTGTGCGGCGGATACAATATTCTCTTTTCCGCCGATATGCTCGATCACCTGTGCCGCTGATTTCCGATAATCCATAGTTTTTCCTCCTTCATGTTTTCAGAATTCATCTTCCCTATCGGTTCTCATGTGTAATCGTTCTCACATTTATCCGATAAAAAAGCATATATCATTTTTCAGTCTTTATTAGATATATGC
>CAVHWG010000165.1:0-5550 GCA_963639645.1 Firmicutes bacterium TM09-10 | reverse complement strand
CCATAATCGGGAGGTGGATTAAAATAGTTTGTTATTTAAAGTGAAATGCACTAGTGTGTTCATAGATACTCCCTCCTCTTGTAAAAAGAAAAAGCAGCCTATTTTTCAACTTCGTCGTTGAAGAATAAACTGCCTGAATGACTTCTTTTTCCAATTTCTAAGAATCATAACACATAAAAATTAAATTTACAATCCCTTTTTGTCTGATTTAGCGACAGATGTCCTTTAACGTGTTTCATTGAAAAAATATAATGTTGAAAAACAGGAGGTAAGGCTATGAGTGATTATCAGTATTATGGATATGTGAGCAGTGAACAATTGCTACAGTATGTTACCGGTATTTTCGTAAAAGCAGGTATGGTGCAGCAGGAGGCTGCGATGGTTGCGGATAATCTTGTTTTTGCGGATCGAAGCGGGATGCAGTCACATGGCGTGATCCGTGTACCTGCCTATGTGAAGCGCCTGCGGGACAAAGGCACGTCAAAAGATGCACAGATTACCGTCGAGAAAGAAACGGATACAACGGCACTGATCAATGGAAATAATGCGATGGGACAGGTTGTGTCGACAAAGGCGATGCAGCTTTGCATCGAAAAGGCGAAGGAAAACGGTGTGGCGTTTGTCGGCGTGAAAGGATCCAATCATTTTGGTATGGCGTCTTACTATTCGGAGATGGCGATCCCGGAGGGAATGATCGGAATGGTATTTACCAGCCCGGCGGCACACCTGATGGCACCGACCGGAGGAATGGAACCGATCCTTGACAATAATCCGTTTTCTTTTGCAATTCCTGCAGGGAAAGAACTTCCGGTTGTGCTTGATATGGCTACTTCTGTTGTTGCAAGAGGCAAGATCGGTGTTGCAATGAACAAAGGCGAAAAAATTCCTTCGACATGGGCAATGACGATTGACGGACGAGGGACAACCGATCCGAGCGAGGCGTTCAATGGCATTTTACTTCCGGTGGGAGGATATAAGGGATACGGTCTTACCGTGATCGTCGGAATTTTATCGGCGGTGCTGACCGGTGGCTCCATCCTGTCAAAAGACGTAAAAGATTTTTATGCGGATACTTCGGAAAAACAGAACATCGGTCATCTGTTTGGCTGTATCCGTATTGACCGTTTTATGGATACGATGCTTTTTAAGGAGCATATGGATGAGATGATCCGTGAGATCAAAGGATGCAAAAAGGTGCCCGGTGTGGAAGAAATTTTTCTTCCCGGAGAGATCGAGATGCGGCATCGGGAGGAGAATGACCGACGAGGCATTCCGCTTACGGAGAACACCTATAAGGGACTGATCGATACCGCGGCATTATTCGGGATCGCGCCGCTGCAGCTTTAAAGATCTGATTTACGATAAGAGAGGTGAGTGTATGAAACAATGGATTCCTTATGACAACGAGAAGATCGAGTTTGACATACCGGAAGAAAATCTCGAGTGGGTCGTGTCGCCGAAGAGCGTTCCGGGGTGTGCGGATGAGAAGAAAGAAGTGGAGCAGGCACTGTTAAACCCGATCGGATGTGACTCCTTAAAAACAATTCTGGGAGATCCGTGCGGCAAGATCATTGCAGTGGTTGTGGATGATAATACACGCGTGACACCTGCGGAAAAGCTGCTGCTTCCGCTTGCGGATCTGCTGGGAAGTTATGGAGTAAAGGATGAGCAGATCGAAATCATATTTGCACTCGGTTCCCACCGACCGATGACGGATGCGGAGATGATACAGAAAGTCGGGCAGGAGTGTTTCAGGCGGTTTCGTATGATCAATCATGAGTATGATAACGAGGAACTGCTTGTGGATCTTGGAAAGACCTCGCAGAATACGCCGGTCATCATTAACCGTTTTTTCTATGAGGCAGATGTGAAGATTTGCATCGGAAATATTATCCCACAGTTTATCGCAGGCTGGTCTGGCGGAGCGAAGATTATCGAGCCGGGAATTTCAGGAAAGGATACGACGGCGCAGGTGCATCTGAACGGAAGTCTTGACTGGCCGGACAGACTCGGAAATCCGGAAAACAATATCCGGCTTGACATGGAAGAGATCGCCCGTATTGCGGGCGTGGATTTTATTATCAATACCATTTTGAATCTGGAGAATGAAATTGTTCATGTAGTGGCAGGTGATGTGGTCATGGCACACAGAAAAGGCGTGGAATACGCACGTGAAATCTATGAGGCAAGAATCCCGAAGCATGCAGACATCGTGATCGCCGGAACATATCCGGCAAACAAGGATATGTGGCAGGCGGATAAGGGCCTTGCAGCCGCGAGTCTTATGGTCCGGCCGGGAGGAACTACCATATGGTGTCCGCCATGCAGGGAAGGAGTAAGTCCCGAGCATCCGGTGCTGTTGGAGATGGGAGACCGGGGACCACAGGAAGTGTACCGGCTATGTCAGGAAGATAAGATCAAAGACAAGGTAGGCGCGTCCGCGCATATTATGATCGGTGTTATGCGCAGAATCTCGCACGTGATTGTCTGCTCCGATGGAGTGACGAAGGAAGAGGCTGAGCATATGGGGTTTGCCTATGCTTCTGATATCAGGAAAGCGTTGTATATGGCTTATGAGCGGGAAGGAGCGGATGCGTCGGTCGGCATCCTGACACACGGCGCGGATATTGCACCGGTTGTGGCGTAAGGAAGAAAGGAGTAAGTAATGGATAAGAAAAGTATTTTTTGTGTGGTATTGACAGCGTTCTGTTTCGGAACAATGGAGACGGCGTCCAAACTCGGAGGACTCAGTTTTAATCCGATCCAGCTTGTGTTTTTGCGATTTGCGATCGGCGGAATTCTTTTGCTTCCGTTTGCAATTGCCGATTTAAGAAAGCGTGAATGTAAACTTGTGTGGTCTGATATTGTATATTTATTTATTCTTGGAGTTGTGTGTATCGGAAGTATGGCACTCATGCAGATAGGACTCAGGAGCATCAATGCGAATGTTGCATCGATCATCATCAGTATGAATCCGTTATTCACCATGATTTTTGCGAGATTCATTGTCGGAGAGGCGTTTACCGGAAGAAAGGCATTGGTACTTCTGATCAGCTTCATCGGTCTGATCATTGTCATTAATCCGAAGAATCTGATCACCGGTGGAATCAATGCTCAGGGACTTCTGATCACACTGCTGGCCGCTGCTGCATTCGGTCTGTATACGGCGCTCGGCAAGAAGCGTCTGGCGAAGATCGGCGGCATGGCACAGAATTGTCTGACCTTCCTCTTCGGAGATGTCGCTTTACTGATCGTGATGCTTTGTACCGGAATTCCGGTTGTGGAGGGCATTATGCTGCAGTCACTTCCGGTTATGCTTTACCTTGGCGTTGTTGTTACGGCAGCAGGTTATTTCTTCTT
Organism: Firmicutes bacterium TM09-10; assembly: GCA_963639645.1. Lineage (GTDB taxonomy): Bacteria > Bacillota > Clostridia > Lachnospirales > Lachnospiraceae > Roseburia. The sequence continues at coordinate 2,190 of CAVHWG010000165.1, read as the reverse complement.
CGTGAAAGCAATCGCACTGTCCGGTCCTTCGAATGCATCGATCGCCTTTTTCATCAAGCCGGTGCTTGCACCGATCGTAGCACTCATTGTCTTAAAGGAGCCGATCACGATCAACTTTGTCATCGGCGTTGTATTTATCCTTGCCGGCTCTTATCTTAAGATGATTCCGGAGAAGGAGCAGCCAAAGAAGGAGGCGACCGCACATGTCCATGCATAAAGATGATGCGAGAAGTAAAAAAATCGTATTTGTGGCGAATTGTCTGCTCAACGCAAACAATAAGGTTCTGGAGGCCGCGCGATACAAAGGCATGTTCTCGGAAGTGATCCGGATCATTGATGAACTTGGATTCGGTGTGATTCAGATGCCTTGTCCGGAGACGCTTTATATGGGAAACCAGAGATGGTATAACTCTAGAAATCTCTATGATAATGTGGGATACCGCAGGTTCTGCCGAAAGCTGGCAGAACCGATGGCGGATTACATGGAAAATTATAGCAGGATCGGATATGAGAGTGTTGGAATTCTGACCTGTGACGGCTCTCCGTCCTGTGGAATCACGAAGTCGAGTTATTGTGAGGACTGGGGTGGAAAGCCCAAGGCAGTCGAGAGGATCCTTGTGGATAAACCCGGCGTGTTTATGGAGGAACTGACCGCGGAGCTTGAGGCGCGTAAGATTCCGATGCCTCCGGTGTACGGGCTCGCGATGGATGACCATGATCAATCGAACGAGCAGATATTAGATTCGTTCCGCGCGTATGCGAAACAGTGGTAATTCTGTATCGCGCAGATCATCCAGATAAGGGATCCGACAGCGGGCATCATCGACGGCAGAAGCGTCTAAGGCTGCATAAACGATCGTTTCGCATTCACCGCCGTACGCTATAATCTGTCCTTCGGGATCACAGATCTGGGAGTGTCCGGGATTGTAGCGGCCATTGTCGGTTCCGTAGCGGTTATTGGCAAGAACATAGCATATATTTTCCGCCGCACGCTGCGGCATGATCATATCAAACAGACGGATATCCTGCACGCGCCATGCCGCAGTCGAAAGAATGATCTGTGCACCTTCGAGTGCAAGGATTCGTGCCGGCTCCGGGAAATTGGCATCGTAACATATCATCATTCCGATCCGTCCGAATCTTGTCTCAAATACCGGATAATCATTTCCTAGAGAAAAATATAATTTCTCATCTCCAAAAAGATGATTTTTATCCTGAATACCAAGAATGTTGCCACATTTGTCCACATAGAACATGGATATGTTGGGCTTATTCTGAGCGCTGTTATGAAAATAGGGAATGGTAAAGACAATATCAATCGCATGTGCCACGGCATAGTCGTGCATGGCATCGACCGTCTCGTGGGAGATCTCGTCCTCGGCATAGCCGGCAATCCGATCGCCGATCACAGACAGTTCATAGCCGGTATTGAACAACTCCGGCAGAACCAGAAGATTGGCGTTATTTGCGACTGCCCGATCAGCCAGAGCCAGAGCGTGTGCGATATTTTTTTCTTTGTCTCCAAGATCGCAGTCCATCTGAATAAGTGCTGCATGCAATGTTTCGTGCATAAAATCCCTCCTTGATCATCATTAATTTCACATCTTTTGGATTCAAATACAGAATATCCAAAAGGTTTTTTCCGTTAAAGGACAAATGGCTTTTAATTCTAAATCGAACTTTTATATAATGACGGAAAACAAGCAGTAAGGAGGAGCGATTATGGACATTACAACAATGGAAGGTGTAAGCCTTGGTGTATGGAGCCTGATAGGTATTATTTTAGTATTTTTTATGCAGGCCGGTTTTGCAATGGTAGAAACCGGATTTACCAGAGCTAAGAATGCCGGAAATATCATTATGAAGAATGTGATGGATTTCTGCCTGGGAACGATCGCATTCATGCTCATCGGATATTCACTTATGTATTCGAAAGCATACTTCAGTGGATGGGTCGGGGTACCGGATTTTACGATTCTGAATGATTTCGACAGTTTCTTAAGCAGTGGTGAGTGTTCAAAATTTGTGTTTGGTGTGGTGTTTTGTGCAACGGCGGCAACGATTGTGTCCGGGGCGATGGCGGAACGAACCAGATTCAGTGCATACTGCATTTATTCCATTGTGATCTCCGCAATCGTGTTTCCGATTGAAGCGGGATGGGTATGGAATCATCAGGGATGGCTGTATAAA
>CAVHWG010000164.1:0-5480 GCA_963639645.1 Firmicutes bacterium TM09-10 | reverse complement strand
GCAAGTACGTTGTCACCAGTCAATGCCTCGATACGACGCACACCGGCAGCAACACCGCTCTCAGAAAGAATCTTGAATGCCTTGATGTCTGCGGTATTCTTTACATGTGTACCACCACAGAATTCCTTGGAGAACTCGCCCATCGATACGACACGAACCTTCTCGCCGTATTTCTCTCCGAAGAGAGCCATCGCGCCGGTCTTCTTTGCCTCATCAACAGTCATAATATCGGTCTGTACCGGAATTGCTTCATTGATTTTCTCGTTGACCATATCCTCAACTTTTGCCAGTTCTTCCGGTGTCATTGCTGCAAAATGCGTAAAGTCAAATCTTGTACGCTCGCTATCCTGGAAAGATCCGGCCTGCTCAACGTGTGTTCCTAAGACTTCACGGAGTGCTTTCTGCAGTAAATGTGTTGCAGAATGGTTTGCGCAGGTCTTCGCACGAAGATCGGCATCCACAACAAGTTCTACTTCCTCGCCGACATGGATCATGCCGGATACCATATGTCCGATATGTCCGTATTTGCCGCCGAGAAGCTTAATGGTATCTTCCACTACAAACTCTCCGTCTGCGGTGCGAATAATACCCTTATCGCCCTGCTGACCACCCATGGTCGCATAGAACGGAGTCTTGTCCACGATGATCGTTCCGTTATCTCCGTCGGAGAGCGCATCAACGATCTCACTCTCGGTTGTCATAACGGATACGTTTGACTTATATGTCAGATTGTCGTATCCTACAAACTCGGTCGTGATCGCCGGATCGATCTGCTCATAAACCGTAGCATCGGCACCCATGTAGTTTGTCACCTTGCGGGCACTTCTCGCCTTCTGTCTCTGTTCCTCCATGCATGCCTTAAACTCGTCCTCATTATAAGAGAACCCCTTCTCCTCGAGGATTTCTTCAGTTAAGTCTACCGGGAATCCGTAAGTATCGTATAACTTAAAGGTATCGGCTCCGGATAACTCCTTCCTGCCGTCCTTCGTCATCTCATCCATCAGATCTGCAAGGATTGCAAGTCCCTGATCGATCGTCTTATTGAATTTCTCTTCTTCCTGTGTCAGTACCTTAAAGATAAAATCCTTCTTCTCCTCAAGTTCCGGATATCCGTCCTTGCTCTCGTTGATAACAGTCTCGGAAAGCTTTGCAAGGAATAATCCGTCGATACCGAGCATCTTTCCGTGACGTGCCGCACGACGAATCAGACGACGCAGAACGTATCCTCTTCCCTCATTACCTGGCATAACACCGTCGGATACAAGGAATGTTGAAGAACGGATGTGGTCTGTGATCAGACGGATCGATACATCGTCCATCGCATCCACCTGATACTTCTTGCCGGACAACTCGCAGATCTTGTCACGGATTGCCTTCATAGTATCAATATCAAATACGGAATCGACATCCTGCATAACAACTGCAAGACGCTCAAGTCCCATACCAGTATCGATGTTCTTCTGAGCCAGCTCGGTGTAACCACCCTTGCCATCTCCCTCAAACTGTGTAAATACGTTATTCCACACTTCCATGAAACGGTCACACTCACAGCCTACCTTACAGTCAGGGCTGCCGCATCCGTATTTTTCTCCACGGTCGTAATAAATCTCAGAACACGGTCCGCAAGGTCCTGCGCCATGCTCCCAGAAGTTGTCACACTCTCCGGTCTCCGGATCACGGTAAAAGCGTGTGATACGGTCGCCCGGCACACCGATTTCCTTCGTCCAGATATCGTAAGCTTCATCATCCTCTCCATAGATGGAAGGATACAGACGATCCTTCTCCAGTCCGAGAACTTCGGTTAAGAATTCCCATGACCATGCGATCGCTTCATGTTTAAAATAATCACCGAAAGAGAAGTTACCAAGCATCTCGAAAAATGTAAGGTGACGGGCTGTCTTACCTACATTCTCGATATCACCGGTACGCACGCACTTCTGGCATGTCGTCACACGTCTTCTCGGTGGAATCTCCTGTCCTGTAAAATATGGCTTCAGCGGTGCCATTCCCGCATTGATCAGTAATAAGCTGTTATCATTGTGCGGTACTAATGAAAAGCTCTTCATTGCAAGATGTCCCTTGCTCTCGAAAAAGTTCAGATACATCCGGCGCAGCTCATTTACGCCATAACTTTTTTTCATTACCAATTCCTCCAAACCCGGCTCCTAGACCGATTGTTTATTATTTATTCTTTCTCTGTTGTCATCGAAGCAGTCTTCGCATCCTTGCGCTTACGCAGATGCACGCCGACAAATCCCCCAAGTCCGCCGATTGCAGCCAATACAACCATGATCAACAGATACTGTAAAATACACATGAAAAATTCACCCATATCATTACCTCCTAAACTATTATATTATAAATGAACTATTGTTAAAATTCAATATCTAACCTCACGTTACATCTCCCCAAACGGGAAAACCTGATTTTCACGTTCGATCTCGATCAGGCGGTTCGCCATCCCAAGGTTCGTGATGCGCTTCTTGTAATCCTTGACGGCACTGTAATCCTGCCACATATGCATCGGGAAAACGAACTCCGCATCGGTATTTTTCAGGAAAAAGTCCAGCCCGTTAAATTGATACTCTCCGAGTCTCGGATCCGCCGGAACAAAAGCGATATTGATCGGCTTTCCGCTGAGTTTTCTTATCTCATGCTGATAAGAACGCTTCATCTTGCCGTTGATCAGCTCTCCGACGCCCTCCATCTTCCAGTCACTTAAGTCTCCCGCATGGAACAGACTGACACCGTTCGTCGTCACATAGAAAGCCACACCCGCATCCGTCGAAGTCAATGTGCAGATTTTCAGATCGTCGATCTCATATTCTTTCTCCGGCGCAACAAACGTCACACGTTCACGCACCTTCGGATCAATGCCGTGCTTTTTTAAGAAATTCGGACTGATCCGGATGTCTTTCGATAAAATGTAATGAATATTTTCATACTGTTGTGCCATCCGCAGGATGTCCATGTCAAAATGATCCTGATGCTTATGGCTCGCAAACATGTATATCTTCGTGTCCGGCTCATACGTTGGCAGCTTGCCGGTAAACGTGTAACCGTTCACGCGGTCTCCGTTAAAATAATCAAAGATCAGCACCTTGTCATCCACTTCCACAAGAAAGCAACTGTGATGTATAAAAATTACCTGCATGTTTTTCCAATCTCCTTTATCAAAGCGGTAACGAGTCCCTTAAACTTCGGTGCCGCAGCATCCGCGGACTTCTGCACTTCCTCGTGCGACAATGGCTCCGGCGAGATTCCGCACGCCAGATTCGAGATGCACGAGATTCCAACGATCTGCATGCCCATGTGGTTGGCAGCCACCGCCTCACATGCCGTACTCATACCAACCGCATCCGCGCCTAAGATGCGCGCCATCGCAACTTCCTGCGGCGATTCGTATGCCGGTCCCGTAAACTGCAGATACGTTCCTTCTTTTAAATCAATGCCAAGCGCACTTGCGCATTTTCTTGCGGCAAGGATCAGCTTTCTGTCATAGATTTCACTCATATCCGGAAAACGCACTCCAAGCTCATCGATGTTCGGACCGATCAGCGGTGAGGGCACAAAGCTTGCGATCTGTCCCGTGATGAGCATCAGATCCCCCGCATGCATTCCCTGTTGGATACCGCCCGCCGCATTCGTAAGGATCAGCGTCTTCGCCCCGAGCAGCTTCATCAGGCGTGTCGGAAGCACCACATCCGTCATCGGATAACCCTCATAATAGTGCACGCGTCCCTGCATACATACAACCGGAACCTCATCCATATAACCGAAGATAAACCGTCCGGCATGCCCCACGACCGTTGACACCGGAAAACCCTCGATATCGTGATAGTCGATCGCTTTTTCCACGCGGATGCCCTCCGCATAATCGCCGAGTCCCGAGCCAAGTACCAATGCCACTTCCGGCACAAAATTGGTCTGCGCGCGCACGCTCGCATAACATTTTTGCAGCTTGTCGTATACTTCGTTCATTCTATCCCTCTCCTTATCACCGGAATATTTTATTCCGGCGCATCACTGTTTTTATTATAACAGAAACCGCTTTAAAATCCAACGCGGATTACAGGTTCAACTCGCGCACCGTCCTGCGGTAAATATAAATAAAATAAAGAACTTCCGGAATACCCGTGATCAGCCACGATACCCCATACAACAGATAGATCGATGTCGTTGTTCCGAATGCCGCGAATACCGTGTAGATCCATGCAATACGGAATACGCACGATCCAAGAATCATGATGATCGTCGGGATCACCGTCCTGCCGAGTGCACGCGTCGCCGCAGTCGTACAATCCATCGGTGCCGACAGCCAGTAGCACGATGCTAAGATCACAAGTCGTGCCACGCCCGCCTCGATGACCGCTTTGTCGTTTGCAAAAAGCCCAAGGAACTGGTGACTGAAGATCACAAGAAGCACACCCGCAACCACCGCGATCAACGTTGAATACAGCAGGCTGATCAGATAACTGTTGAGCACACGTTTCTTGTTTCTCGCACCGAGATTCTGTCCCATAAACGTGCCGCACACGGTATAGAATGCCGCCATAATATCGTAGACCAGGTTATCTGCATTCATCGCGGCGGAATTACCGGAAACAACGGTTGCACTGAACGTATTGACACCGCTTTGCACAAACAGGTTCGCCACGCTGTAGATCATGTACTGAAACGCTGACGGCACACCGATCTGTAAAATACGTTTTGCCTTCTGCGTTGTCAGGTGCATCTCTTTCCAACGTAACCGATAGATCTCGTGGCTGACGAACAAGTCTCTTGCGATCAGAAACGCCGACACATACTGCGAGATCGCCGATGCAAGAGCCACGCCACGCACATCGATCTTAAGCACGATCACGAAAAACAGATTGAGCAGCACATTAAGTACACCTGCGATCGACAGATACATCAATGGTTTCTTCGTATTGCCGCCCGCGCTGAATACCGCGTTACCGAAATTGTAGAGTGCAAGTGCCGGCATACCAAGGAAATAGATATGCAGATAAGCCACTGCCCCCTCGATCAGCTCGTCCTTCGTGTGAAGGATCACCAGAATGTTTCTCGCAAAGACCACACCGACCAGCAGAAGAAGAATCCCCGCGATCAGGCTGATGATCGCCGCAGTATGTACCGTCTCCGAGACATCTTTCTTTGATTTCGATCCGATCGCCAGCGCCGTCAGCACATTGATGCCACCCGCAAGTCCAAGCGGTACCGCCAGAAAAAGCGTCAGAAGAATTGATGTGGAGCCGACCGATCCGAGCGCATTCGCGCCCGCAAATTTACCGACCACCGCCACATCCGATATATTAAACAGAACCTGCAGAAGGTTCGACATCATAAGCGGAAGGCTTAAAAGCAAAATCTGTTTCGGCAGCTTTCCGACCGTTAAATCACTACTTTTGTTACTCATAAAATTCACCCTTAGTTTTTGTCGATTTTACAATCATATACCCATTTCAGCACCTCGACAA
>CAVHWG010000163.1:0-2087 GCA_963639645.1 Firmicutes bacterium TM09-10 | reverse complement strand
TGATCTCTTCGGTATCCTGTGTGTCAAGGCAGATCGGAACGGCATTCACATCGCCGAACTCCTTGAAAAGGACACATTTGCCTTCCATAACCGGCATAGCGGCATACGGTCCGATGTTGCCGAGACCGAGTACGGCACTACCGTCCGATACGACTGCTACGGTGTTGGCTTTCCAAGTATAGGTATAAGCGGCGGATTTGTCTTCTGCGATCACTTTGCAAGGTTCCGCAACACCCGGAGTGTACGCGATCGCTAAATCTTCGCGCGAGTTTACTTTGGATTTGGCTATGGTTTCAAGCTTTCCATTCCATTCTTTGTGGCACTGAAGTGCTTTTTCCTTCTGATCCATGATGGTTCTCCTTCTTGTAGTTTACTTCTTAATTATTAAAGCATATTACGGCGGATTGGTCAAATCAAGAAAAAAGACTTTCTATTTTCAAAATAATGGTGTATAATAAGCGCATTGACGAAGATTCAGAGTCCTTTTCGGACAGTTATTCCCATGAACTTTTTACGCGTTTTAAAATAAAAGGAGTTTATATGAGAGAAAAATATGAAAGCCTTTCCTTAGTTGTACTCAAGGATCTGGCAAAAGCAAGAGGAATCAAAGGCGTTTCCGCAATGAAAAAAAGTGAGCTCGTTGAGCGTATGCTGCAGGAGGACGAGCAGGATAAGTTAAAGAATGCTGCGGCTCATACACATGAGAAGCCGAAGAACGAGACGGTTGTGGAAGAAAAGAAAGAAGTTTACAAGACATCGCAGCAGGATGACCACAGTTCGATCGCGGTCAAGGAGGACATTGCCAATCTTGACAGCGGTATTACCGTCAGCGGAATTTTAGAGGTCCTGACGGAAGGTTACGGATTTATCCGCTGTGAGAATTATCTGCCGGGTGAGCATGATGTCTATGTGGCACCTTCACAGATCCGCAGATTTAATTTAAAGACCGGAGACATTGTGACCGGTAATACAAGAATCAAGACTTCGGAGAAGGAGAAGTTTTCCGCGCTCTTATTTGTGACTTCGGTCAACGGTTATCATCCGGTTGAGGCGCAGAGACGTCCGAATTTCGAGGACCTGACACCGATCTTCCCGAATGAGCGCCTGCGTCTGGAGCGTCAGGGGGGCTCGGTTGCGATGCGTGTTGTGGATGTGGTATCTCCGATCGGTAAGGGACAGCGTGGTATGATCGTATCCCAGCCGAAAGCAGGTAAGACAACACTTTTAAAGGAGATCGCAAAGTCAATCAAGACAAATAACCCAGAGATGCATCTGATCATTCTTTTGATCGATGAGCGTCCGGAGGAGGTAACCGATATCAAGGAAGCAATCGCAGGAGATAATGTAGAAGTTATTTACTCGACCTTCGATGAGACTGCGGAGCATCATAAGAGAGTGTCCGAGATGGTCATTGAACGTGCAAAGCGTCTGGTTGAGCACAAGAAAGACGTTATGATCCTGCTCGACAGTATTACAAGACTGGCACGTGCATACAACCTGACCTGTACACCGAGCGGACGTACCTTGTCCGGTGGTCTTGATCCGGCGGCCCTGCATATGCCGAAGCGCTTTTTCGGTGCAGCCCGTAATATGAGAGAGGGTGGAAGCCTCACGATCCTTGCTACGGCTTTGGTAGACACCGGAAGTAAGATGGATGATGTTGTATTCGAGGAGTTCAAGGGAACCGGTAATATGGAACTGGTACTTGACCGTAAGCTTTCCGAGAAGAGAATCTTCCCGGCGGTCGATATTGTCAAGTCCGGTACACGACGCGACGATCTGCTTCTTGATCCGGACGAGAAAGAGGGCGTGGAGAACATGCGCCGTGCCTTAAACGGAATGCGTTCCGACGAGGCGGTTGAGAACATTCTCAACATGTTTGCACATACGAAGAGCAATGCGGAATTTATCAATATGGTGCGCAAAAACCGTATTTTGTAAAATATGAAATGAATTACAAAATACCTATTGCAATAACAAAAAGCGTATGATACAATAATTAAGCTGTTTATCGGGATGTAAACGGACGAAAGTGTCGCTCTTGCAACAAGTATCATATGCGGATCGGGCATACGGGTATAAAGAGT
>CAVHWG010000162.1:0-13780 GCA_963639645.1 Firmicutes bacterium TM09-10 | reverse complement strand
ATAGTAAAATAGAAAAAATTGACGCGCGGTGTTAGCTTGCAAGTAAGTGCAAGACTTCGCCGCGCGTGATTTATTTTATTACTATGTATTTTTTTATAACAAATTTTAGACTTTCACATCCTACTATAGGGCAAATTTTTGGCGACGCAGATTTTGATTTTCAGCGAACAGACACCGGATTCTCAGAGGAAAGCAAATTGGCAGTGTGAATTTTCGAGTAATCAGGAATTAGAAGAATTTCATAACCGTATACTTCCAATCTACAGACATCGGATCCATGCTTAGTTTTTTAGGATAAATTTGCAACTGCTTCGGGGTCCCATTTTGCCCGCTAATTGCGTTAGATAAACGATTTGTTGTCGTCTATCCAAAATAGAATCCGAAGTTATTTTGCAAATTTTCCTAAAAAAATCACCGTATGGTCCGGTGTCGTCCGCCTTAGAATATGAAAAATCAAAGTCGCCAAACCCGAATTTACAGAATAATGGTTATGGTGAGCGACCGCTCATCCTCGCTCACTGCGCTCATTTTTGCTTTATGCGCCCGCACGATCGCACTTACCACGGACAGTCCGATACCGAAGCCTCCGGTCTTCTGGTTGCGGGACTTGTCGGCGCGGTAGAAGCGTTCAAACAGTTCATCATGGCGTCCCTGCTCGATACTTTCTACCGTATTCCACACGCTGAGGACCAGATTCTTGCCGCGGGTGTGGAAAGAGAGGCGAATCTGTCCGTCATCGGTGGAATATTTGATCGCATTGTCGAGAAGCAGAGAGACGAGCTGACGGATCGTGCCTTCGTTGCCTTTGTACACAAGATCCGGATCAACATCGATGGATAACTCTTTGCCGCGCGAGGTGGCAACTGCCAGAAACGGATCAGCGGTATCAAGGATCGCATCGGAGATTGCAAACGGTTCCATCTCAAGCTGTGTCGATTCCTCGTCCATACGGGATAAGAAGACCAGTTTTTCGGTCAGAGAGGTCAGCCGCGCAATCTGTTTTCGGATGCTTTTCGTCCACTGGTTTTCGCCGCCGGTCATTTCAAGAACTTCGGTGTTGGCATCGATGATTGTGAGCGGTGTCTTGATCTCGTGGCTTGCATCGGTGATGAATCGTTTCTGTTTCTCGTAGCTCTCCGCAATCGGCTGCATAATCTTCTTTGAGAAGAATACAACGAGCAGGTAGACCACGAACAATCCGGCAACACTGATTCCGACGCTGGCGAGCAGGAAGGAACGGAAAGTTCCAAGCTCACGTTCGCAGTTGACGAAGATGTACATCTGCGTGTCATCGGTGTCGACCAGTTGGTAGCGGTAACAGTCGATGAATCCATGCGTTTTATTTTTCGCATATAAAGAGGATGCGTATTCACTGGCAGTAGAAGAGGAGACAGCCGCAATCTTTCCGGTGTCGATCTGATCCACGGTTCCGTCTCTGGATATGGTTACGGTAAAATAGCGTGTGTCAAACGCTGCCTCCGGGGACATATCATTATGTTTACCCGGCTTATCCGGAGCAGTTGTGTCTGGTTTGTGGTCAGAGTCTCCCGAAATTTTATCACTGTCGCCGGTTGCAGAATGTGAATCGGTAGTGTTGTCAGGCTCCTGTGGTGTATCGTCATCCTGTGGGAGGTTCATCTCACCCGGGGTAAGATGTCCGCCGCCGTCCGAGATCATGTTGATGCGGGAGTCTGCGCGGTCGCAGACATCGACATAGTTTGCAATGATGATCGAAGCCATGATCAGAAAAAGTACCGCTGCGATCGAGCACATCGCGATCGCAATAAATTTACGTCGTAATTTTCGAAGCATATCATTTCTCCTGTTTTTATTTGTGGTTTTCCAGAGAATATCCAAGTCCGCGTGTCGCCTTAATGGACACATTCGAACCGAGTCCGGTCAGTTTTTTCCTTAAATAAGATATATAAACCCACACAACGTTGAGTTCTGCTTCGCTGTCGTATCCCCAGATCTTGTCCATGAACTGATCGACGGAGATCACTTGCCCGGGACTGACCATCAGCATCTCGAGCATCTGGTATTCGCGGCTTGCAAGCCGGATCGACTGATCGCCGCAGGACAACTGATACGTGGAGCGGTCAAGCGTAATATCGCCGAAACTTAAGACGTTGTCGGTTGTTTTCTCCTGACGTCTGGTCATGGCACGGATACGTGCAAGCAGTTCCTTCATGGAAAAAGGTTTTGTCAGGTAATCATCCGCACCGCTGTCAAGACCGGTCACGCGGTCGTCGATCTCTGCTTTGGCGGTCAGAAGGATGATCGGAATGTGATTGCCCGAAGCGCGTACATTTTTCAGAACGGTGATTCCGTCCATCTTCGGCATCATGATGTCGAGGATCGCGCCGTCGTAATTGTCCGCATTCAGATAGTCCAAAGCGTCCTGCCCGTTGTACACCGCATCCACCGAGTAATTGTTATGTTTGAGCACCGTGACCAGTGCGTCCGATAATTCCTTTTCATCTTCTGCAAGCAGCAATCTCATGTAAGAGTCCTCCTTTATGCACCTGTTTGGCTTTATTCTAGCATAACTATAGAAAGAATCCTATCACAGATTTCTTAAATGAACTTTAAAGGAAAAAGCATCACATGCATTTTACATAGAATTTACCGCGTGATGGTTATGCATTTTACAGAAGAACCTTAAGATAGCATTTGTAATAAAGGTGTTGACTTTTCAAGGAAAAGTTAACATGAAGTATGCGGTACATCTTTGATGTATCGCAATCGTCAGCCTTTTGCCGAAATTGGAATGGGCTGATGTTCCCGAAAAATGAAGAAAAGAGGACATGAGAAATGAAGAAAAATTTGAAGAAAATGATGGCACTGTTATCAGCAGCAGTTCTTGCGGTAGGCGTAATCGGATGTGGAAGCAACGGAACAGATTCCAATGCAGATGCAAACACATCAGGTCAGGCAGATACGACAACAAACCAGACAGCAGAAGCTGAGCCGAGCGGCGATTTGAGCGGCAAGATCACACTTGCAGGAAGTACTTCCATGGAGAAGCTTTGCAACGCTATGGCAGAAGCATTCATGGAGAAATATCCGAATGTTACCGTAGCACCGGAGTTCACCGGATCAGGTGCAGGACTTGAGTCACTGGCAAAGGGAACGGTTGATATCGGAGATGCATCCCGTGCATTATCTGATGACGAGAAGGCAACCGGAGCAGTTGAGAACATCGTAGCGATCGACGGAATCGCAGTTGTAACCGATACAGAGAACGCCGTATCCGATCTTACAAGCGATCAGTTAAAGCAGATCTACACAGGTGAGATCACAAACTGGAGCGATCTTGGCGGAGCAGATGAGAATATCGTAGTCATCGGTCGTGAGGCAGGTTCCGGCACAAGAGATGCATTCGAAGAGTTAAATGATGTCAAGGATGCCTGCAAATATGCACAGGAGCTTGATTCTACCGGTGCCGTACTTGCAAAAGTAGCAGCAACACCTGGTGCGATCGGATATGTATCACTCGATGTAGTGGACGATACCGTTAAAGCTTTACAGCTCAACTCCGTAGAGCCGACAGAGGATAACATCCTTGCAGGAACTTATGTATTACAGCGTCCGTTCGTAATGGCAACCATGGGTGAGATTTCCGAGCAGAATGAACTGGTTCAGGCGTTCTTCGACTTCATCCACTCAGAGGAAGGACAGTCAGTTATCCAGTCTGTAGGACTTATCATTCCACAGTAAAGGAGAAAACAAGATGAAAAGCAGTAAAAAATCGATTGTGGAACTGATCGCGAAAATTATCTTTCTGGTATGTGCGGTCGTTGCCATAGCAGCTGTTCTTTCCATCACTGTTTACATGATCTTAAAGGGAACCCCGGCACTGGGCAGTGTCGGGGTGACTGACTTATTATTTAAAACAGTGTGGGCACCGACAGCAAATCCGGCTTCATACGGAATTCTTTATATTATTCTGACATCCATTGTCGGTACAGCAGCTGCGGTTGCGATCGGTGTGCCGGTCGGACTGATGACCGCTGTATTTATCACGGAAGTAGCCAATAAGAAAGTTGCAGTAGTCGTACAGCCGGCGGTGGAACTCTTAGCAGCGATTCCGTCTGTAATCTATGGTCTGCTCGGTATGATGCTTTTAAATCCGATGATGTACCGCCTCGAAAAACATATATTTGCAGGAAGTACGACACACCAGTTTACCGGCGGATCCAACCTGTTATCCGCGATCATCGTACTTGCGATCATGATCCTTCCGACTGTGATCAGCATCAGCGTATCCTCCCTTCGCGCGGTGCCGGATCACCTGAAGTCGGCATCCCTTGCTTTGGGCGCAACCCACATGCAGACCATTTTTAAGGTGCTGATTCCGGCGGCAAAATCCGGAATCATGACCGGTGTGGTACTCGGTATCGGACGTGCAATCGGCGAGGCGATGGCGATCAACATGGTTGCCGGAGGCTCGGTCAACTTACCGCTTCCGTTTAACTCCGTGCGTTTTCTCACAACCCAGATCGTCAGCGAGATGTCCTATGCAGACGGACTGCACAGACAGGTGCTGTTTACGGTCGGACTTGTGCTGTTTGTATTCATTATGATCATTAATCTCATACTTGCGAAGTTGAAGAAGAAAGGAGAAGCAGACAATGACTAATGTTAGTATCCACACGAAAAAAAGACATCCGGCAGATGTACTCATGCTCTCCGTTATCTATATCTGTGCCGCTTTAGCTGTCGCATTGTTGTTAGGAATCATCCTCTTTGTAACGATAAAAGGCTTACCGAATGTAAACTGGTCCTTCCTGACCAGTGTCACCTCGGTGTTAAAAGGAACGACCGGCATTGCCGGAAACATTGTCAATACCCTCTACATTATTGTACTCACGATGGTGATCGCTACACCGATCGGTGTGGGCGCAGCCATCTATCTGAATGAATATGCCAAGCCGGGCAAATTTGTCAATGTGATTGAATTTGCAACCGAGACACTGGCCGGCATTCCATCGATCATCTTCGGTCTCTTCGGTCTGACCTTCTTCGGAGAGTTGATGGGACTCAGTTACAGTATTTTAACCGGCTCACTGACCATGGTGCTGATGGTGCTTCCACTGATCACACGAAACACACAGGAAGCGTTAAAAACGGTTCCGGACAGCTACCGAAACGGTGCGGTCGGACTCGGAGCCGGAAAATGGTACATGATCCGCACGATCTTACTGCCGTCCGCAATGCCGGGAATCATCACCGGTGTCATTCTTGCGATCGGTCGAATTGTCGGCGAGTCGGCAGCATTGCTTTTTACCGCGGGAAGCTTCAAGATCCTGCCGAAAGATCTGTTCGGCTGCGTGAAGAAGATTATCGAGCCGGGCGGAACACTGACCATTCAGTTGTATCTGAGTGCAACAAAGGGTGAGTTTGGTGTCGCATTCGGCATCGCGTTCGTGCTGCTCATCATCGTGCTTGCGATCAATTTCCTTGCAAAAGGCCTCGCAAAGCGTTTTGATGTGGCAAGGTAAAAAGTGCCCGGTATAAGTTTCTGATATACCAGATATAAGCGATTAAAACTTTACATTTTGGATTTCTCGTTTTATAATACATCCGGTTTCCGTAAACGGTGATGAACATTTCGCGACTTTACGGAGAGAAAAAGGGATATACAAATAAGACAGGAAGTACAGGTATGAATAAAGAATTTAAGAAATTGGCTTCCGATGTGCAGATGTCGGAAGCCTTTATTACGAGTATATTTTTGGCGCTGTCCGGAGGTTTCCAGGATGCGTACACTTATTTTACACGAGAAGAAGTATTCTCGAATGCCCAGACCGGTAACGTTGTGCTGATGAGCACGAACCTTATGATGGGAAAGTGGAGAGCCGGACTGAAATATCTGTTTCCGCTTCTTGCTTTCGCTGCGGGCGTATTTTTTGCGGAGCGGCTTCAGGCAAGATTTAAATATGCTAAGAAGCTTCACTGGCGGCAGGGTATCCTGCTTCTTGAAATACTGATCCTTTTTGCGGTCGGATTCATTCCGCATGCTGCGAACATGACGGCGACAGTTCTGGTATCGTTTGCCTGTGCGCTGCAGGTACAGACGTTCCGCAAGGTGAACGGTTACGGTTACGCCAGCACGATGTGCATCGGAAATCTGCGCAGCGGCACGGCAGCGCTCTCCGACTACCTTCGCACACACAATAAGGAGAAAGTGCGTCAGGCACTGCACTATTTCGGAATCATCGGGCTTTTTGCGATCGGAGCGGGTATCGGTGGCAATCTGTCCGAGAAGTTTGGCTATCATATCATCTGGGTGAGCTGCGGACTGCTTCTTATAAGCTTCCTTTTGATGTTTATGGATAAGGATAAGAAATAAGCTATTTTTTTCATACATTTTACATTTCCCTGCAAGCAGACTTTACATTTGCCCGTTATAATCTCCTTAAATCCTGAAAAGAGGATAGATAAGGAGCGTAACATGGAGAAACGTATCAAACTTACGGTCCGCGACTTAAATCTGTATTACGGCGAGAATCACGCGCTCAAGGATATCAATATGGATATCCGGGAAAAAAGCGTGACCGCTTTAATCGGACCATCGGGTTGCGGTAAATCGACATTTCTGAAAACGATCAATCGTATGAACGATCTGATCGATAATGTGCGGATCACCGGCGAGCTTAAGCTTGACGATGAAGATATCTATGGTGAAGGTGTGGATACAACGGTTCTTCGAAAGAGAGTCGGCATGGTATTCCAGCAGCCGAATCCATTTCCAATGAGCATTTATGATAATATTGCATATGGACCGCGTGTGCACGGTATCAAGGACAAGGCGAAGCTTGACGCGATCGTGGAGGAAAGTCTTCGCGGAGCGGCAATCTTTGACGAAGTCAAGGATCGCTTAAAGAAGTCCGCTTTGGGCCTGTCCGGCGGACAGCAGCAGCGAATCTGTATCGCGCGCGCACTTGCCGTACAGCCGGAAGTACTTCTGATGGATGAGCCGACTTCCGCGCTCGATCCGATCTCCACCGCCAAGATCGAGGAGCTGATGGAGGATCTGAAGAAGAAATATACGGTCGTTGTCGTAACCCACAATATGCAGCAGGCACTCCGCGTGTCGGACGATACCGCATTCTTCCTTGTCGGGGAGATGGTGGAATACGGCGATACGAAGACGATTTTCTCTTATCCGAAGGATAAGCGGACAGAAGATTACATTACAGGGAGGTTCGGCTAATGCGTACGAAATTCGACGAGCAGCTTCATATGCTCAATCAGGAAATGATGCATATGGGCAGCATGATAGAGGAAAGAATTCAAAAGGCGATCGAGGCTTTGATCGGACAGAATTGCGGGCTGGCAAAAGAGATCATGGATGGCGATGCCGAGGTGGATCGCGAGCAGAAGAAGATCGAGAGCACCTGTTTCAATCTGTTGATGCAGCAGCAGCCTGTTGCGCGTGATCTGCGCGTGATCTCTGCGGCGATGAAGATGGTAACGGATATGGAGCGAATCGGCGATCATGCGGCAGATATCTCCGAGATGACGATCATGATGTCGAAGGAGCCGTATGTCTCGGATCTCAGTGACATCAAGAAGATGGCGAGCGAGACCGTGCTCATGCTGATCCGCAGCATCGAGGCGTATGTCGAGAAAGATATGTTAAAAGCCCAAAGCGTCATCGACCATGACGATATCGTGGATGATCTGTTCAATAAGAACAAGCAGGAACTGATCGAGCTGATCCAGAAGAATCCTTCCGTCAGCGAGCAGGCAGCCGATATGCTGATGGTTGCAAAATATTTTGAGCGAATCGGCGATCATGCGACAAACCTTGCGGAAAACATTATTTTCGCTTTGGACGATAAGAAGAATACCGCCAACTAATACTTTTTAAAATTTGCAGACTTTTTCACTTTGCTTTTTCTAAAGCAGAATCGTGGTAAAGTCTGCTCTTTTAATTTTACATAAACTTTACATAACGTTACATATACATTTTACATACATACGTTATCATACTCTCGAACCTAGATAAGAAGGCGGCGCTTATCCATTCGAGGCTTATGTATGCCCGGGTGCGATGCTTCTACGCTATTTTGTTTGTTAGTCATCCGGAATCACGAAGTTTTCGCATGAAGCCGTTCCCTTTTTCTATGATTTATGTTCGCCAAAGTTTGGACAATTCCGAAGGCGGTTGTTCGTCGAGACAGCAAATGCGTCCGTAGCATTTGTGTCCGACGGACACCGCCACGGAATGGTTCAAACGTTGTCGGACACAAAAATTAAGGGAACGGCATAACGCTGAAAACTTCAGCGATTCCATCTGAAATCACAAACAAAATAACGTAGAAGCATCGCGTGGCATACACAATATTTTCGAATGGACAAGCGGCCGGCGCAACGTATAAAGGAGAGAGAGTATGAACATATTCAGTGTTCTGACAATGATTGGCGGACTCGCCATGTTCCTGTATGGAATGGATGCGATGGGAGACGGACTCGCAAAATTATCGGGAGGTAAACTGGAGCAGATCTTAGAGAAGCTGACCTCAAAGCGTATTATGGCAGTTCTTCTCGGTGTAGTTGTGACGGCAATCATTCAGTCGTCCTCCGCGACAACGGTAATGGTTGTCGGATTTGTTAATTCCGGTATCATGCAGCTTTCACAGGCGGTGGGAATCATCATGGGTGCAAATATCGGAACGACCGTAACATCATGGATATTATCGCTGTCGGGCATTCAGGGATCAAGCCTGTTTGTACAACTTTTGAAACCAACGTCATTTTCACCGATATTTGCAGCAATCGGTATCATAATGATCATGACGGCAAAAGATAACAATAAGAAGAAGGATATCGGAAACATTCTGGTTGGATTTGCAGTTCTGATGTTCGGAATGGAGACGATGAGTTCTGCGGTGGCTCCGCTTGCGGAAAATGAGAAATTTACGAGTATTCTGACGATGTTTTCCAACCCGATCCTCGGTATGCTCGCAGGTCTTATACTGACAGCGATCATCCAGAGTTCTTCGGCATCCGTCGGAATCCTGCAGGCATTGTGTGTTACCGGTGCGGTCGGATATAAGACGGCAATCCCGATCATTATGGGACAGAACATCGGAACCTGTGTGACCGCAATTATTTCATCGATCGGTGCAAGCAAGAACGCAAAGCGTGCGTCCATGATCCATCTGTATTTCAACCTGATCGGAACGATCCTGTTTATGGTGGTATTCTACAGCATTAATGCGATCATCGGTGGTTTTGCTTTTATGAACGATCCGGCCAATGCAGCAGGAATCGCCGTCGTTCATTCGCTTTTTAACATCGGAGCTGTATTCGTGCTGTATCCGTTTGCCAATAAGCTTGTAAAACTGGCACAGCTTACCTTTCCGGATCATGAGGGAGAAGTTGAGGAGACACCGGACGAGCTTGCAATCCTGGATGAGCGTTTCCTGGAGAAACCGGCATTCGCGATGGAGATGTGCCGTAATGCGGCAGTCCGGATGGCGCAGGAGTCAAGAGATGCACTTCATCTTGCACTTGACAACGTAACCATGTATAGTGAAAGCAGAGTCGCGCAGATCATTGAGCTGGAGGAGAGCGTGGATCGTTACGAGGATGCAATCGGAACGTATCTTGTCAAACTGAACAATTGCGATCTGTCCTTAAAAGACAGCCGTACACTTTCCATCCTGCTTCATTGCATCGGCAACTTTGAGAGGATTTCCGACCATGCGGTGAACATCACGGACTCTTCAAAGCAGATGCATGAAAAGAAGCTGGAATTTTCCAGGAAAGCGATGGAGGAGCTGATCGTATTTTCGGATGCGCTCCGCGACATTGTGGATGAGACGATGGAGGCTTTTGCATTAGGCGATCTGGAAAAGGCGAGAAAAATTGAGCCGTTTGAGCAGGTGATCGACAGCCTGAACATTGAGTTAAAGCAGCGGCATATTCATCGTCTGCGCAAAGGCAAGTGTACGATCGAGCTCGGACTGATCCTTGAGGATATGATCACGAACTATGAGCGTATTTCGGATCACTGCTCGAATATCGCGGTATGTATGATCCGTGTGAATGAAGATGGATTTGATACACATGAATATCTGGATGTGTTAAAGGAGGAGAAGGCACCTTGGTTTGAGGAGGAGTTCTACGAGCTTTCCAAGAAGTATGCATTGCCGGAGAAGAAGTCCGGCAAGAAGAGCGAGTAAGGCAAACCAGAACACAAGTAGTTGAAAATCAGAAGGAGTGGAGAAAGAGATGGCTTTGATCTACATAGTGGAAGACGATGAAAATATAAGAGAAATTGAGACGATCGCACTCAAGAACAGCAATTATATGGTGTGCGCGTTCGAGAAGGCGAAGGATTTCTACCGTAAGCTGGAAGACATTATGCCGGATCTGGTGCTGCTTGATGTGATGCTGCCGGATGAAAGCGGTTACGATATTGTGAGAAAGTTGAGAAAGGATCCGACCACCCGCCAGCTTCCGATCATCATGGTGACGGCGAAGACCGCGGAGATGGATATGATCAAAGGACTTGACGAAGGTGCCGATGATTATATCAAAAAGCCTTTTTCCATCATGGAACTGATCACGAGAGTGAAGGCGCTTCTGCGCAGAACCGTGACCGAGGATATCAAGTATCTGCAGGTGGACAATCTGGTGCTCGACCATGAGCGCCACATGGTGTTCGTGGATAACAAGCAGGTGGAGCTGACATTTAAGGAGTACGAGCTGCTTCGTCTTCTGATGACAAACCAGAATGTCGTACTGTCGCGTGAAGTGATCATGCGCCACGTCTGGGGAACCGAGTTCGAGGGAGAGTCGCGAACCGTGGACATGCATATCAAGACACTGCGCCAGAAGCTCGGCGAGGCGGGAAGCAAGATAAGAACTGTGCGTAATGTGGGATATGTGATAGAAAAAGCGTAGCTGTTCAGGAAGGAGCAAGGCATGAAACAGAAGATTAACGTGCGTCTCATTGGAATCGCAATTCTTGCGGTGCTTGCAACCCTGATCTGCATGACGTGTGTATATTACAGTCTTTTTCAGAAGCAGGTGCGCAAAGATTTGAAGATTCAGGCGCAGGTGCTCAGTGAAACCGATGAGTTTGACGAGGTCAGCACACCGGCGAAAAGTTTTGATATAGCCAAGGAAGATCTGCGTATTACGTGGATCGATACGGATGGAACGGTGCTGTACGATAATGATGCCAATGCAAATCTGCTGGAAAATCATGCGGATCGTCCGGAGGTCAGAAGTGCAATGCTGACCGGAGAAGGCGAGTGTGTCCGCAATTCCAATACGATGAATATGACAACGTTCTATTATGCATTGCTTCTGGATAACGGAACGGTACTGCGTGTTGCTACGCAGGCACGAAGCATCTGGAATGTGTTCCTGACCGCGGCACCGATGATCGCTGCAATCCTTGTGCTCATTATTGTGGTCTGCGTGTTCCTTGCACATGTACTGACAAGACAGCTGTTGCAGCCAATCGAGGTGATGGCGGAGAATATGGAGGATACGTCGAAGGCTCCGGCCTACAAGGAACTGGTGCCTTTTGTCAATACGATCCGTGCACAGCATGAGAACATTCTGATGGCGGCAAAGGTGCGGCAGGATTTTACGGCAAATGTATCGCATGAGTTAAAGACGCCGCTGACGGCAATCTCCGGTTATGCGGAGCTGATCGAAAATCATATGGTGGATCCGGAACAGGAAACGCGTTTTGCGCAGGAAATCCAGCAGAATGCGAACCGCCTGCTCTCCCTGATCAATGATATTATCCGCCTGTCGGAACTGGATAACAGTGAAAATCTGATCCATTATGAGCAGGTGGATCTGGACATGATCGCGCAGGAGTGTGTGAGCAATCTGCAGGTGAATGCTACAAAACGCGGTGTTCAATTGTTCTACGAGGGTGAACCCTGTGAAATTCGCGCAGACCGCAGCATGCTGTCGGAGTTGATCGACAATCTGACCGCCAATGCGATCCGCTACAACAATGAGGGCGGCGAGGTGCATGTGAAAGTGCAGCATGAGAATATGCAGCCGGTGCTGATCGTGTCCGACAACGGAATCGGAATCCCGAAGGATCAGCAGGAACGCATTTTTGAGCGATTCTATCGAGTGGACAAGAGCCGGTCAAAGCAGACCGGAGGCACCGGACTGGGACTTGCGATCGTCAAGCACATCGTGGAACTTCACGATGCACAGATCACGGTGGACAGTGAGCCGGGCAAGGGAACCACGATGAAGGTAACGTTTTAAATCGTTTTTAATTTATGTTTTAAGTAGATGCATGCAAGTATCATAACGATGATCTCCGTGAACGGAAATGCCATCCACACGCCTGCTGCCTTAAATATTTTGCCGAAAATATAGGCTGCGGGCAGCAGAATGATGATCTGTCTGGCTGCGGAGATGAGCATGCTCGGAGCGCCGATGGACAACCCCTGCAGCGCATAGCAGACCATAATGGACACACAGGCAAAGATAAAATTGATACTTGTGATACGCAGAGCCGTAACGCCCATGGAAGTCATTGCGGCGGAAGCGTGGAAGGCCTGCATGATCTGCTCCGGAAACAGTTGCAGCAGAACGAGTCCGATCAGACCGATGAAAGCGGAGTAGATACCGCTCAATTTGATGCATTGTCTGATGCGGTTGTGTTGGCCGGTCCCGAGATTATAAGCAACGATCGAAAGCAGTGCGCTGTTGAGCCCGAAAGCGGCCATGGACACGAAGGTGTACAGCTTGAAATAGGCACCGAATACGGCGGTTGCGGTCGTGGAAAATGTAAGCAGGATCTTATTGATGCCGAACGACATCACACTGCTGATCAGCATGGTGATCCCGGCGGGAACACCGACGGCGCAGATGCATTTGACATAGTAGGATTCGAGCTTCAAGTGTCGGAAAGAAAACTGTATTTCCTTATTGTATTTCAAATTAAAAATAAATCCGAGTGTCATCGCAATGATCTGTCCGATGATGGTTGCAACGGCGGCTCCGGCAGTACCCATGGACGGAAAACCGAGATAACCGAAGATCAGGATCGGATCCAGGATAATGTTGATGACGGCTCCGGTGATCTGCGTTACCATTGTGTAGGTGGTTCGTCCGGTTGACTGCAGTAATTTTTCAACGACAAGCTGAAAGATCTGACCGAAGGAACCGATGCAGATGATCGTAAGGTATGCCGATCCCATCGTGCAGATGGCAGCATCACCTGTCTGAATCCGATAAAACCATTTCACACCGAAAATTCCAAAAAGCAATAAAACAAAATAAGCGATCAGACTCAGAATCAGACCGTTGTGCGCGGTCTTGTTGACGGCATCCTGTTTTTTCTCGCCGAGCAGACGCGAAAGCAGCGCGTTGACGCCGACGCCGATTCCGGTGCCGAGTGAGACGATGATGTTCTGGATCGGAAATGCGAGTGAGACAGCCGTAAGCGCATCCTCGCTGTAGTTGCTTACAAAAATGCTGTCCACAATATTATAGAGAGCACCGACCATCATGGAGAGGATCATTGGTGCTGCCATCGTTAAAAGTAGTTTATTCACGGGCATTGAGCCCATCTTCTGGTCTTCCATACAAAGAACTCCTTTCATTTTTCGTTTTTTATTTAGGCGTTTGCGAAACTTCTGTGACGGCCCGCTCGGGCCCGGCCTGGCTCTGCGGCTGGCTTTTACGTTGAACACGATTTTAGACAAAATCATTGAATTTGCAAAATCTTCATTTGGCTCAAATTTTGTGTCCGAGCAACGCTTCGACCGTGCCC
>CAVHWG010000161.1:0-5120 GCA_963639645.1 Firmicutes bacterium TM09-10 | reverse complement strand
TTATCTCGGCGATATGTACTATCAGGGCTTTCATCCGACAAGTACCTGCGGAACCATGGGCGCAGCTGTTGCCGCAGCCAAACTGATGGGGCTTGATGAGGAGCAGACGGTGTACGCACAGGGAATTGCCGGCAGTATGGTTGCAGGACTGATGGCATGGAACTCCGAAGGATCTTTTACCAAGAGACTTCAGGCCGGTCATCCGGCGATGAATTCCATTATTGCGGCGCGAATGGCGAAGAAGGGATTCAACGGACCGTCGGATATTTTCGAGGGTAAGGACGGACTGCTTCACGCATATTCGTATCTGGATCATTATGACAGCAAGTATCTTACAGAGGAACTCGGAAAAGAATGGATCTTTGCAAGTTCTTCCATTAAAGTTTATCCTTGCTGCCGTTATTCCGGCGGACATCTGGATGCGTGTCTTGATATTGTCACAAAATATCATCCGGATGCAGAGCAGATTGAAAAAATCGAGATCCGTTCATCAAAGTACACCATGCGGCTTCTTGCGGAGGAGCGCAAGTGGCACCCGACCAACATTGTGGATCTTCAGTTCTCAATGCCGTTCCAGGCAGCGATCGCATTCCGAAACGGACAGGTTACGGTGGATGAATTTGATGTGAAATACATTGATGATGAACTGATCAAACGACTGATCGCAAATACAACGGTTGTTGAGGATCCGGTATTTGAGGAACGTTATCCGGAACATTATTCTTCGGCAGTAAAGATTACGATGAAGGATGGTGCCACCTATGAATCCGTTATTGATGATCCGAAAGGAGACTGGAGAAATCCGGTAACTTATGAGGATGTCGAGAATAAATTCAGAAAACTGGCAAACCGCATCTACAAAGATGAGAGTAGAACGGAAGAGATTATTGCATTTGTCAAGGATCTCGAGAAACAGTCCGATATGTCGGAACTGATGAGACTTGTAAATGATGCAGAATAGATGAAAACGGCAGAGAAGAAGATCGGTTGATGCAAAGGCGCACAGACAGTAGTTTTGTGCGCCTGTTTCGCTTTTTCGAATAAGTGATAGGAGAGTTGATTATGGAATATAACATTGATTGGACACAAGACAATGAGAGCTCGGATATCTCGATCAGAGATGTCAGCGTGATCTTTGATGGCGGGAAAAAAGGTGAAAAGACACAGGCTCTCAGTCACGTTAATTTGGAACTGAAAAAAGGGGAATTTATTTCCCTGTTAGGCCCTTCGGGATGCGGTAAAACCACATTGCTGCGATGTATTGCCGATCTGCAGAAGCCCACAGAAGGAGAGGTTATGATCGGTGATATGACACCGGAGGAAATGCGTAAAGCAAGACAGTACGGTATGGTATTCCAGAGTCCGGTGCTCTATGACTGGAGAACCGTTTTGCAGAATGTGATGCTCCCGCTTGAAATCATGCATGTGCCGAGACCACAGAGATTTGAAAAAGCGGAAAAAATGCTCGAACTGGTAGGATTATCCGATTATCTGGATCATTATCCGTATCAATTATCCGGTGGTATGCAGCAGCGTGTCGGAATTGCCCGTGCACTTGCAATGAATCCAAAGATTCTTCTGATGGATGAGCCGTTTTCCGCACTGGATGAATTTACACGTGAAAAACTGAATGAGGATCTTTTGAAAATATGGAGAAAAACGCATAAAACCGTTGTGTTCGTCACACATAATATTGCAGAATCCGTGTTCCTTTCGGATCGGGTTGTCGTGCTGTCTCCACATCCGGGGCGTGTTTCGGCGGTGGTTGATATCGACCTTCCGCGTCCAAGAACAGCTGATATGAGAGAACTTCCGGAATTCAATGACTATGTCATCAAGCTTCGAAACAGTTTTGAGAATGTATATGATTAATGTGAGGTGACGGCTATGGAAAAGAAAAAAGTAGACAAAAAAGTAGTCGTGGCAGTATGGGTATTGGCGCTGTTTCTGGTATGGGAGCTGGCGGCGCTTCTTATCCGAACCGTGATCCCGGTAACTACCCCGGAGACAAAACTTCCTTATTTTCATGAAGTGATCCTGACGTTTGTCACCAGCTTCATCGAACTGGCAGAGTCCGCATGGGTTACCTTTGTAAATGCAGCACATGGTTTTCTGATCGGAACACTGATCGGCTGTATTGTAGCACTTGTCATGAGCTGGTCGAAGGCCATCGAGAAGATCGGATTTCCGTATCTGATCGTATCGCAGATGATTCCGGTACTCGGACTTGCACCGATCATCTATAAGCTGGTCGGTGGAGGTGATCAGTCGAAGATTGCAATATCCGCATTCATATCGTTTTTCCCGGTGGCGGTCAATCTGCTGGACGGATTTAACAGTGTCGATATTTTACGAAAAGAATTGCTCTATTCCTATTCGACTGCAAAACCGGTCACTTACTTTAAATTAATGATTCCATCGGCGCTCCCTGCGCTGTTTACCGGTATGAAGATTGCTGCGCCGAGAACCATTACGGCAGCAATCCTCATTGAAATGATGGGTTCGACGGAAGGAATCGGTGTAAAGATTCTATATGCCTTATATTACAACGGTGCCGGATCGACCAAGTTCTGGTCCTGCATTATTATGGCGGCAATCCTTGGTATGCTCAGTTCGGTTGTGGTATCACTTCTGGAGAGAATGATTATTCCGTGGGAGCGTGCGATGATCAAGAAAGGAGAGGCATAGTTATGAAGCAAAAGAGTTTATATGACAACAAAGTCTTTCGAACTGTTGCTCCGATCGCTTTCGGAATCCTGTTTCTGCTTTTCTGGCAGTTTGGTGGAATGCACTGGCTGCTTCATCTGAGAAGCTATGATTTTCCGGTTCCGACACAGATCGCAGATGTGTTTCGAAATAATTATTCTGTTCTCTGGCATCACACGGTTGTGACTGCAACCGAGGCGTTGGTCGGTCTGGTGATCGGTTCTACATTGGGATTTGGTGTTGCGGTGCTTGCCGCATGGTTCCCGACATGGGGATACGGAGGTCTCGCCTTAATGTCGGCGGTCAATGCGATTCCGACCACTGCGATGGCCCCGATCATGAACAACTGGTTTGGACGGGGTGAAGGATCAAAGATTGCAGTTGTTATCTTTTTTACCATGGCAGCAATGGCAATCAATACATATCGTGGTCTTACGGTTTTACCGCCGTTTGCGATCGATCTGATGAAATCTTACAATGCGACCAACAAGGAGATCTTTTTGAATTTAAGATTACCGAACTGTGTGCCGAGCATTTTTACAGCACTTCGTGTCACGACAACAACCAGCATGTTATCTGCAATCATTGCGGAATTCTTCTCCTCCTTTGCGGGACTTGGATTTAAGGTCAATTCGGTATTGCAGGAAGGTAAGAATGCGGAAGGCTGGGCTTATATCATCTGTGCATCGCTTTTCGGAATCGTGATGTATCTGCTGGTAGGCGTGGTAGAAAAGCGTTGCACAAAGTGGCACGCGTCGCAGAGAAAGAAATAATGTATGTAGGAAGGCTCTGAAAAAACAGGTCTTTTGACATAAAAAGCATTTTTTTACACAGGAGGACAAGCATATGAGAAAGAGAATTTTGAGTTTATTTTTGACAGTTGCCCTTGGTGCATCGATGTTTACTGCATGCGGTGTTACCCGTGAGGAAGACGCCGCACAGACACCGGCACAGCAGCCGGATACTACAGTCAGCGAGATTACGGATGAGACCAAAACCGATTCCGGTGAACTGACACCGGTCGTATTTCAGTCGAAGTGGATTCCACAGGCGCAGTTTATGGGATATTATGTGGCACTTTCCAAAGGCTATTATGAGGAGGAAGGACTTGATGTAACGATTCTTCCGGGAGGTTCCGATATCAATGTTCCTTCCGTGGTTGAGTCCGGCACGGCACAGATCGGTACAACAAACCTCTATAACGTATTGTCTTATCAGGAACAGGGATACCCACTGGTAGCAATCTCGCAGGTTATGCAGGATTCCCCATTCGTATTTGTCTGTCATAAGGATCAGGTATCCAGCATTGCGGATCTGAAGGGTAAGACGCTTGGTGTATGGACCGGTGGAAACGATGCTCCGGTACGTGCACTCCTGACAAAGAATGGTATTGATCCGGATAAGGATGCAACGCTTGCAAGTCAGGGTACAACAATTGACGGTTTCCTTGACGGTACATTTGCAGGATATTCTGCTATGACTTACAACGAAGAGTTGATGGCATATGAGGCCGGTTACACAGATGATGACCTGTATACGATCTCCATGGAAGATGAGGGCTGTGGAATGCTCGCCGACTGTATTTTTGTTAATGCCGACTGGCTGAAGGATAACCGTGATACTGCAGTTGCATTCATGAAAGCAACCATCCGCGGACATCGTATTCTCCTATATGGACAAGGACAATGCGCATTATGAACATCAGTCCAAGTCTGCGGCAGAAGTTGCAAAACTGGTTCTTCCGGAAGGTGAGGATGCGTCGATTGTCGGAACAATTCCGGATGAAAAGGTGGATAACACGATCGATATTGCATTGACATACGGCATCATTACACAGAATACGGACAAGGATACAGTCTTTGATCATTCTATTATGGAAGATGTACTGGCTGCCGAATAAAATCAGAATAACGACATGGGAAAACCCCTGAAAAGATTGCTTTTCAGGGGTTTTTGTTATGGCCGGAATTAATAAAAAAGTTCCTCGTGTTCCTCGAGGATCTTGTCATACTGTTTTTTACTGATAATAATGTTGTGGCCTCTGGTTGTGAGGAGTCCTTCACCTTTTAGCCTGGCAATATTGCGGCTGATCGTTTTGTTGCTGACACAGATTTCATCCGCAAGATACTCTTTCGGGGTGGTGATCGTACAAATACCGTCCTCGGCGATCGATTCGAAATATTTGACCATCAGATAGATAAAACGGTCCTCGCTCGAGGCGGACAGATAGGTGCGGTCCTGCTTTACCTGTGTCGAGTATTTCTCTGCGATCATGGAGGTTAAAGTGAGCAATGCGATATTGTCTTTTTTCATCCACGACAGAAATACTGCCTTGGGAATGACAAGATATTTGCAGGAATTGGCGCAGGTGATCGTTGATTTATAAACCGGACATCGTGTAAAGGTTTCGGTCT
>CAVHWG010000160.1:985-2160 GCA_963639645.1 Firmicutes bacterium TM09-10 | reverse complement strand
TTGTTACTCTCGTCCTGATACCAGGTCAGATCGTGGTCTTTCGCAAAGTTTACAAGATAATCGCTGATTGCCTTTGTATTTCTTGATCCGTGCGGAATTGCCGCAATCTGTTCAAAATAGTAAAACACTCTCTGTGGATATAATTTTTCGGATAACATCATAGATTCCTCCTTGTTTACATAAATTATGATATGAAAAAAATTGTTTGTCTTTGTATGGTTACTCTTTTACTTGTGTATTTTGTTTTTTCTACGCAAAATGCGCTCGAGGCTTCAAAGCAGGGACTGCGCCTCTGGTTTGAGCAGATCCTGCCGACGCTGCTTCCGTTTTCCATTCTTTCCTATGTGGTGCTGCAATCCAACCTTTTCTCCGGAAAAAAGAAGATTCGGAATCACTTTCTCACCGCAGAAGAATGTTATATCATCCTATGCGGCTTTCTGTTTGGATTTCCGATTGGAAGTAAACTTGCATCGGATCTGTATCGACAGCATCGTATTTCAAGAGAGCGAGCTCAGATACTATGCGTTTTTACCAATAATCTGAGTCCGGTATTTGTTACGGCAGCGTTACACGAGATTCTCCATCTGAATGTCGGAATATCATTTTATTTACTTGTATACGGCATTCCGTTTGTCTATGGAATAGTACTTCTTGCGCAAACGAAAACGAAGGAACCATATAAACAAAAAAACACGGCATCAAGATTTCAAATGAATATGCAAATCGTTGATGCCGGTATTATAAACGGATTCGAAACATTACTGAAAATATGTGGTTATATTATGATGTTCTCGATTCTTGCTCAAATGCTGCAGTCGTTCCCCTGGAGACTTACGCTCATTCCGATTTTCATAACGGGATGTATGGAAGTCACCAATGGAATCGCAATGCTCGGTTCTTCCAACATCGCTTACCGGTTAAAGTATCTGCTTGCATTGTTTTTTCTCTCACTGAACGGGATCAGCGGTCTCTTTCAGACAGCGTCCATCTTAAGTAACACGGATCTGTCCATGCGCAATTATTGCAAACATAAGCTTCGGATCGTCCTGTTTGTTGTAACAGGCGGTATTCTTTTACTCTTCGTCAGTAGACTCGGTTGAGATGGAAATATTGGTAATCTCCGGCTGATTGTTCTCTGACTGATTGTTCTCTGACTGCGTACCCTTGTCAACATT
>CAVHWG010000160.1:0-975 GCA_963639645.1 Firmicutes bacterium TM09-10 | reverse complement strand
ACATTCGTTTCCTCTTCTTCTGGTTCTGCCGGGAAAAGCTGTGCACGATTTTCGGAAACAACATCTAAAAATCCCTGCAGAGACTGTACAAGGTTCTCGGATCTTGCGCGGGAAGTCTCAATAGAATTGGAAAGAATATCCTCGATGCTGCGAAGCTGATCGTCAACATAACCGACTGCGCCCATACGAATACTGTTCGCCTCGTTTGTGGCATTGTCAAGAATCTCCTGCGCCTGCTTTGTGGCGATCATAACGACCTCATTTGCCTGCGCATAAGCCTGTTGCATGATCTGGTGCTCACTGACAAGTTCCGATGTCTGAACCTGTGCCTGAGCAATAATCTGATCTGCCTTCGCCTGGGCATCGGCAAGGATAGCTTCCTTATTGCTTATGATCTTCTGATAACGCTTGATCTCCTCCGGTGTCTTGGCACGGAGTTCTGCAATCAGTTCCTCCAACTCTTCTTTATTCACGATGATCTTCGTGCTGGAAAGCGGCTGAAATTTACAACCGTCGATATACTCTTCAATTTCCTCGATAATCTGTTCCATCTTACTGCTCATAATTTTTGATTCTCCTTACCTGTTCCTGCTGTAAAGCGGAAAATGATAAACTACTTATTCTTATATTTTTCGTAAATTCGATCAATAAAACATTCCGGTACAAAATTAGAGATGTCGCCTCCGTAAGAAGCAAATTCTTTTACGATCGTTGAACTGAGATACGAGTATCTTAAATCGGTCGTTAAAAAGATTGTCTCAATCTTGGAATCCTGCACATGATTTGCCTGTGCAATCTGCAGTTCGTATTCAAAATCCGTAACCGCACGGAGTCCACGGACGATAATGGTCGCGTCAATTTCATTCATAAAATCAACCAGCAGACCATCAAAAGATGCAACCGTTACATTCGGCATATCCTTTGTCATCTCTTTAATCATACTAACACGTTCGTCTAAAGAAAACAACGAATTTT
>CAVHWG010000159.1:1433-7752 GCA_963639645.1 Firmicutes bacterium TM09-10 | reverse complement strand
GATAATCTGTATCTGCTTCGCGTTATGCTCAAAAAGCAACCGACGCGTTTTCAGAGGAGGGAGTTTTTCCGTATTGCTTTTGTCACAGAGATGCAGTTGTTGGAGATTACAGAGGAAGTGGCTGCTTTAAAGACAACGGAACAGTTGTTTATGGAGAGCCAGGATGTCAAATATATTGATCATAAGAAGAAAGTGATGATTCGTGATATCAGTGGAGGCGGCGTCAGATTTACCGGTGAGACGGAACTTGAGCAGGGACAGTTTGTATTACTGTCGTTTCGACTGGCCAATGAGAATACGGATGAATGTTTCCATCTTGTAAGCCAGATTGTGGCGGTACAGAAAGAGGATGGGGACCGATATAGTTGCAGAGCAAAGTTTATTTTCAAAGATTTGCGTGATCGCGAGAAAATCGTCCGTTTTGTCTTTGAAGAAGAACGTAGAATCCGCAGGAAAGAGGTTGGGTGAGTGGAATGAAGAAAAACATATTAGTGGTTGATGATTCTGCACTCATGAGAAGAATTATTTGTGATATAATCAATTCAGATGAAAATTTTCAAGCAACTGATTTTTGCAGAGACGGACTTGAGGCTTATGAAAGACTCAAGGTAAAGTCCTATGATGGCGTTGTGCTGGATGTCAATATGCCACGTATGGACGGTCTTCAGTTGTTGGATCGATTACAAAAAGAAGGTATTAAGGCAAGAGTTGTTATGGTCAGCACTTTAACAACGAAGGATGCGGAAGTTACCATTCTTGCAATGGAGCGTGGCGCTATTGATTTTGTCACGAAGCCGAACAATGTGATCGAAGCCAAAGGTGAAGCGTTCAAAAAACAGTTACTGTCGGTTCTTACCGCTGTGTATGATACGCAGGTGTTTAAGAGAACAACGGTTACAAGCAGAAAACCGACCGGTCCGGTAAATCATATCAAGCCGACCAGCACTGATAGGAAGCTTGTGGCACTTGCTTGTTCCACCGGAGGTCCGAAGGCATTACAGAGTGTTATTCCGTATTTGCCGAAAAATCTTGATGCACCGGTTGTTCTGGTACAGCATATGCCTGCCGGTTTTACAAAGTCCATGGCGAACCGGCTGAATGAGTTGAGCGAAGTCTCTGTGAAAGAAGCGCAGGAGGGCGATGTTCTTGAGAAAGGACATGTATATGTCGCACCGGGCGGAAAGCATATGGAAGTTGTGAAAATGCGTGACGGAACGCATAAGATCAAACTGAACGATATGCCGCCGATCGGAGGCCTTCGTCCATGTGCCAATATTATGTATGATTCGCTTTCGAAGACGGATTACGATGAGATTATCTGTACCGTGCTTACCGGAATGGGAGCGGATGGAACGAACGGTATTCTTTCACTGAACCGGACAAAACCGATTCATGTGATTGCACAGGATGCACAGACATGTGTGGTATATGGCATGCCAAGAGCGATTGCTGAGGCCGGAATGGTTGATGAAGTCGTTCCTCTCGAACAGGTTGCTAAAACAATCACAAAGAATGTGGGGGTAAAATAGTATGGATGTAAGCCAGTATCTAGAAATATTTATTGATGAGAGTGCAGAGCATCTGCAGACCCTAAGTGACTGCATTATGACGCTCGAAAAAGAACCGGATAACAAAGATACCATCAACGAAGTATTCCGCGCCGCTCACTCGTTAAAGGGTATGGCCGGAACGATGGGGTTTAAAAGAATGCAGCATCTGACACACGATATGGAAAATGTGTTTCAGGAAGTGCGCAGTGACAAGATCCCGGTCGACAGCCCGATGATCGATCTGCTGTTTAAGTGCCTGGATGCTATTGACGGTTATCTTGAAAATATTAAAGCAACTTCTGATGAAGGAACGGAAGACAATGAGATCATTATCAAAGAACTCAATGATTTTATTGCCAAAGCCAACGGAGAGGCTCCGGCGACTGCTGAGACTGTAGCGCCTGCAGAGCGCGCGCCTGTTGCAGATGGATCCGGTGAAAACACTGGATTTGTTAAGTTTGAGTTAAACAGTTCGGAAATGAAAGCCGTTACGACTGCGAAAGACAGCGGATTACATATTTATGGCGTGAAAGTTACTGTTGATCAGGAGTGTCTTCTGAAAGCAGCACGTGCATTCCTTGTATTTAAAGCGGTAGAGGAAATGGGAGAGATTCTTGTATATCGCCCGAGCTCTCAGGATATTGAGGACGAGAAATTTGAATTGGATTTCAGTTTTTATATCGGATCACAGGAGAGCCTTGACAAGATCCTTGCTGCCGCAAAGAAAGTTTCTGAGATTACAGATGCGGTAGGAGAAGAGATTACAGATTTCTCTGTTCAGGATGAAGAACCGAAGAAGGAAGAGACCGCTCCGGCGGAGGCTGCTCCGGCAGCACCTGCACAGCCGGCTGCGAAGGCTCCGGAGAAGAAGGCGAGTGCACCGGCAAAGAAAGCTGCAGTAGGAAAACCTGCAACCAACCGCACCGTTCGTGTGGATATTGAAAAACTGGATGCCTTGATGAATCAGGTGTCTGAGCTTATTATTGCAAAGAACAGTCTTGTTTCAATCAGCTCGACAGAGAGCGGAAGCTTTAATAATCAGGGATTCCATGAGCAGATCGAGTACCTGGAGCGCATTACAACCAACTTACATGAGTCTGTCATGAAAGTTCGAATGGTTCCTATTGAGAGCGTTGTAAACAAGTTCCCGAGAATGATCCGTGATCTGTCCAGAACTTTGAATAAGAAGATGGAACTGGTTATGACCGGTGAAGACACAGAACTGGATCGAACCGTAGTTGATCAGATCGGAGATCCATTACAGCATTTGCTTCGTAATTCCGCAGATCATGGTCTGGAGGATACGGAACTTCGTATTCAGAGAGGCAAGCCAGAAGTTGGAAATATTTTCCTGAATGCTTACCAGGAAGGTAACAACGTCATCATTCAGGTTGGCGATGATGGTAACGGTATTGATACCGAGGCGGTAAAAGAGAAGGCAATCGATCGAGGTATCATTACACCGGAACAGGCGGATGCAATGACACAGAAAGAAATCATTAATCTGCTGTTTATGCCGAGCTTTTCTATGGCAAAGAAGATTACGGATATCTCCGGTCGTGGTGTAGGCCTTGATGTTGTAAAGTCCAATATCGAGCAGCTCGGCGGTGACGTGGAAGTGCAGACTAAGCTGGGAGAGGGAACTACCTTTACCGTGCGTCTTCCGCTTACACTTGCAATCATTCAGGCACTTATGGTTGAAGTGCGTGATGAGAAATATGCAATTGCACTTGGATCGATTGCAAATATTGAAAATATTCCGGTTACGGATATTAAATATGTAGAGGCAAAAGAGGTTATCCACTTACGTGGCAATGTTATCCCACTTGTTCGCCTGGACAAGATCCTTGATCTGGATCCGCTTGAGAACGGACCTGAGAACCTTACGGTTGTTATTGTTAAACGCGGAGACAGTCAGGTCGGTCTTGTAGTAGACAAACTGATCGGTCAGCAGGAAATCGTAATCAAGTCGTTAGGCAAGTACATTAACGGTAATAAGCTGATCAGCGGTGCAACCATTCTTGGAGATGGCGAAGTTGCCCTGATTCTTGATGCCAATACTTTGATGTAACGGGGGGTGAGCACATGGCAGATAACAAATTCGAAACAACACAAGCAGAAACAAAACAGTATATTGTTGTCCAGATCGGAAGCGAGAAATACGGAATCGATATCCGTTATATAGATAATATTGTTCGTATGCAGAAAATTACTCGTGTGCCGAAAGCACAGGTATATTTCAAAGGCATTATTAATCTCCGTGGAGAGATTGTGCCTGTAATGAGCATTCGAACCAAGATGGGACTTGATGAGGATGTGATCACGAATGCATCACGTATCATCATTTTGAAGATTGAAGAGAAAGGATCTCTTGGTGTGATCGTAGATCAGGTGTGTGAGGTTGTAACGCTTTCACCGGAACAGATTGAGACAAATAACATCAACTCAAGCCATGTTAAGGATTCTTTTATTAATGGAATCGGCAAGAATGGAGATCAGTTGATTTCTCTGTTTGAGATCAATTCGATCGTTGACGAGAAAGAAAACGCATAATTATCAATATAGTGAGGCATTGCCTCACTATATATGTTATTGGAGGAATGTATGAGTAATTTTTCGCTGGATCATGTGAATGACATGTATATGGACGTCCTGAAAGAAATCGGTAATATCGGTGCAGGAAATGCGACAACTTCGCTTGCCAGCATGTTGAATGAACAGATTAATATGAATGTACCGAAAGTTGAACTGATGGAGGCGTCCAAACTTGGATCAGCAATCTGTCCGGAAGATGAAATCATTGTTGGTATTTTTCTGGAGGTTTCGAATGATATCTCGGGAAGTATGATGTTTCTGATGAAGATGGATTCTGCACATTATCTTGTCAATCGACTGATGGGCAAGGATCCGGATAATCAGGATCCTTTTGATGAGATGGATCTGTCTGCAATGAAGGAAATCGGTAATATTATTGCCGGTTCCTATCTGTCGGCGTTGTCCGGTATGACAAATATGACAATCGCACCGTCGGTTCCGCATATTGCGGTAGATATGGCGGCTGCAATCTTAAGTGTTCCGGCTATCCAGTTTGGGCAGTATGGAAATAATGCATTGCTGATCGAAACGGAGTTTGGAGATGAATATATGATCAACGGATATTTTATTCTTATGCCGGAAGAGGACTCTTATGCAAAAATCCTGTCATCGCTCGGAATTCAGTTGTAGGAGATAAGGGAATATGGGAGAGATGATTAAGGTTGGAATGGCAGATCTGAATGTCGGAAAAGCCCCGGATTTACTGACCACACTTGGACTGGGATCCTGCATTGGACTTACTTTGTATGATCCGGTTGCAAAAGTGGGAGGGCTTGTACATTACATGCTGCCGGACAGTACCAAGTTGAAAAATAATACCAATATTGCAAAATTCGGGGACACCGGGATTCGGGAACTGTTAAAACAGGTGCTCGCAAAAGGCGCAAATCAGCGTCGTCTTGTTGCAAAGATTGCAGGCGGAGCCTGTATGTTTGAAATGAGTGGTCTTTCCTCAGTAGGTCGCGTTGGTGAACGAAATGAAGAGGAAGCAAAGTTGATTTTGAAAGAACTGAACATTCCACTTGTGGCACAAGATACGGGATTGAATTACGGAAGAACCGTTGTTTTGGATTGTGAGACCGGTGATTTTACAATCAAATCGGTTGGAAAACCAATCAAAGTGATTTAAAGGAATGTGACACGATGAAGACAAATAATGTTCCTGCGCTTGTTATGCTGACAGCCGGGTTTATTGATTGCGTGATCGCAATCAGAATGGGACAGTCACTCTTGCCTTTTACCAGGCAGCTTTTGATCGTCCTGTTGATCTTTTTCATATTGGGGTCAATCGTAAAGGTGATTCTGGATCGGAATTTTAATGATATGGATGATCTGGAAGACGTCGATTTAGGTGAAGAAGTGGGGTCGCCGGAGGAAAATGAAGCGGACGCGCCGGAAGAAGAACAGGGAACAGAAGAGTCCGAAGAGGCGCAGGAATAGATCGTATGAAAATAATGCGGAGCGGGTTGAATGAAGACTGTTGACAGAGAAAAGCTTTGGGAGACATATCGAAAGAAACCGTCTCAGGAGCTGAGAGAACAATTGATAATTGAATATTCGCAACTCGTGAAACTGGTGGCGGGTCGACTGAGCATGTATCTTGGATATAATGTTGATTATGACGATCTGGTCAGCTACGGCATTTTCGGATTGATCGATGCAATTGATAAGTTTGATCTTACGAAGAATGTCAAATTTGAGACTTATGCGAGTCTTCGTATTCGGGGAGCGATTTTGGACCAGATTCGTAAAATGGACTGGATTCCCCGTACAGTTCGTCAGCGTCAACGCAAGATGGATGAAGCAATCAAAGCAATCGAGATGCGAACCGGAAAGACAGCGACGGATGAAGAACTTGCTGTGGAATTAGGCCTTTCACAGGAGGAATTATGCAACTGGCAGTCGCAGCTTAAAGTGACGAATGTTGTCTCGCTCAACGAGTTTGAGGAAAACGGACCGGAACCGGTCATTGACCAGTCACATCAGTCACGTTTTTCCAGACCGGAAGAAGTTGTTGAGGAGGCGGAACTGAAACAGACACTTACAGAGTCACTCGATGTTCTGACGGAAAAGGAACGCAAAGTAATCGAGTTGTATTATTATGAAGAACTGACATTAAAAGAAATCAGTAAGGTGCTTGATGTTTCGGAGTCGCGTGTGTCGCAGCTTCATAC
>CAVHWG010000159.1:0-1423 GCA_963639645.1 Firmicutes bacterium TM09-10 | reverse complement strand
GGGCGCTTACATGAATATTCTTGTGGAATAAGGTGGAAAAATATGGCAATAGGACCGATTGATATGGCGATGATCCAACGGACGAATGACGTTGAGATGTATAAGCTTCAGGAGGAAGCAAAACCTCTTGTGGATCAACAGAATATTCAGGTACAGGTTGACCAGCGCGAGGATGTGCTCAGCCATCAGGTAATTCAGTCACAGAACAGTGACAAAACGAAGAATGATGCGGATGCGAAAGAAGAGGGGCGCGGACAGTATCATGCAAGCTCTGTGAAACGTAAGAAACCGGTTGCGGACAAAGGCCGTGTGATACGCAAGTCGAACAGAGGAGGCTTTGATATCAAAATTTGAGGTTGAATCATGACTGCAGTAGAAGTTACATTAATTATAGTAGGAATTGTTTTTTTGCTCGTGAGCTTTCTGGTACAGGAAAAACTGTCACCAAAAGACATTGAGAATATTACAAGACTCAGTGAAAATGAATTAAAGATCATTGTGGAGAAACAGTTAAGGAACGCAAATGATCAGGTCGAGGATGCGATCAGTGATGTTGTGGATGAACAGAAAAATGCAACAAAACGTGATCTGGAAAAAGAGACCAATGAGAAGATAATGGCGATTGATGAATATTCCAATACTGTGCTCGAATCAATGAATAAGACACATAATGAGATACTGTTTCTTTATAGTATGCTGAATGATAAACATACGGAACTGACGGATCTTGCAACACAGCTTCAACAATTTTCGGAACAGATGAAGCATACGGAGAATGAGGTGCTTGAAAATCTTGCTCTTGCGGCAAAAGATGTGCAGCAAAAAGTGAGTGAGACGGAACCGATTGATGAAGGAGAAGTAATCCGTGCTTCGTTTGAAGCTTCGCAGGAGACACAGGATCAGATCAATCACAATGAGCATATTCTTGCATTACACCAACAGGGACTTTCGGATGTTGAGATTGCAAGAGAACTTGGACTTGGACTTGGTGAGGTTAAGCTGGTAATAGGTTTGTTCAAAGGGGAAGAGACAGTTGAGGTTTAAATATTATTTGAGAGGATGCGGACTTGGAATCCTTTTTGCTTCGATCGCTTTGATGATCGCATTTCATACGCAGAAAAGTACGATGGATGACGATGCAGTAATGGAACGTGCTTCGGAGCTTGGGATGATCATGCCGGAAACACAGAATGCGGATACAGAAGCAGATACACAGTCTTCGGTCGTCCCTGCGACTGAGGATTTAAATGTGAAGAATCCAAATACTTCAGATGAAAAAGCAGATTCGGATAAGAAGACTGACGGAACAGAAAACGCTGACATCAAGAAGAGTGAAACTTCTAAGAAAAGCGATGATTCTACAGAGAAGGATGATTCTACAGAGAAGGATGATTCTGCGAATGAGTTGGAAGAAATTACCGTG
>CAVHWG010000158.1:0-4207 GCA_963639645.1 Firmicutes bacterium TM09-10 | reverse complement strand
TTCTTTGGACAAATTGACATTTGTTTACACCTCCTTAAACTTGTTAAATATATCTTGGATTGCTGCCATTCTTGGATCAAGTTCTGTTCTCTGGCAACTGCAGGCTCCCTTATTCAAGTTCATCCCGCAGACTTTACAAATTCCTTTGCAATCGTCCTTGCACAGAACTCTCATTGGCCAGTTCACCAAAATCTCGGCGTAGACAAGTTTATCTACATCCAGTTCAAACCCAATCAGGTAGTCCGGTTGTTCCATCTCGTCATCCACAAGACCATCTTCCTCAACACGAAGCTTCTTGTCAATGTCAAAACGGATCGATGTCGGAACTTCTTCCAGGCATCTTGCACACGGAATCATCACTTCAATATCGACCGTACCGGAAATCAGCACTGCTGCGTTCTCCTGATTCGCAATATGAAGTTCCACCGGTGCCTTACGGCTAATAGGAAAATCTCCTAATCTTGAAGAAAACGTATCCAGCGTAATCTCCGCTGTCTGTGTCATCTCCTTGTTTATGGATTTTGCAATCACTGAAATATCAATATTCACAGTAGTCTCCTATTCACACCTAACCAATTATACATATGGTGCCACTATTTGTCAACAAAATTTTACAAGTATTTGCAAGTATTTTTCCTTGACACCAATATCTTGTTATTTTACTAAAGCTACCGTCTCGCGACAGATTGCAAGTTCCTCGTTTGTCGGGATGACACATACGGTAACTTTGGAATCCGGAGTCGAGATGATCTCATCCTCTCCGCGAACCTTATTCTTCTCAAGATCGATGGTAATTCCCAGATATCCGAGATAAGCTAAGATCTTCTCACGGATAAAGGATGTATTCTCTCCGATTCCGGCGGTAAATGCGATCGCATCCACACCGTTCATAGCT
The DNA here is from genome assembly GCA_963639645.1 of Firmicutes bacterium TM09-10. Classification (GTDB taxonomy): domain Bacteria; phylum Bacillota; class Clostridia; order Lachnospirales; family Lachnospiraceae; genus Roseburia. Next base: position 3,312 of record CAVHWG010000158.1, on the reverse strand, counting down.
GCAACATAAGCACCGATATATTTTGCCACGCGGTAAACAAATACCTCGCATGCATCGATGGCACGAGGATTGCCCTCATCGTAAGCAGCCTCAAGATCACGGAAGTCACTGGACACACCGGATAATCCCTCAACACCGGACTTCTTGTTCAGCACGTTCATGATTCCCTCAATATCAAGGTTCTCTTTCTTTGCAATAAACTCCATGATCGCCGGATCAATATCACCGGAACGGGTTCCCATTACAAGACCCTCAAGTGGAGTCAGTCCCATGGAGGTATCCACACACTCACCGTTTAACACAGCGGAGATGGATGCACCGTTTCCTAAATGTGCAACGATGATCTTGGACTTCTTAAGATCCATATTTAAGAACTCTGCACATCTCTTGGATACGAAACTGTGGCTTGTTCCGTGGAAACCGTATCTTCTTACTTTGTACTTCTCATAATACTCATATGGAAGTCCGTATAAGTATGCCTTGCGAGGCATCGTCTGATGGAAAGCGGTATCAAACACACCAACCATCGGTACATTCGGCATCAGTTCCTGGCAGGCACGGATACCGATCAGGTTTGCCGGGTTATGAAGAGGTGCAAGATCATTACAATCCTCTACCTGTGCAAGAACTTCTTCATTTAAAATAACAGATGCAGCAAACTTCTCTCCACCGTGTACGACACGATGTCCGACTGCATCGATTTCGCTCAAATCTTTGACAGCACCACTCTTTGGATTATGCAGTGCATCGAGAACCATCTGAATGGCTTCTTTATGGGTTGGCATCGGAGCTTCCGTAATCTCTTTGTCCATGCCTTCCTTCTGGTATACAAGTCTTCCGTCGATACCGATTCTCTCACATAAGCCCTTAGCAAGTACTTCCTCTGAATCAGAATTGATCAGCTGGTACTTAAGGGAAGAGCTTCCACAATTGATAACTAATACGTTCATTTGCATTCTCCCTTGTCAATTTAATTTGTGTTATTACACAACAGTCTATTCCTATTATAAACACATTTACCGATTCCTACAAGTGGAAAAGGCGTAAAATCTGTGGTATCATATGTACTAATCTTAATGCAAAAGGAGCATTCTATGAAAGTTGCAGGTATCATTGCAGAATACAATCCGTTCCACAACGGACATCAATACCAGATCGAACAGATCCGCGAAAAAGTCGCTGCCGATCACGTCATCGTGGTCATGAGCGGCAACTTTTTACAACGCGGCGTACCTGCGATCACCAATAAATATACCCGTGCGCAGATGGCGTTACATTGCGGTGCCGGTCTCGTCCTAGAGCTTCCGGTTCTCTGGTCCACTGCCTCTGCGGAGCGCTTTGCATCCGCCGGTGTGAACCTTCTCGCATCCACAGGTGTTGTCGATACGATCTGTTATGGAGTGGAGCAGCCGGATTCTGCGCTGATGCAACGGATCGTTCACATCCTTGTGGAAGCAATCGCGAACAACGCCAAAAACGACTGCACAGAGGCAACAACCTACAATCGAATAGTAACCACACTCCAAAAGCAGGGACTTACCTACCCTGCCGCACGTGCCCGCGCGCTCAGCGAATGTCTTACCGGTGTTGACGAGGAGACAGTTCTGAACTTCTTAAGTACCCCAAACAACATTCTCGCTCTCGAATATGAGAAAGCGATTGCAAAATGGAATACGACACACACAAGAAAAATCCGAGGATATGGCATACCGCGCATCGGCGGCGGCTATCACGACGAAACCGTCCATGCACAATACTCTTCCGCCACTGCGATCCGCCGTCTCCTTCTGAAAAAGGATTCCGCGGCAGAGTCTTCCACAACCGGACCTTCCGTGCTTCAGACGCAGGTTCCTGCCTTCGTATATGAACAACTTCAAAAAGGCGCTTTCTGCGGCGATCTGATGGATACCGATGACTTTTCCGCGGCGCTGTATGCCCGCCTGTGGACGTACCGCAAGGTCGGTTACACGCAGTTTGCGGATTGCAGCACGGAGCTGTCCAATAAGATTGCAAATCAGCTGGATCAGTTCACTTCGTTTACCGGGTTTGCGGCACTCCTGAAAACGCGTGAAGTCACTTATACCCGTGTGTGCCGCGTACTGCTGCACATTCTGCTCGATATCCGTCAGGATGATTATGCCACTTACACACCGGATGACGCCTACCTTCGCGTGCTCGGTTTCCGGCGCGACGCAACAGAACTTTTATCCGCAATCAAAAAGGAAGCATCCCTCCCTCTTGTTACCAAGATGGCAGATGCCTCCTCAATGCTTTCCGAAAAATCCAATGCACTGCTTTCCCGCGATATCGCAGCCGCTGACCTGTACCGCAGCATCCGTGCGATCCGGACCGGTCAGACACTTCGGAACGAATTCACACAACCGATTGTTATCATTTGATCCGGCTACAGTTCCATGATGATCTCCCGTGCAAGGCTCTCCTCGATCGGTTTCGCAAACACGCCCGGTGTGAACTCAACCACATCTCCAATGCCTTTCTGCAATACAAACCGAAGCTTTCCGTCACGCACCTTCTTGTCCGTATACAGCTTCTTTACCAAAGCTTCACGGTCAATATAATCCGGGATTCTTGTCGGCAGTCCCACGCGGTCATATAACGTGATCACGCGCTCCGCCTCCTCATCCGACATATATCCAAGTCTTGCGGAAAGCAGTACTTCCGCAGCCATACCGATCGCAAGTGCCTCTCCGTGAAGAAGCTGATAACCGCTGACCGTCTCGATCGCACGACCGACCGTATGTCCGAGATTTAAGATCTCACGCAGTCCGCTCTCACGCTCGTCCTTCATCACAACATTGTATTTGATCTTACAGTTATTCTCTGCGATATATTCACACGCAAACTTCTTAAAGTTCAAGATATCGTCAAGATTCTCCTCGATAAATTCAAACATGTCATAGCTTGCAAGACATGCATGCTTGATCGTCTCCGACATTCCGCTCGCCATCTGGCGCTCCGGAAGCGTCTTCCACGCCTCAATATCAATGTAAACCTTCAGTGGCTGATTAAACAGACCGATCAGGTTCGTTGCAAGCGGTGTATCAACCGCAGTCTTACCGCCAACCGATGCATCCGCTGCCGCAAGAAGTGTGGTCGCATAATTGATAAACGGCACACCGCGTCCGTATGTTCCGGCAACAAATCCCGCCAGATCCGTCACAACACCGCCGCCCACAGCGATGATCGCACAGTCTCTACGATAGCCTTTTTCGAGCATTGCATCCTCAATGCGCTCCTTTGTCTGTCGCGTCTTACTCTTTTCTCCTGCCGGAAATACGAACAGATCCACTT
>CAVHWG010000157.1:0-10399 GCA_963639645.1 Firmicutes bacterium TM09-10 | reverse complement strand
GCAGAAGATAAGGTAAGCAACGAGGGAAAGAAGAAATTATATTATATTTCCGCAGAGTTTTTGATCGGAAAACTGCTTTCCAACAACCTGATCAACCTCGGTATCTACGATCAGGTTCGCTCTGAGCTTGAGGCATCCGGTAAGAGCCTTGCAGAGATCGAGGAGATCGAGCTTGAGCCATCACTTGGAAACGGCGGCCTCGGACGTCTGGCAGCATGCTTCCTTGATTCCATCGCAACACTCGGGCTCAACGGAGACGGTGTGGGACTCAATTATCACTATGGCCTTTTCAAGCAGGTGTTTGATCATAATTTACAGAAAGAGACACCGAACCCATGGATCACAGATGAGAGCTGGCTGACGAAGACCGACATCACCTATCCGGTACAGTTCGGCGGATTTACCGTACAGTCCAGATTGTATGACATCGATGTGATCGGATACAACAACCGTACGACAAAGCTTCACCTGTTCGATATCGAGTCGGTTGATGAGAGTATCGTTGGCGACACGATCGACTTTAATAAAGAAGAGATCGAGAAGAACCTTACACTTTTCTTATATCCGGATGATTCCGATGATAAGGGACGCCTGCTCCGTGTTTACCAGCAGTACTTCATGGTATGTAACGCTGCAAGACTGATCCTTGATGAGTCCGTGGCAAGAGGTTCAAACCTTCATGATCTTGCTGATTACGCAACCGTACAGATCAACGATACCCATCCTTCCATGGTCATTCCGGAACTGATCCGTCAGCTTCAGGAGAGAGGAATCCTTATGGATGAGGCAGTGGAGATCGTTGCAAAAGTTTGTGCATACACGAACCACACGATCCTTGCAGAGGCACTTGAGAAGTGGCCGATCGGATTCTTGGACAAGGCTGTTCCGCAGCTTATGCCGATCATCCGTGAGCTCGATAACCGTGTTCGCAGCAAAGTGTCCGATGAGAGTACTTACATCATCAAAGACGGACTTGTGCATATGGCACACATGGATATCCACTACGGATACTCTGTAAACGGCGTTGCTTATCTGCACACTGAGATCTTAAAGAACACAGAGTTAAATAACTTCTATAAGTTATATCCGGAAAGATTCAACAATAAGACAAACGGCATCACATTCCGTCGCTGGCTGATGGCATGTAATCCGGAACTTTCCGCACAGATTACCGAGTGGATCGGCGATGGTTGGAAGAAGGATGCCAACGAGCTTGAAAAGCTTGGCGTTCTGGCAAACGATGATGCCGCACTGGATAAGCTTCTTAATATCAAAGCCGGTAAGAAGGCAGACTTAAAGAATTACTTAAAGCAGACACAGGGATTCGATTTCGATGAGAACTCCATCTTCGATATCCAGGTAAAGCGTCTTCATGAGTACAAGAGACAGCAGATGAACGCACTGTATGTCATTCATAAATATTTCGAGATCAAAGCAGGCAAAAAGCCAACGACTCCGATCACCGTATTTTTCGGTGCAAAAGCGGCTCCGGCATACATTATTGCCAAGGATATCATCCATCTGATCCTCTGCCTGCAGCAGATCATCAACAATGATCCTGAGGTAAGCCCGTACCTGAAGGTATTCATGGTTGAAAACTACAACGTTACCATGGCAGAGAAGATGATCCCGGCCTGTGATATCTCCGAGCAGATCTCACTTGCTTCCAAGGAAGCTTCTGGAACCGGTAACATGAAGTTCATGTTAAACGGCGCGATTACTCTCGGTACCATGGACGGTGCAAATGTTGAGATTGCAGAACTTGTCGGCAAAGACAATATCTATACATTCGGTGAGGATTCACAGACTGTCATCGACCGTTACGCAAGAGGCGATTACAGTTCAAGAAGCTACTACGATAGCAACGAGGACTTAAAGAGCGCTGTTGACTTCATCGTCAGCGACACTGTTAAGGCTGTCGGATGTAGCGAAAATCTCGAGCGTCTGTACAATGAACTGTTGAACAAAGACTGGTTCATGACATTCCCTGATTTCAACGAGTACGTTGAGACAAGGGAGAAGGCATACGCCGCATACGACGATCGTAAGGCATGGGCAAAGAAGATGATCACCAACATCAGTAAGGCAGGATTCTTCTCATCGGACAGAACGATCGCACAGTATAATGAGGACATTTGGAAACTTTCATAGTTTCTTAATGTAAATAGAGGAGAGTATTAGAAATAATCGAAAAATAAGCACAGAGGCGTCAATTCGCTTTTTGTGCTTTTTTTCGTATGTACAATTTTTTGAAAAAGTGCTTATTTGTGGGGGAAATATGAACAAAATACCGACCTGTTTTAAATTATGGACACAAATTGTTCATAAATTCTTGTGCATTTTGACGTAAAGAAACCAAAAATGTGCAAAATAATTAACAAGATTATGCAAAAAACAACAAATGAGTCCCATTACTATTTGAATAAAACAAGGTATAATACACATATCAAGAGAAGAGATAAAGGGGGAAGATAATAGTGGGAAAGAAAAATAACTTACCGGCCGCTGCCACAGGCAGGAAAAAGATGGCTGCGAGCACGAGTAAGACACTCATTCTTTTGACTATGGTATTACCGGGAGCTATCTGGTTCTTCTTACTTCGGTATTTGCCGATGGCGGGAATCATCTTAGCATTCAAGGATTACAAGGTTTATCCAAAGAACCCGACATTCTGGAATAACCTGATGCATAGTAAGTGGGTAGGGTTTCAGAACTTTAAGTTCCTGTTTGCAACCAATGATTCAATCATTTATATCAGAAACACAATCGGATATAACGCATTGTGGATCGCGCTTGGTCTTGTAATTTCGGTTGCATTCGCAATCATCTTAAACGAGATCACACAGAAGTTTGTAGCGAAGACATATCAGACATTGATGTTCTTCCCATACTTCTTAAGCTGGGTTGTAGCAAGTTACTTCGTATTGGCATTCCTTGATCCGACAAGAGGTCTGTTGACACATTGGATGTCTGCACACGGAATGACACCGATCCAGTGGTACAGCGAACCAAAGTATTGGCCGTACATATTGACAATTTGCAACGTTTGGAAGAACACAGGATATTCCGCAATCCTCTATCTGGCAGCAATCACAGGAATCGATGCTTCCCAGTATGAGGCAGCAAGTATCGACGGTGCTACAAAGTGGCAGCAGATCCGCTACGTAACACTTCCACATTTGAGACCGATGATCAGTATCCTGTTGATCATGAACGTAGGTAAGATCTTCAACTCCGATTTCGGATTGTTCTATACCGTACCTTTGAACTCCGGTTCACTGTATTCCGCAACACAGGTTATCGATACTTATGTATACCGAGTTATGACAGCAACAAGTAACATCGGAATGAGTACCGCGGCCGGATTACTACAGAACCTGGTAGGCTTTGTATGTATCGTTACGGCGAATAAGATCGTACAGAAGATCGATGAAGACAGCAGTCTGTTTTAGGAGGTAGGACATGAGAAAAAAGAGAGCAATCAATGCCGTAAGCAGACCTGTGGAATTAGTCTTTCATATTATAATGATTTTGTTCTGCCTGCTGTGTATTGTACCATTCATATTTGTAGTAATTATTTCATTTTCATCTCAGGACAGTATCCGTGCGATCGGTTATTCTTTTACACCGACCATGTGGTCCCTGGATGCATATGATTACATTTGGAAACTTGGTGATCAGCTTTGGAGATCCTTTTTCAACAGTTTCTTCATTACCATTGTTGGAACATTATTCAGTTTGTTAGTGACGATCCTTTATTCGTACGCATTGTTCCGTCCGGATTTCAAATATCGTAAAGTATTTACATTCTTCTGTTTCTTTACAATGATCTTCGGTGGTGGTCTTGCACCGACATACGTTGTATGTAAGACCGTATTGGGACTGAGTGACAGTTATGCGGCAATCATCGTCCCGATGCTCCTAAACCCATTCAATATCATCGTAATGAGAACCTTCTTCCAGAGTTCCGTACCTGGAGAACTGATCGATGCGGCAGCAATCGATGGAAGTGGTGAGTACAACACTTTGTTTAAGATTATTATCCCGATTTCAAAACCAGGTATCGCAACAGTAGGTCTTCTGACTGCTCTTGCTTACTGGAATGAGTGGTTTATCCCGATGCTTTACATCAAGGATTCCAAGTATATTCCGTTACAGTATCTGTTGATGCAGATGCAGACCAAGGTAGATTTCCTTGTAAAGAACAGCTCTATGATCGGAGCGGAAGCAGCGAACATTATGAGTTCTCTGCCACAGGATAGCCTTCGAATGGCACTCGTAGTAATCATCGTAGTACCGATCGCATTCGCTTATCCTTTCTTCCAGAGATACATTATCTCCGGACTTACCATCGGTTCTGTAAAGGGCTAAATACAACTACATATTTTAAAACCATTTAACAAGGTAGTTACGGCTTTGCCGTTCTACATAAAACACAATTTTCAAGGAGGGTTTTTAATGAAAAGGAAACTTGTATCAGGAATGCTCGTTGCAGCTATGCTCTTATCTATGACAGCCTGCGGCGGCGGAAACACAAACAATGACACACCAAGCTCAAATGGGGATACTTCATCAGCAGATACAACTGCAGCAGAAGATCTTGAGCCGGTAACTCTGAAGATGTACTTCCACGGAAGTAACGTAACCGATGATTCAGCTGTATTGGAGAAAGTTAACGAGTATCTTAAGGATAAGATCAATGTTACATTAGAGCCAATCTGGGGAACATGGGGTGATTTCGATCAGAACTCTGTACTTTCTCTTCAGGGTGGTGACGACGTAGATATTTACTTCACATGTTCCTGGAGCGCTGATGAGTACAACAAGTTCGCACGTGACGGATATTGGGTAAGACTTGACAACCCGGATAATAACCTTATCGAGAAGTATGCATCTGATCTGTGGAGCATACTTCCGGAAGTATTAACAAACGGTGCAACCATCAACGGAGCCGATGGATACGGCGTATACGCAGTACCGGGATATAAGGATATCGCTACGCAGAACTGCTGGGATGTTAACATGACAAGAATGAAAGATCTCGGATACACCGATGATGATGTTCAGCATCTTGATTACTACAGTGATGAGTTCGCTGAGATGTTAAAGAAAGCAAAAGAGGCCGGTGGCTCTGACTTCTACCCACTGTTAGTTGAGGGGGCTGTATTAGAGCGTATGGTATGTAACTCAGCTATCGTAGTTGGTGACAGCGGAACAGGTAACTTTATGTCATACTACATCAACCCGGATGATGTATCTCAGCCAGGTGCTTATGGCAACAAGATTCTTAACAAGTTTGCAACAGACGAGTTCAAGAAGTTTGCTGAGAAGACTTATGAGTACTATCAGGCAGGATATATTGATCCATCTATGGCAAATGCTAACCAGGCTAACGATGTAAGAAGTGCTAAGCAGCTTACAGGCGAGTACTTAATCGGAACACAGTCTTACTCATTAGGATATGAGCTTCAGGCTTCTCAGGAGCGTGGAATCGAAGTTAAGATGGTTCCTTGTACAGACGCTTATGTTGATACAACGTCTTCACAGGGTGCCATGATGGCTATCTCTACAGCTTCTAAGAACCCAGAGAGAGCTATGATGTTCCTGAACTTACTGAACACAGATTCTACTCTTATGACACTTCTCAACTATGGTGTTGAAGGCGTTCACTACGAGTTAGAGGATGGTCTTGTTAAGTTCACAGACAAGAGAGCAGATTACCAGCCATGGACCAATGGTATGGGTAACGTAACAATCCTTACACCAACCGTTGATCAGGGTGCTGATTTCTGGGATACATTCAAGGATTACTACGGAAATGCTAAGGAAATCCCGATCTTAGGATTTGCTTATGACCCAACAAACTGCGAGACTCAGATGGGATCTTGCGCAAACGTTGTAGCTGAGTACATGCTTCCACTTTGCACAGGTGCTGTAAACCCAGATGAGAAGATTCCTGAGTTCCTTAAGAAACTCGAGGATGCTGGTATCAACGATGTTATCGATGATGCTAACGCTCAGTTAGACAGCTTCATGGCAGAGAAGAACAAATAATTGAGATTTAACAAGTAAACAAAATACTTCAATTGTGCAGCCGGCTTGTTGTGAGCCGGCTGTATGATGCTATTGGAAAGAAAAATTATGATCATCAGAAAAATCAAACTGGAAGAATTAAAGAGAACAAAAGAATTATTTGCAACGGCTTTTGAGTTTACATACGATAATGAAGACGATGCAAAGAAGGTATATGAGGACTGTATCAGTAATCCAAAGTCGCGGGAGGATGAGAACCCTCTCAACAAATATGCAGCATTTGAAGACGATGATAAGACGATGACAAGTTGTATCTATCTTACATCCTACGAGATGAATTTCGATGGAGCACGCAAGAAGATGGCTGGTGTCGGCGGCGTATCTTCGCTTCCGCAGTACCGTAGACATGGTGGGATCCGGAAATGTTTCGAAGCGCTGCTTCCGGATATTTATAAGGAAGGTGTGGATTTCGCGTACCTGTATCCTTTCTCGAGTGTATATTACCGGAAATTCGGCTTTGAGATGGGTTGTTTCGGAAAACAGTGCAATTACCTGTTATCCATGATTCCAAAATTTGACTTACAGGGCGGCTGCTGCGTCATGGTGGATGAGTCGAACCGGGAGGAAGTATTTGCCGATATTCAGGGTTTATACGAAATCTGGGAGAAAAAGTACAACGGCATGATTCATAATGAGACATATGAATATGCATTTGCTACGAAGGCAAATCCATACAAGGATCAGAAGTTCACTTATATTTATTATCGAAGTGATAAGACACCGCTTGCCTGCTTTACGATCCATAAGGAAAAACGTGACGAGGGGCAGATCGTAATCTGTGATCGTCTTGTTTATCTGGGCAAAGAAGGTATGCAGGGATTCTTAACACTGGTGAAGTCGATGGCGAGCGATCATGTGCGTGTTCTGTATACGATCCCGGCTTGCGAGACGATGGAATTTCTGGTGAAAGAATGGTCTCTTGGTGTGTATGCAGAGAGCCTTCTGCCACTTGGCATGGTGCGTGTTGTCAATGTGGCGCATGCACTTAAGGATGCAAAGTATATTGGATCCGGTAAATTTGTGATTGAAGTGTCGGATGCTCAGATCGCAGATAATAATGGAAATTATGAGGTTGTATTCGAGAATGGAAAGGCTGTTTCCGTGACGAAAGCTGCGGATGGTATTACACCACAGATTTGTATGGATATACCGGCATTTTCGCATGGTATCTTTCGCGGATTCCGATTTGGGGAAGTATCGGATTACGACGGAGTCGAAATTGTGGATGAGAAATTTGTTTCAAGCGGACTCATCGATCAGGTATTCTATCCGAAAAACAATTTCTTAATGGAATATTTTTAAAATCATTAACAATATAGTTAAAAGCAGAAAACAAGGTTGCTATATGAGGAGGGCAGCCTTGTTTTTTTCGTGCAAATGATAATATTGCGGTAGGCGTATAATGTGGATTTCCCAATCGAGGTGAGCCTGGGCTGTGTAGTGGTTTCTGATTTCTCTCGACCGTTTCAAGATTACATCAACGAGGCGGATGAGAAAATGTATGAACATAAGAAGGCGCGCAAAGCGCAGAGAACGCAGTAAGTGAAATGGACATCTCCCGATTTTTTCGGGGGATGTTTTTTTATAACAGATATGGTAAGATAGGGGTACAATAAATGTGTCAAGTTTTCTGGGAAAACTTGACATGTAGCGTCAGCCCTTGCCAAAGGCAATTTTAAATGGGCTGATGTTCCCGGAAAGAGAGTAGACAAAATGAGAAAACGTATAGTTTCAGTCATGCTTGCGGCGGTGCTTGCACTGTCCCTCGGAGCATGTGGATCAAAGGATACAAAGGAGCAGGATGCCTATCGTCAGTACGGAATCAACTGTCTGCAGATCGGCAAGTACGATGAGGCGATTCAGGCGTTTCAGAATGCTTTGGATCAGTCTTTGGGCAAGGTGGGCGAGAAGGAGATCGACATCTGCTTTTATAAAGCAGAAGCCCAGTCTTTAAATGGTGCGACCGATGATGCGCTGGAAACTTATAATGCGATCATCGATTATAACAAGGACGGACGGGCATACTATCTGCGCGGCAATCTGTATTTTGATATGGGGGATCAGGAGAAGGCCCTGGCGGATTATGAGCGTGCGGTCGAGGAAGATAAGAAGGATTATGAAATTTATATAGGTATCTATCAGTCAATGAATCAGCATGGACTGGGACAGGACGGACAGAAGTACTTAAATGCGGCGTTGGAGATCAAGGGTGATAATGCGGAAGATCTGTTATACAAGGGCCGTATCAGCTATCTGCTCGGTGATTATAAGACGGCACAGACGGATCTGGAGAAAGCGAAGGAAGGTGGACAGGCAAAGGCTTCCTACTATCTCGCACAGACCTATAAGGCAAACGGTGATACGGATAAAGCGGACAAATGTGTGAAAGAGTATCTTGACAGCGGTGTTGCAACTTCCTACGAACTGTATGATCTTGGAACAGAGGAGATGGGAGAGGGCAATTATACGGATGCCTTGACCTATTTTAATGCGGGACTTGCGTTGGAGAAGGTTCCGAATAAACAGAACCTGATGAAGAGTGCGATTGCCGCATATGAGTACAGCGGTGATTTTGCATCGGCAAAGACGATGCTTGCGGATTATCTGGAGCAGTATCCGTCGGATGAGGATGCACAGAAAGAAAGCACATTTTTGGAGACGAGATAATGGCAGAAACCTACGAAAATGAACAAATCGAAGAGAAAGTGATTTTGGTCGGCGTCAGCGAGCAGGAGGGGGACGATGCAGAGGATTCCCTCGCAGAACTTGCGGAACTGGTTAAGACAGCGGGCGCTGTCGTAGTCGGTACACTGATCCAGAAGCGTGAGAGTATCCACCCGGGAACGTATGTGGGAACCGGTAAGGTAGATGAGATCGCACAGCTTCTTGCAGTAACCGGTGCTACCGGAATTGTGTGTGATGATGAATTATCTCCTGCACAAATGAAGAATCTTGAAGCGATACTTGCAACAAAAGTGATGGATCGCACACTGATCATTCTGGATATCTTTGCGGCGCGCGCAACTACGAGTGAAGGCAAGATCCAGGTGGAGCTGGCGCAGCTGAAATACCGTCTCAGCCGTCTGAGCGGACTTGGCAAGTCGATGTCGCGTCTCGGTGGCGGAATCGGAACAAGGGGTCCCGGAGAGAAAAAACTTGAGATCGACCGGCGACTGATCAACGATCGTATCGCGCAGCTCAACCGTGAATTAAAGGAAGTCGTCAAACATCGTGATATCACACGCGCAAGACGTGAGAAAAATGATGTTCCGGTTGTTGCAATCGTTGGCTATACGAACGCCGGCAAATCTACACTCTTAAATCACCTGACCGATGCAGAGGTGCTTGAGGAGGATAAGCTTTTTGCAACCCTCGATCCGACAACAAGAATGCTCGCACTCGACGGACACCAGCAGGTGCTTCTGACCGATACGGTCGGATTTATCCGCAAGCTGCCACATCATCTGATTGAGGCATTCAAGAGTACACTCGAGGAAGCAAAGTATGCCGATTACATTTTCCATGTGGTTGATGCTTCCAATCCGCAGATGGATAAGCAGATGCACATCGTCTACGAGACACTGGATCGCCTTGGCATCAAGAATAAGAAAATCGTCACGCTTTTCAATAAGATGGATCAGCGCACGGACGATGAGCCGCTGCAGGATTTTCGTGCGGATCATATTCTTATGATCTCTGCGGCACGCAACGAGGGGCTTGACGAGATCAAGGAACTGTTACAGGAGATGCTCCGCGAGAATAAAGTGTATATCGAGCGTGTAATTCCATATACGCAGGCGGGAATCATCCAGCTTGTCCGTGAGAAGGGTGAACTGGTTTCCGAGGAGTATGTGCCGGAGGGAATTGCAATCAAGGCATACATTCCTATGGAAGTGTACGGCAAATTAGAGTTGTAGGCGAATTCGGGTTTGGCGACTTTGATTTTTCATATTCTAAGGCGGACGACACCGGACAAAATAGGTATAAAAATTGGCAGTGTGATTTTGGATGGTATGACGGAATCAGATGAATTTCATAACCTGGTTAACCATCAATCCTTACGACATCGGACCATACGGTGATTTTTTTAGGAAAATTTGCAAAATAACTTCGGGCTCTATTTTGAATAGACAATAACAAATCGTTTATCTAACGCAATTAGCGAGCAAAATGGAACCCCGAAGCAGTTGCAAATTTTACCTATTTTACTATGAGGCAAATTTTTGGCGTGCATCAGATCTCAATCATTTTCAATACACAGATACCGGATTTCCATATTGTAAAAAAATTAGCAGTAGTATTCTAA
>CAVHWG010000156.1:0-25782 GCA_963639645.1 Firmicutes bacterium TM09-10 | reverse complement strand
TCAGACGCACCAGAAAAGAAAAAATTATTTACCTTTTCTGTATAAGCAACAGGCAAAGGGTATCTGGCAGAGCAATCTGCCAGACAAACCAATCATATCACAAGAAAGGAGGACAAGTGTGGAGAGTATAAAGCACAAGGATTATTTAACTCGGATAATCGCTTGCAAAGAAGGTTATCGTGTTAGAATATCCCAACATCACTTCACATAATGTATTAAAAAACAACACATGTGAGCAAAACAATATGGAGAATATGGAAACATATTCAGAAGAAGTCAACCTTGGAAATAAAAAAGTGCATATCACTTTGGAATTTCCATATACGGTTGATCCCAAAGACGCAGAACGCTTTGAAAGGTGTTTGCGTCAGATTTATCTAGGTAAAATTCAATTAGGGGCTAGGCAGAAGTCGCTATCAGCGTTAGAATCCTCCTCCCAAGTGGGAGAAGAACCTATGAGAGGAGAAAAGAAAAATGAATAAAAGAGTTCGGACTCTGCTCCGCGTGTCATCGCGGCAGCAACTGCACGATGATGACATTCCGATTCAGCGTGCGGAGGCGGAGCAGTTTATTGCAAAACACGCGGACTGGATATTTGACAGGGAGTACCTTGAAAAAGGAATATCAGCCTATCACAATGGAGTGGAGGACAGAGAGGTACTTCAAGAAATCATGCAGGATGCAAAGCGAGGGGAGTTTGAAATTCTCCTCGCCTATATGTCGGATCGAATCGGCAGACAGGAAGAGTACAGTTTCTATGTGGCGGAACTCAATCGCATGGGGATTGAGGTTTGGACGATCAAAGACGGACAATTAAAAACAGAGGAGCATATTGATAAACTGCTCAACTATATTCGCTTTTGGCAGAACGAGGGCGAAAGTAAGAAAACAGGTATGCGCGTGCATGATACCATGGTGGAGTTGGTAAAGGATGGGAGGTTTGTCGGTGGCAAGGCGCCTTATGGTTACAAATTGGCATTATCTGGAGAAATCAGTAACCATGGCAGAGCATTACATAAACTTGTCATTGTTCCCGAACAGGCAGAAATTGTCAGACTGATTTATTCCTATGCAGTCAATCAAGGCATGGGATATCAGAAGATTGCCAAGACACTCAATGAAAATGGCGTACCAGCACCTATTTTAGAAGTTTGGAAGAACGGAACAGTGCGCAGTATTTTGACCAATCCCATATACATGGGATATGTTGCATACAACAGAAGAAAAGATGGTCACGCAAAAAGCACTCGCTTAGACAGAAAAGATTGGACGTATGCCAGAGAGCAGAATCCTGATATTACGATCATCTCGCAGGAACTGTGGGAGCGGGCGCAGGAAATCCGAGAGGCGCGAAAGAATCGGATCAACGCAGCCAGACAGGTACACAATGACTTGTATATGCAGCAGTATCATGTGCCTTTTTCTACAAGGGGCAGGCTGGCGCTGACAGGCTTGGTTTATTGTGGGTATTGCGGAAAAAGGCTTAAGAATACAGGCTACGCAAATCATTGGACGAGTAGAAAAACGGGAGAAGAAAAGGTTTCTTATGTAGGGCGTTATGGTTGCCCGAATAAATGCAAACCAAGACAAAGTTATTCGCAACCATATCTGGAAAGTATTGTGTTTTCGACAGTAGAAACGTATCTGGAAAATTTAAAGAAGATTGATATCACGAAAGAAATCGAGGATATGCAGGCGCAGCAGAGCAAAGACATAAAACGCGAACTCAAAGATTTAGAGAAAGAAATCAAGCGGCTGGTAGGAGATATTGAGACGCTTGAGGAAAAATTGCCCGAAGCAATTCGAGGAGAATTTGCGTTTAGTGTGGAGAAATTGTCTGCAATCATTGAGGAGAAGGAAGCAGCAAAACAGGAGATCGAGTCAAAAAGAAAAGGTTTGCAGAAGCGGCTGGATGAGGTGTCGATACAGTCGGGCGAGTTACAGGCGTTTGTGGAGACGATGCCGAAATGGAATGAAATCTTCCACGAGGCAGATGTGCAGACAAAGCAGATGATCCTCTCCACACTGATCGATCAGATCATTGTAAAAGAGGAAGATATCACCATAAAATTCAAGATAAATCTTGATATTTTTTTAGATAAAAAGTTACTTGAAAACGATGGCTCCGATGTATAGAGGGAAGGGGTTTAACTTCACCATCACATCCTCCACTGCATACGATCACAAATTTATGTACGGAAGAAATATTTTCCAAAGCATTTCGACGATCGTAGATGAGATGTTTGAAAATTATCTGTCGCGCCCGAATGTGCGACAGCCGATCCTGACCCAGTATTGTGACGGGCAGAAAGTAAGCTGCCCGAACTGGATGACGCAGTGGGGCAGTAAGTATCTCGGAGATCAGGGATATTCTGCGATCGAGATCCTGCGCAATTATTATGGAAGCGATATTTACATCAACTCCGCGCAGGGCATCTCCGGTATTCCGGCATCATGGCCGGGGGATGATCTGACGATCGGATCAAGCGGGGAGAAAGTGCGTCAGCTTCAGGAACAGCTGCAGCGCATTTCAAGAGCGTATCCGGCAATCCCGTCGATCACACCGGACGGCATCTACGGCAACCGAACCAAGGAAGCCGTGCAGCAATTCCAGTCGGTATTCGGACTTCCGGTGACCGGAATTGTGGATTATCCGACATGGTATCGGATCTCGGATATTTATGTGGCGGTATCGAGGATCGCGGAGCTTCGTTGAGAGCAGCGGGGCGGGACCACCGGAGCGCAGCGCGGATATAGACAGCGCAGAGACTTTGTGTTTTAATAAATGGGATGAGTCTGTAGAGAAAAGAAGAGTGAACACATGAAAAACTACAAAATTACCGTTCAGTATGACGGAACAAGATATAAGGGCTGGCAGGTGCAGAAAGCGACAGATGCGACCATTCAGGGGAAGCTTCAAAACGTGCTTTTCAAGCTTGCCGGTCATCCGGTGGAAGTGATCGGTTCGGGAAGGACGGATGCCGGTGTACATGCCGCCGGGCAGGTGGCAAATTTTCATATCGATGCGCATTTTTCGATGGAGGAGATTTTTGAAAATTTAAACGAATTTCTTCCGGAGGACATTGCAGTCACGGAGATCATGGAGGTGGACGAGCGGTTCCACAGCCGCTACAATGCAGTATCGAAGACATACAGCTACCGGATCCGGACAAGTCCGGTGGCAGATGTGTTTGCGCGGCGGTTTGTGTACCATTACGGCAGGCCGCTTGACGTTGACAGAATGCGGACGGCGGCAGCAGAGCTGATCGGAACGCACGATTTTGCATCGTTTTGTGGAAACAAGCGTATGAAGAAATCGACGGTGCGCACGATCATGGATATCGCGATCCTCGAGAAGGGGGATGAGATCGAGATCCGCTATACCGGGGACGGCTTTTTGCAGAATATGATCCGGATCCTGACCGGAACACTGATCGAGGTGGCGAGAGGTGAGCGCGAGCCAGAGAGTATGAAAGAGGTCCTTGCGGCAAAAAATAGAGAAGTGGCAGGATATACCGCGCCACCACAGGGATTACGATTGGAGAACGTGTTGTATGCAGCAGTGGGTAGTGACAAGTAAGAGAGCGGCTTTTAAGGAAATCGGAAACCGTTTCGGCATCGATCAGGTGACGGCACGCATCATAAGAAACCGCGATGTGGTAGGGGATGAGGCAATCGCGCAGTATCTGGGCGGAACGCTTAAGGATTTGGCGGACGCACATGAGATGAAGGATGTTGTGCGGCTTGTGGATATTCTGACTCATAAAATGCAGGATGGAAAGAAAATCCGGATCATCGGCGATTACGATATTGATGGCGTGATGTCCTCCTACATTTTATATCATGCGCTGTCGCGGTGTGGTGCGGATGTGGACGTGGCGATCCCGAACCGGATCACCGACGGGTATGGGCTGAATCTGCATCTGATCGAGGATGCACTTGCGGCACAGGTGGATACGATCCTCACCTGCGACAATGGAATTGCAGCGATCGAGGAGATCGCTTACGCGAAAAAACATCAGATGACCGTTCTTGTCACGGATCATCACGAGATTCCGTATGAGGAAGAGGACGGGCAAAGGCATTATAAGCAAAGCGAGGCGGATGCTATCGTTAATCCGCATCAGAAAGAATGTCCGTATCCGTACAAGGATCTGTGCGGCGCGGGTGTTGCGTGGAATGTGGTCCGTATCCTGTATGAGAAGATGGGGATCGATGCAAAAGAGGCAAATGAGCTTTTGGAATTTGTTGCATTTGCAACGGTCGGTGATGTGATGCCGTTGACCGGAGAAAACCGTATTCTTGTCCGGGAAGGCTTAAAGAGGATCCACCATACGGCAAACATCGGGATGATGGCGCTGATCGCACGGTGTGGATTGCTGCCGGAACAGATCGAAAGCTATCATTTTGGGTTTGTGCTGGGACCGTGCATTAACGCGGCGGGACGACTGGATACGGCGAAACGAGCGCTGGCGCTTTTTCAGACGAAGGATGTAAATATCGCGGCGCAGCTTGCCAATGAACTTGTCGTGCTCAACGAAGAACGCAAGGCAATGACATTAGACGGCGTGGAGGCGGCGAAACTGATCTGTGAGGAAGCAGGGTATGAGAACGATCCGGTGCTCGTAATCTTTCTGCCGGATGCACATGAGAGCATTGCCGGAATTATCGCCGGACGTATCCGCGAGTATTACGGCAGACCGACGTTTGTCCTCACGAGAGGCGAGGAAGGGATCAAGGGCAGCGGCAGATCCGTGGAAGGCTATTCCATGTATGAGGAAATGTGTCGGTGCAGCAGGCTTTTTACCAAGTTTGGCGGGCATCCGATGGCGGCGGGGCTTTCCCTGCCGGAGGAGAACATCAATGTGTTCCGGGCGCAGATGAATGAGAACTGTCCTCTCACGGTGGAGCAGCTGCAGCCGAAAGTACATATCGATGTGCCGATGCCGGTCGATTACGTGACCAATGCGCTCGTGGAGGAATTTCGTGTGCTTGCGCCTTTTGGCAAGGATAATCCCAAGCCGATGTTTGCGGACCGGAATCTGAGCATCAGCCGGATGTGGACTGTTGGAAAGAATCAGAATGTTCTGCGCCTGAGTCTGGTGTCGGAACACGGATCACCGGTGTCCGGTATCTATTTTGGCGATATAGCGGCATTGGAGGAATACATAACGGCGCAGTTCGGTGCGGCGGAACTGGAGAAGGCAAGGCACGGAAGGGAGAATGCGATCCGGCTTTCCATGGTCTATTATCCGAAGATCAACCGGTACCGCGACAGCGAAAGTCTGCAGTTTGAAATACAATATTATCGTTGAAAAAAGGCGCCCGACATTGTAAAATAAAGACAGTGACATTGTGTTTTTGGAGGAATTGGGATGTTTGGCAAGAATAAAGTCAGCCAGGAGGATATAGAGAAATTAAAGCGGACCGTGCAGGTGGATGAGCAGTTTTTTGCAGAGACCGGAAGCAAGGGCGAGATGTTTTATGCGACGATGTCGGAGATCAAAGAATCCCACCGACAGGTAGGGGCGGATGTTGCACAGGTGAAGGACAATGTGCAGAATGCAGCTTCTCTTGCAAGCGGTAACGTGGAGATTGAGGCAGGACTCGGACGCACGATCGGAGAGTGCAGGGATGCGATGATCGCGCAGGAGGCGCAGATGGAGCGCCTTGTTGCGGATATGCATCAGCTGTTGGAGGAGACCACCAGACTTGTGGATGACAACAAGCATTTTACCACACCTTCCAAATATCTGAGCGAATTTCCGGGCGGACTAAAGACACAGAATCAGCAGTTTTCCGAGAAACTGGACTGCATGCAGGAATATGGTAAGCAGATGGGCGTGCTGGCGCTGAATGCGGCGATCGAGGCGGGACGTCTCGGGGAGAGTGGTAAGCAGTTTGTGACAGCTGCGGAAGATATCCGCTCATATGCTTCCAATTATGATGCTGTCATTGCGGAGAGCCGGATGCAGCTTGAAGAAGCCGGACAGCGCATTGCGGAATTGGAGGAGCAGATGCATCATCTGATCGGACTGCTCAAGGAGAACAACATTGCTACGGCGCGTCTGATGAAATCCTGTGCCGATATGGTGAGGCAGGCCGATGCGGCAGGTGCGGCGAACGTGTCGGATCAGCTTACGGGAGTTGCAAACGAGATCACGAGTCTTCGGAATGCGGATGAGGAGATCGCAAAGTCGGAGGAGCGCAACCGTATGCAGCTTGAGGATCTTGCGGAGGAGTTTCAGTCGCAGCAGAAGAATCAGGATGAAATCTATCAGATGGTCGATCCGCTGTACCGTCATGTGATCGAGCGGAAAGCCGGAGAATAATAGAAGTGTAAAAGAAAGACTGTTGCCGAGTGGTAACAGTCTTTTTTGCAGGATCATATTTCATTGTCCGGAAGAAAATGTTTTCGCGACTTTATGCGTGATGCGAGTGTGGAGTTGGACCAGTTATGCCGATATACAATCCGGTACATGACATAAGCCAGAACTAAAGCGGTACTTACGTCGAATACGGAATGCTGCTTGATGAACATGGTCGCGAGGATAATGCTCATCATCAGTACGAAGGAGATCAGCTGAACGGTCTTGTTTTTCTTCAACTGTTCATTGCGGGAGACCGCCAGATGAATACCAATCGAGTTATATACGTGGATACTCGGAAACAGGTTTGTCGGCGTGTCCGTCGCGTACAGCATTTCACAGAGCTGTGTGAAAATATTGTGGTGTGTAAAATAGTAAGGGCGCAGATAATGTCCGTTCGGGTAAAACGTAGATATCAGGAGAAAAAGCGTCATACCCGTGAACAGAAAAGTACAAAGCCGGTAATAGTCCGATTTGTTATGTAGTGCCATATAGGCGATGCCCCATGCAACATACGCAAACCATAACAGATACGGAATGACGAAATACTCGCAGAACGGTATGTAGTCATCGAGCGGTACATGCACCACGTGAAAATGCGTTTTGATATTTTTTTCAATATAGGCAAACCATGCCAGATATACAAAAAAGTAGAGTAAAATCAGAAGATGCTTATATTTCTGATAAAAACGGGCAAGTCTGATTTTAAGTGGCGTCTTTGGTGATGTCATAACCAACCCCCTGCGGATATACGATCGACCCGTCCGGTTCGACCAATCACATCAAATTATGGCTAGATTATAGCACCGGTTTGAGGGGGCGACAATAGGGGAAAAACAATGTTAATTAAATATTTGTGAAATCTTCATAAATTGGTTATAATAGAACAGATTGAGTGTACGAGAGAGGAAAAAGAAGTGAGCGAAGAGAATACAAAAGTTCAAACGGTGGATCGGAAAAAGCGCATCCGGATCATGATCGCTGCAGCAGTCGGAATGCTGCTCGTGATCTATGTGGGTGTGAGTCTGTATTTTATGAACCGTTTTCTGCCGGGGACAAAGTTAAATGACCGCAAAGTCGGCGGATACACGGCGGAGAAAGTGAAAGCGGAAGTAGCGGATGAAATCCATTCTTATGTGCTTACAGTCAAGGAGCGCGAGGATAAGAAGGAACAGATCAAAGGGGCGGATATCGATCTTGAGCCGCAGTGGGGATCAGAGATCGAGGATATGATCGGCGCACAGAGTGGATTTGCATGGCCCGCAAAGCTTTTGGTCCCGGATACCCTGGAGAATGAGACGCTGGTAAGCTATGATGCGGATAAACTGGCACAGCAGATCGATGCGCTCGACTGCATGCAGCCGGAGAATCAGGTCGCACCACAGGATGCCACAATCGCTCCGTATGATAAGGAGAACGGATTTGCCCTGCAGCCGTGTGTGATGGGAACGACCATTGACCGTGATAAGCTTTATGAGGCTGCGGATGCGGCTGTGGCACAGCTTGCGGAATCGCTGTCCGTTGAAAAGGCGGATGCATACATAAATCCTACGGTTTTTGACGATGATGAGACGCTGGCGGCAGCAATCGATACGATGAACCAATACGCCAGGACGACGATCACCTATCAGATCGGGGAGAGCACAGAAGTGCTCGATGCGACAACGTTCGGCGAGTGGATCGCGCTTAATAAAGAAGGAAAGCCGGTCATCCGCAAGAAGAAAGTGGCAGAATATGTTGCGGGATTGGCGAAGAAATACAATACCTGTTATACGGCCAAGAAGTTAAAGACTTCGTATGGCAAGACGGTAACGATCGGACTGAGCTGCTACGGCTGGAAGGTCGATAACGATACGGAGACGAAGCAGATCATCAAGGAGATCAAGGCCGGAAAACCGGTTACGAGAGATCTCAATTATCTGATGACGGCGAACAGCCATGAGGGTAATGACTACGGAGATTCCTACGTGGAGATCAACCTGACGGCGCAGCATCTGTTCTTATATAAAGAGGGCAAGCTTGTGATCGAGTCGGATTTCGTGTCCGGCAATCTGGCGCGCGGGTATGATACGCCGACCGGTGCATATGGAATCACGTATACGCAGAAGGATGCCGTACTGCGCGGAGAAAACTATGAGACTCCGGTAACTTACTGGATGCCGTTTGCAGGCAATGTCGGAATGCATGATGCATACTGGCGCAGCAGTTTTGGAGGTGCGATCTATAAGACATCGGGATCGCATGGTTGTATCAATCTGCCTACGAGCGCGGCAAAGGTGATCTTCGAGAATGTATCGGCCAATTATCCGGTGCTTGTGTATGAACTGCCGGGAACCGAGAGTACGGCTGTGGTGGATCAGGCATCAGCTTCACAGGTTGTAAAACTGATCGATGCGATCGGCAAGGTGACGGAGAAATCCGGGGACGCGATCAACAAGGCGCAGGCGGCATATGACAAGCTGAATGCGAATGCGAAAACCTATGTGACCAACTATGCGACCCTGCAGAAAGCACAAAAGGATTTTGCGGAACTTGAAAAGGCGGCGCAGGAAAACAAGAAGGACGATATGGAGGACGATAAGAAATCGGACAAAAAATCAGATAAGAACTAAAACATATACTTTTGTTGTATGTGTTCTCGGGAATGTTGCAACTTGAAAAAAGCGTATTGCATTTACTTGTTGACCGGATATAATGATTTTATCAGGATAACAAGAGAGAATGTAATACGCTTTTTCATTATTAAAAACGTTGCAGAGAATGTGTGCAAAGAAAAGGAGAAGGACAAATGGTAGAAAATTTGAAAAACAAATTTGCAGAAGTATTTGGAGCAGAAGGTGAGAGCGCAATCTATTTTGCACCGGGACGTGTAAATATGATCGGTGAGCATACCGACTACAACGGCGGTCATGTATTTCCATGTGCACTGACGATCGGAACTTACGGTGTTGTAAGAAAGAGATCGGATCGCAAACTCCGTTTTTACTCTATGAATTTTGAGCAGCTTGGTGTGCTTGAGTCATCTCTGGATGATCTTGTACCAAGCAAGGATGCAGACTGGACAAACTACCCGAAGGGAGTGATCTGGGCATTCAAGGAGCGCGGAATGGAAGTGACAGAAGGATTTGATCTGTTACTGTTCGGAAATATTCCAAACGGCTCCGGACTTTCTTCTTCCGCATCGGTAGAAGTTTTAACCGGATATATCTTAAAGGATCAGTACGGATTTGATGTGACGAATCAGGATCTGGCTTTGATCGGTCAGTTCTCAGAGAACAATTTCAACGGTGTCAACTGCGGAATCATGGATCAGTTTGCCATCGCTATGGGCAAGGAAGACCATGCGATCTTCCTCGATACCAACACTTTGGATTATACCTATGTTCCACTGAAACTGGACGGAGCGAAGATCGTGATTGCATGCAGCAACAAAAAACGCGGACTCGGCGATTCCAAGTATAACGAGAGAAGAAGCGAGTGCGAGACTGCTTTGGCAGAGTTACAGAAAGTGATCGATATCAAGTCACTCGGCGAGCTTACCGAGGAGCAGTTCGAGGCAAACAAGGATGCCATCAAGGATGAGGTCCGTGTTCGCAGAGCACATCATGCAGTCTATGAGAATCAGAGAACGATTCAGGCGGTTGATGCATTACAGAAGCAGGATTTAAAGAAGTTCGGAGAGCTTATGAATGCATCCCATGTATCGCTTCGTGACGATTACGAAGTAACCGGAATCGAGCTTGATACACTGGTTGAGGAAGCATGGAAGGTGGACGGTGTGATCGGTTCCCGTATGACCGGTGCTGGATTCGGAGGATGTACAGTAAGCATCGTTGAGGATGCGGCTGTGGATCACTTTATCGAGAGCGTAGGTGCAGCCTACGAGGACAAGATCGGATATGCTGCCGATTTCTATGTCGTACAGGTTGGCTCCGGCCCATGCAGACTGGATGCATAAACAGGATAATAGAGAGGGGAGAAACATTATGGTACAGGATCGTATTTTACAATTGGCAGATTACGGTGTGGCAACGGGACTTGTTCCGGAGACCGATTATGTGTATACCGTGAACCGCTTACTTGAAACACTTGGACTGGACGAGATCAGTGATGACGTCTGGAAGGATCACAAGAAGATTGAGACGCAGGAGGATGCGGAGACAGTTCTGGAGGACATTCTTGCAGAGATTCTCGATGATGCTTTTGAGAGAGGCATGTTCGAGCACAACAGCGTTGTATATCGTGATCTGTTCGATACGAAGCTGATGGGCTGTCTGGTTGCACGTCCGAGTGAGGTACAGAATAAATTTGATTGTCTTTATCAGAAGTCTGCACAGGCTGCAACAGATTATTTCTATAAATTGAGTTGCGACAGCAATTACATTCGCCGTGCGCGCATCAAAAAGGATCTCAAGTGGACAACCGAGACGGAGTTCGGAACACTTGACATCACGATCAATCTCTCCAAACCGGAGAAGGATCCGAAAGCGATCGCCGCAGCGAAGAACGCCAAGGCGAGCAGCTATCCAAAGTGCCAGCTTTGTCGTGAAAATGAGGGATATGCGGGCCGTGTCAACCATCCGGCCAGACAGAATCACCGTATTATTCCGGTAACGATCAACGACAGCGGCTGGTTTTTCCAGTATTCACCGTATGTGTATTACAATGAGCATTGTATCGTATTCAACGGTCAGCACACTCCAATGAAGATTGAGCGTGCGACATTCGGCAAGCTCCTTGATTTTGTAACACAGTTTCCGCACTATTTCGTCGGATCCAATGCGGATCTGCCGATCGTCGGAGGCTCGATCTTAAGCCATGACCATTTCCAGGGCGGACATTATACGTTCGCAATGGAAAAGGCTCCAATCGAGAAAGAGATCACATTTGACGGATTTGAAGATGTGAAAGCAGGTATCGTGAAGTGGCCGATGTCTGTAATCCGTATTACCGCAGGCGACAAGGATCGTCTGATTGAACTGGCAGACAAGATTTTAACTGCATGGAGAGGCTACACCGATGAGGAAGCGGTTATTTATGCTGAGACTGATGGTGAGCCGCACAACACGATCACACCGATCGCACGAAGAAGAGGCGAGGACTATGAGCTTGATCTGGTTCTGCGCAACAACCTGACCACAGAGGAGCATCCGCTTGGTGTTTACCATCCGCATGCCGAACTTCATCATATCAAGAAAGAGAACATCGGACTGATCGAGGTTATGGGTCTTGCCGTACTTCCGGCACGACTGAAGGACGAGATGAAAGAACTGGCACAGGCACTTGTTGAGAAGAGTGATCTGCGTGCCACAGAGACACTCGCATCCCATGCCGACTGGGCTGAGATGATCACAAAAAAATATGACCAACTCACTCAGGAGAATGTAATGGATATTCTCCATGAGGAAATTGGTCTTGTGTTTGAACAGGTATTAAAAGACGCCGGTGTGTACAAATGCACCGAGGAAGGCCGCGCGGCCTTCGGAAGATTCGTAAACAAAGTTAACGAGTCATAGATTTCTGAAGCTTCTTCCGACAGTGGAAGAAAGCCGGGATTAAGAAGCAGTCTGCGAGGATCCATGCCAGAGGGCTGGCGAAGCAGGCTGCGCTGAATCCGAAGATCGGAACGAACACAAGTCCGACCAATGCTCTTGCAACCATTTCAAATACTCCGGCAAATACAGCGAAACCGGAGAATCCCATTCCCTGAATAAGAAAACGAACAATATTGACAAGCGCCAGCATGAGATAGAAAGCGGCGTTGGTAACAAGGAACTGTTTCGCCTGTGCGATAACAGTCACTTCTTTTGCACTGACAAAAAGCAGGATCAGATTTCTGCCGAAGAAGATCAATACGACAAGGATCAGTGCGGAGTAGACCGCGCCGAGAATGACGGCGGAGCGCAGACCGCTTCCAAGTCGATCAAGCTTGCCGGCACCGACATTCTGACCGCCGAAGGTTGCCATCGTGGAACCGAGTGCGTCAAACGGACACATCACAAACAGGGAGATCTTGCTTCCTGCTGTCATGGATGCGACTGCGGTGGAACCGAGCGTGTTGACGGATGCCTGTAAGATGACACTGCCGATCGCGGTAATGGAATACTGCAGTCCCATCGGAAGTCCCATGATCAGAAGATACTTGGAATAGTTCCAGTCGAGACGCCAGTCATCGCGCGAAAGATGCAGGATATCAAATTTCTTTATAATAAGCAGCAGGCAGAGAACGCCGGATACTGCCTGGGAGAGTACGGTTGCGAACGCCGCACCGAAAACGCCCCACTTAAATGTCACGATAAAAAGCAGGTCCAGTCCGATATTTAATCCTGCGGACAGCACAAGGAAGATGACCGGTGTGATGGAATCTCCGAGTGAGCGCAGATAAGCGGACAGTATATTGTAGAGCATGATCGCCGGAATTCCCGCGAAGATCACGACAATGTAGTTGTAGGACAGGTCGATGATATCGGACGGTGTCTGCATCAGCTCAAGGATCGGACGGCATGCAATCACGGTGATAAAGGTGATCACGCCTCCAAACAGGATGGACAGTACCGCTGAGTTGCCGACATATTTGCGGAGTCCGTCGTAATCTCTTGCGCCAAAGCGCTGTGCGACCGGGAGGGCAAATCCGTTGCAGATTCCCTGACAGAAGCCGATGATCAGAAAGTTGATACTTCCGGTCGCACCGACGGCCGCAAGCGCGGACACACCAAGGAAGCGTCCGACGATGATCGTGTCGACCAGACTGTATACCTGCTGAAAGAGCATTCCCATCAGAAGTGGAATTGCAAATCCAAGGATCAGCTTCATGGTGGAACCGCTGGTCATATCTTTTGTTGTGTTAGATGCCATATGTATTACCTCTTATTTTTACTTATTGGTTATATGCAATGTGTATCTATCTTATCACGATTGCAGAAATGTGCAAGAGGGTAAAACTGATAAAAATAACGCTTTTTGCAGGGGGGAATTCTTTACAATTTTGCCATAATGCGGTACAGTGATAGATATATGTCGTGGCTCATGCAATCGCGGCAGATGCAAAAGAAAACAAGAAAAGCAGCCCAAGAGGAGGAACTATGAAGAATTGGGAAGAAAATATACGTAAAGTTGTCCCGTATGTTCCGGGAGAGCAGCCAAAGAAGGCAGACATTATCAAATTGAACACGAACGAGAACCCTTATCCGCCGGCACCGGGCGTTGCCGAAGCGGTAAAAGGCGTGGATATCGACCGTCTCCGCATGTATCCGGATCCGCTCGTGACGGATCTTGTGCAGGCAATCGCCTCTTATTATAACGTGGAAAACGATCAGGTCTTTGTCGGAGTCGGATCGGATGATGTGCTTGCGATGACGTTTATGACGTTTTTTAATTCAAAGAAGCCGATCCTGTTTCCGGATATCACATATTCCTTTTATGATGTCTGGGCAGACATGCTGCGCATTCCGTATGAGCAGATTCCGCTCAGGGATGATTTTACGATCGATCCGAAGGATTACATGCGCGCAAACGGCGGTGTGATCTTCCCGAACCCGAATGCGCCGACCGGTGAACTGATGGATCTTGCGCAGATCGAGGAGATCATAAAGGCAAATCAGGATGTCATTGTTGTGGTCGATGAGGCATATATTGATTTCGGAGGTGTGAGTGCGCTTCCACTGATCGACAGGTACGACAACGTGATCGTCGTGCAGACGTTCTCGAAATCCCGTTCGATGGCAGGCTCGCGTATCGGATATGCTATCAGCAATCCGACGCTCATCAAGTACTTAAATGATGTCAAATATTCCTTTAATTCTTATACGATGGATGCGATCACGATCGCTGCAGGTACGGCAGCTGTGAACGACCGGGCATATTTTGAGGCGACAAGGGACAAAATCATTAAGACAAGAGAGTGGACGAAACAGGAATTAAAGAGACTCGGTTTTGTATTCGGAGATTCTAAGAGCAATTTTATCTTTGCAAAGCATCCGGATGTATCCGGAGAGGCTTTGTTTGAGGCACTTCGCGAGAATAATATTTTTGTGCGCCATTTCAGCAAACCGGCGCGCATCAATGAATATCTGCGCATTACGATCGGAACGGATGAGCAGATGAAGACGTTTATCGCTTTTTTGGAAGCGTATTTAAATAAGAATAAGTAAAGTGAGGATTTTTTCATGATTGACTATCTGGTTGTATTTTTTGTGTCGATGGTGCCATTGATCGAGCTGCGCGGGGCAATCCCAATCTCGCAGATCCGTCATCTTCCGATCATCCAGTCGTATATTATCGCGATCATCGGCAATATGCTGCCGGTGCCGATCATCTATCTGTTTGCCCGCAAGGTGCTTGAGTGGGGCGCAGATAAGCCGGTGATCGGAGGCTTTTTCAGCTGGTGTCTGGAAAAAGGCGAGAAAGGCGGCAAGAAGCTCCAGCAGAAAGCCGGACGAGGATTGTTTCTTGCACTTCTTCTTTTTGTAGGAATCCCGCTTCCGGGAACCGGAGCGTGGACAGGAACGCTTGCAGCAAGTATTCTGGATATGGATTTTAAATCAACTGTGGTCGCGGTCATGCTCGGTGTAATTCTGGCTGGTGTGATCATGATGGCGCTCAGCTTTGCCGGTGTGAGCATGTTTTAAAAAATGATGAAAGAAATGTAAAATAGCTATGAGTAAAAAGGATCGTAAAGCAAAGCCGATTCCGCGGCAGATCCGCTGGGATAAGCTTGATAATACCGCACATCTCTTCCCGTCGATCGCGGGGGAGAATATGACGAATGTGTATCGAATCAGTGTGGATCTGAATGAGGAAATCCAGAGGGATTATCTGCAGCAGGCACTGGATATCGTGCTGCCGAAGTTCGATGGATTTAATGTGCGGATGAGGACCGGTGTGTTCTGGTATTATTTTGAGGAGAACGGCAAGCGTGCTCCGAGAGTGACCGAGGAGATTATGTTTCCGTGCCGCTATATCCGGCAGAATCGAAATCACAATTATCTGTTCCGTGTCACCTATTACAGATGCAGGATCAATCTGGAGGTTTTCCATGTGCTGACAGACGGCATGGGAGGCATCAATTTCTTAAGAGAATTAACCTATCAGTATCTGCGCCTGCTCCATCCGGATCTGGCGGAGCATGCGGGGGACAAGCTGAGCGTAGACACATCGTTGTGCCGCGAGGACAGTTTTGTCCGCAATTATAAAAAGAGTAAGCCGAGTGGTTTTAATAAGGAGAAGGCGTACCTGATCAAGGAGGATCATCTTCCGGCAGGAGAGTTTGGCGTGATGCACGGCAGTATGTCGATCACACAGCTTAAAGAAGTGGCACATAAGTACGGTGCTTCTTTGAATGAGTATCTGGTGTCGGTTTTTGTCTGGAGTGTTTATACGGAGTTACTGCACGGTATGCCGGGCGGACGACCGATCCGTGTGGCGGTTCCGGTCAATCTGCGCCCGTATTTTGATTCGAATACAACGAAGAATTTCTTTGTCATGGTGTCGGCGGAATTTCGCGCAGAGAAGGAGCAGTATACGTTTGAGGAAGTGGTGCAGATCATAAAAGACAGCCTGCATTCCCAGATCAATAAGGAGCATCTCGAGGATCTGTTTTCCTATAGTGTGTCCAATCAGATGAACAAACTGATGCGTCCGGTACCGCTTTTTATCAAGAATATTGCAATGAAGCTGGTGTATACCAAGTCGGCAGTCGCCAACACGACGACGATCACGAACATCGGCAATATTAAGATTGATGAACGCTACGAACCGTATGTGAAGGGATTTAAGGCGTTTATTGCGATGTCCAAGGGACAGGATATCAAGGGAACGATCTGTTCCTACAAGGACACGCTCGTCTTTACGTTCAGCTCCGTGTTTGCGGAGGCGATGGTGCAGAAGGCCTTTTTCCGCAAGATTGCTTCGGATGGGATTGAGGTAGAGATTCAGACGAACGGAGTATATTATGAGTAGATGTAAAAAGTGTAATGTAATTATTTTGGACGATACGGATCGCTGTCCGCTCTGTAAGAATGTGCTTGAGAGCGGCGATGAGCCGAATGTGGATGCATATCCGAATGCAATCGGCGTCAACCGGAGATTCCGCCTGTTGGAGAATCTGCTGTTATTCCTGTCAATCGTGGCTGGATGTCTTATGGTGGTGATCAATCATATCATGAATCCGGATGTGGCGTGGAGCCTTGTGGCATGCCTGATCCTCGCCTACGCCAATGCGGTACTTCGTATGGCAATCATCGGTAAATCGGGTTATATGTTTAAGACGTTAAGTCTGGTGATCCTTGCGGTACTCATGCTTCTGGGCATCGATTACCTGACCGGATACCGGGGTTGGTCACTGGATTATGTGCTGCCGCTCGGTGTGCTTCTCATCGATCTGACACTTTTCGTGCTGACGCTCGTGAACCGGAGAAACTGGCAGAGCTATATGATGGCACAGATACTGGCGATCATTCTCAGCATAATTCCGGTAGGGCTTCGGATTGGAGGGATCATCAGATTTCCGTATCTGGTATGGATCGCTTTTGCAACATCGGTATTTTTGTTCTTAGGTACGCTGATCATCGGTGACCGGCGCGCAAGAACAGAGTTAAAACGGAGATTTCATGTATGATAGAGAGTGAAGCAAGTGTTAAGGGACGCGTGATCGCGGATCTGTTGTCGCACCTGACGAATGATCTGCAGATCGGCAAGAAGATCAAAAGCGGAGAACTTCGCAAAAGACTCAAGGAACCGCCGTGGCTTGTCCCGGATTGTTTTAATATGACACATATCGAGATGAAGAATTTCTCGATGAAACTGTTGTCTTTAAAGGAGAATCCGAATCAGGATTATGTGATCCTGCAGCTGCACGGAGGCGGCTATATGGGCGCGGTGCGCAATGCGTACTATGTGTTTGCGGGACTTTACAATGAGGTAAGCCGCGGATGCAATGTACTGACGCCGGACTATCGTGTGGCACCGGAACATCCGTATCCGGCGGCACTTGAAGATGCGGTGGCTTCCTATCAGTGGCTTCTCGATAAGGGGTATTACGGCGAGCAGATCATCGTGGCGGGGGATTCTGCGGGCGGTGGCCTTGCGATGTGCCTTTGCATGTATCTGAAGGATCATCATATGCCGATGCCGGGAGGCATTGTGGCAATGTCGCCGTGGACGGATCTGACTGCGAGCGGCGAGTCGTATGAGACGAATTTTGACAAGGATCCATTGTTTGGAAATACAAAAGAAAGTATGATCTACGTCAACGATTATGCCGGGGACCATGACAAGATGGATTGTTATATCTCTCCGCTTTTCGGAGATTTCAGAGGCTTTCCACCGATGCTCATTCAGGTGGGCTCATTGGAGATGCTTTTAAGCGATTCCGTATCGGTTGCAGCCAAGGCAAGAGAGCAGGGGGTGCGCGTACGCCTGAGTATTTACGAGGGAATGTTTCATGTATTCCAGATGGCGTATCTGAATATTCCGGAGTCGAAGAAAGCGTGGGCGGAAGTCGGTAAATTTATCGATGTCATACGAAACGATGAACGCGTATCATCGTGAGAAGATATTAAGGTAGTTTATCAGGCATTGCCTGGTGATAAGATACAAAAACTGAGAAGGAGAAGAATTTAAAATGAAGGATTACACATTAAACACGAAATGCGTACAGGCCGGTTATACACCGGGCAACGGAGAGCCGAGACAGATTCCAATCGTCCAGTCGACAACATTTAAGTACGACACGAGTGAGGACATGGGAAAGCTTTTTGATCTTGAGGCAAGCGGATATTTCTACACAAGACTGCAGAATCCGACCAACGATTATGTTGCTGCCAAGATTGCAGCGTTAGAGGGCGGTACGGCAGCAATGCTGACTTCTTCCGGACAGGCAGCGAATTTCTTTGCACTGTTTAATATCTGTGAGGCGGGAAGCCATATTGTGGCATCTTCTTCCATTTACGGAGGAACATTCAACCTGATCTCCGTGACGATGGCGAAGATGGGCATCGGTGTCACATTTGTATCCCCGGATTGCACCGAGGATGAGTTAAATGCAGCATTTCAGGATAACACGCGTGCGGTATTCGGCGAAACGATCGCAAACCCTGCACTGACGGTTCTAGACATTGAGAAATTTGCCAAAGCCGCACATGCGCACGGAGTACCGCTGATCGTGGATAACACTTTCCCGACACCGGTGAACTGCCGTCCAATCGAGTGGGGTGCCGATATCGTGACACATTCCACCACAAAGTACATGGATGGACATGGAGCCGCTGTGGGCGGTGCAATTGTAGATTCCGGTAAGTTTGACTGGATGGCACATGCGGACAAGTTCCCGGGACTGTGCACACCGGATGAGTCTTATCATGGAATTACCTATGCAGAGAAGTTTGGCAAGGAAGGCGCTTTTATCACAAAATGTACGGCGCAGCTGATGCGTGACCTCGGATGTATCCAGTCCCCACAGCATGCGTTCATCTTGAATCTCGGACTTGAGTCTTTACATGTCCGTATGCCGCGCCATGTGGAGAATGGACAGGCAGTTGCCGAGTTTTTGGAAAAGCATCCGAAGGTTGAGTTCGTCAACTACTCCGGACTGAAGAGTAATAAATATTACGAACTGGCACAGAAGTATCTGCCAAACGGCGGATGCGGTGTCGTATCATTTGAAATCAAGGGAGGACGTGAGGCTGCAGAGAAGTTCATGAAGAACCTGAAGCTTGCAGCAATTGAGACCCATGTAGCCGATGCGAGAACCTGTTGTCTGAACCCTGCCACTTCCACGCATCGTCAGATGAGTGAGGAGCAGCTTCTTGAAGCCGGTGTACCGGCAGGTCTGATCCGTATTTCCTGCGGATTGGAGGATAAGAATGATCTGATCGCAGATTTAGAGCAGGCACTTGCAGCCGTATAATTGCTTCATACAGAAAATGGGAGATTCATCGGAATCTCCCATTTTTATTGCATTACGCCTTCTTACCGGTATAAAGCTGATAGTATTTTCCTTTGGCGGCGAGCAGCTGCTCGTGGTTGCCTCGCTCAATGACACGTCCGTGCTCTAAAACAATGATGCAGTCACTGTTGCGGATCGTGGAGAGACGGTGGGCGATGACGAAAGTGGTTCGTCCTGCCATTAGTTTATCCATACCATCCTGTACGATACGCTCGGTACGGGTATCGATGGAGCTGGTCGCCTCATCGAGGATCAGTACTGGCGGATTGGCGATCGCCGCACGGGCGATCGAGAGCATCTGGCGCTGTCCCTGGCTTAAGTTCGCGCCGTCTCCGGTAAGCACGGTGTTGTAACCGTCAGGAAGCTGGCGGATAAAGGTGTCTGCGTTGGCAAGTCTTGCGGCCGCGTAGACTTCCTCGTCGGTCGCATCAAGCTTTCCGTAGCGGATGTTTTCCATAACGGTTGCGGTAAACAGGTGTGTATCCTGCAGTACGATACCGAGAGAGTGGCGCAGATCGGCTTTCTTGATCTTGTTGATATTGATGCCGTCGTAACGGATCTTACCGTCCTGAATATCATAGAAACGGTTGATCAGGTTGGTGATCGTTGTCTTTCCGGCTCCGGTCGATCCGACGAATGCGATCTTCTGACCCGGCGTTGCGTACAGATTAACATTGTGAAGTACGATCTTATCCGGCACATAGCCAAAATCCACATCGTCAAAGACAACATCGCCGGTCAGGCGCTTGTAGTCGACGGAACCGTCTGCCTGATGTACATGCTTCCATGCCCAGATGCCGGTCGTCTCAGTGGTTTCGGTGAGGACTCCATTCTCTTCTTTGGCGTTGACTAAGGTGACATATCCATCATCAGTTTCCGGCTCCTCATCGAGAAGCTTGAAGATTCGCTCACTTCCGGCAAGGGCCATGATCACACTGTTTAATTGCATGCTGACCTGTGAGATCGGCATGTTGAAACTCTTGTTGAACGTCAGGAAGCTGGCAAGCTTTCCGAGCGTGAGACCGCTGAATCCGGACAATGCCATCACACCGCCGATCATGGCGCAGAGCACGTAACTGATGTTACCAATCTGTGCATTTACCGGACCGAGTGCGTTGGAGTAACGGTTGGCATTGTAGGCGCTATCGTAAAGCTGATCGTTGAGCTTGTTGAAATCTTCAATGTTCTGCTGCTCATGTGTAAATACTTTAACGACTTTCTGACCGTTTAGCATCTCCTCAATAAATCCGTTGACTTTACCGAGATCCTGCTGCTGTGCAAGGAAGTAGCGGCTGGAGAAGTTTGCAAATTTTCCGGTTACAAATACGGTGATCGCAACCATGACGAGTGTCAGGATCGTCAGCGGAATGTTTAAGATCACCATATAGATGAACACGTTAACGATCGTTACGATACTGTTTAAAAGCTGTGGAATACTCTGGCTGACCAGCTGACGGAGGGTATCGATATCGTTGGTGTACACCGACATGATATCTCCGTGTGCGTGTGTGTCAAAGTAGCGGATCGGCAGATCCTGCATATGCGTAAACAGATCGTCTCTGAGGTTCTTGATCGTTCCCTGTGAGATGTAGATCAAAAGCTTGTTGTACATAAAAGTGGCAACAACGCCAAGTGCGTAGAAGCCGGCAACTTTTCCGATCGCCTGTAAAAGCGGTGCATAATCGGCACTGCCGCTTTCTACCATCGGTGTGATATAATCATCGATCAGTTTCTGCATGAACATCGTTCCCTGCGTGTTACACATAACACTGGCGAGGATGCCGATGATCACAAGCACGTAGAGTGCGCCGTATTTCTTTAATACATATCCCATCAGGCGCTTTAACAGCCTGCCCGGGTTTTCAATCTTTGGTTTTGGTCCTCTTGGTCCGCGTGGTCCAGGCATTATGCAGCACCTCCTTCATCAAAATCTCCGCCACTCTGTGTCTGTGATTCATAGACATCGCGGTAGATATCATTATTGGCGAGTAATTCTTCGTGTGTTCCGAATCCGTTTAAGCGGCCGTCATCGAGTACGATGATGTGGTCCGCATCCATAACGGACGAGATTCGCTGCGCGATGATCAGCTTGGTTGTTCCCGGGATCGCTTCACGGAATGACTGGCGGATACGCGCATCGGTCGCTGTATCCACGGCGCTGGTACTGTCGTCAAGGATCAGTACTTTCGGCTTCTTTAAGAGCGCGCGTGCGATACACAGACGCTGCTTCTGACCTCCGGATACGTTTGTTCCACCCTGTTCGATGTACGTATTGTACTTATCCGGGAAGGTCTGGATGAACTCATCGGCACATGCCTCGCGGCAGGCTTCGATACATTCCTCCTCGGTCGCATCCGGATTACCCCAGCGGAGATTGTCGAGGATCGTGCCGGAGAAGAGGACGTTCTGCTGTAATACAACGGAGACTTCGCTTCGCAGCGTATCAAGATCATATTCGCGGACATCCTTACCGCCGACATAGACGGCACCGTCTTCCACATCGTAGAGTCGGCTGATCAGATTGACGAGTGATGATTTCGAACTTCCGGTTCCTCCCACGATTCCGATCGTCTCGCCGGAGCGGATGTCAAGGTTGATGTCATCTAGTACAGGGACTTCCGCATTCTTTGAGTAACGGAAGGTTACATGGTCAAAACGGATGCTTCCGTCCGGAATATCAAAGCATGGATCCTCCGGATTGTGAAGGGTACTTTCCTCGTTGATTACTTCTGCGATACGGCGTGCACTGGCAACGCTCATGGAGATCATTACGAATACCATGGACAGCATCATCAGACTTGTGAGGATGTTCATACAATAAGTAAGCAGTGCGAGCAGATCACCGGTGGCCAGCGTGGAGCCGACAACCATATGTGCACCGAACCAACTGATCAGAAGGATACAGCAGTATACGGTGAGCTGCATGAGTGGAGAGTTCCATACGACTACGGATTCTGCCTTAAAAAGCATATTGTAGATGTTCTGGCTCGCCTTCTTGAAGCGATTCTTTTCGTAATCACCGCGGACATACGCTTTTACAACGCGGATCGCAGATACGTTTTCCTGAACACTCTCGTTTAAGTCATCGTATTTGCGGAATGCTTCCTGAAAGTATTTCATTGCAAGGAAGACGATCAGTGCCAGACAGGCACCGAGCAGGACGACTGCAACAAGATAGATCAGTGCCAGGCGCGGGCTGATAAAGAACGATGCGAGCATTGCAACGATCAGTGTTGAGAGCGCGCGCACGCACATGCGCAGGATCATCTGATAAGCGTTCTGAATATTGGTTACATCGGTTGTCAGTCTTGTGACAAGACTGGCGGTATTGAATCTGTCAAGATTCGCAAACGAGTATGTCTGAATCTTTTCAAACATCGCTTTGCGCAGGTTACGGCCGAGTCCCATGGAAGCCATCGCTGCGTATTTGGCAGCCAGACAGCCGAAGGAAAGGGAACAGATCGCCGTAACGACCATCCATGCACCGATGACATAGATGTGGTGGGTGTCACCCTGATTGACACCTTTGTCGATGATCGAAGCCATGAGCAGCGGAATGATCATTTCCATGATAACTTCCGCAAAAGCAAAAAGCGGCGTAAGGATCGACGCTTTCTTGAACTCCTTGACTTCGGCAAGCAGTGTTTTTAACATAAGTCAACCTCTCTTCTTAAAATAATAAATTTGCAAATTAGACTTGCTTTTTAAAAGTTAGTGTGCTAACAATTAGATATGTTAGACCATGAAATTTTAATTGTCAATAACAATTTATAATGAAATGAAAGAAACAATAAGAGGGAGAAAGATGAGCTGCAAAGAGATTGAAAAGCATCTGGGGCACAAGTTTCGCGTCATCCACAATATGATCGACAAATATTTTGAGAAGCGCGGGGATGGATCGAGTCATGCTCTGACCCGTGTACAGTGCGCAACATTACATTATTTATATGATCACAGGGATGTCCATGTGTTTCAGAAAGATATTGAGGCAGAGTTCAGTATTACCGGTGCAACCGCATCAAATATTTTAAAAGGCCTCGAGCGGCAGGAACTGATCACGCGGGAACCGATGCCGGAGGATGCCCGCCTGAAAAACATCCGGCTTACTGATGAAGGATGCGCATGCAATGCACAGGCATACGAAAATATGCGACATATGGAAGCAACGCTGGTGGCGGGGTTTTCGGGTGAGGAGCTGGAACTTTTCCGGGATATGCTGAATCGTGTGATCGCCAATTTGGAAGGGCTGCAGGAGATCCGTTGCGAAAAAGTGTAAAAAGACCACATAATCTTGACTTCTCATATTGACAAAAGCACAAGATATAGTGTAATCTTGTTAATGCAGACAAATAATACTATATATTGTGTCATATGTGAGGTTTTCGGTGAAAACCTCACATATAGCGTCAGGACATTTGCCGGCGGCAAATTTATTGATAGAATGATGTTCGATGTGGAGGAGGATGGATAATGAAAATTATTAAACGAAGCGGCAGTGAAGCGGTATATGATTCAAATAAGATCATAGCTGCCGTACAGAAAGCAAATGCGTCAGTGATTGACTATGAAAAACTGTCAGATGAGCAGATTCAGGAGATTGCAGACAACGTAGAGACTGCGTGCGAGAACATGAAGCGCTCCCCGAGCGTGGAGGAAATTCAGGATATGGTGGAGAACCAGCTGATGAACAAGCGTGCCTTCACCGTTGCGCGTAACTACATTACATACCGTTACAAGAGAGCACTTGTGCGTAAGTCCAATTCCACGGACCAGCAGATTTTAAGCCTTCTCGAGTGTAACAATGAGGAAGTAAAGCAGGAGAATTCCAACAAGAATCCTACGGTGAACAGCGTACAGCGTGATTATATGGCGGGCGAGGTCAGCAAGGATATCACGAAGCGTTTTCTGTTGCCGGAAGATATTGTGGAAGCTCATGAGAAAGGTCTGATCCACTTCCATGATGCTGATTATTTTGCACAGCATATGCACAACTGCTGTCTGGTCAATCTGGAAGATATGCTGCAGAACGGTACCGTTATCAGCGAGACACGCATTGACCCGCCGAAGAGCTTTTCGACTGCCTGCAATATTGCAACACAGGCGATCGCACAGATCGCAAGTTCCCAGTATGGCGGACAGAGTATTTCGCTTTCGCATCTTGCACCGTTCGTACAGGTCAGCCGTGAGAAGTTCCGTCAGCAGGTGCGCAAGGAATTCGAGGCAGTCGGTCTGGAACTGGATGAGGAGCAGATCAACAAGGTTGCCGAACTTCGTGTAAAAGAAGAGATCAACCGCGGTGTGCAGATGATCCAGTATCAGGTGATCACACTGATGACGACCAACGGACAGGCGCCTTTTATTACTGTATTTATGTATCTGGATGAAGTGCCGGAAGGTCAGACGAGAACCGACCTTGCAGCAATCATCGAGGAGATGCTGCACCAGAGAATCCAGGGTGTGAAGAATGAGAAAGGGGTATTCATCACACCGGCATTCCCGAAGCTTATTTATGTTCTCGAGGAGGATAACATCCACGAGGACTCCAAGTACTGGTATCTGACCGAGCTTGCAGCAAAATGTACCGCAAAACGCATGGTTCCGGATTACATCTCCGAGAAGAAGATGAAGGAGCTTAAAGTAGATAAGAACGGTGAGGGACATTGCTATACCTGTATGGGATGCCGCAGCTTCCTGACACCGTATGTCGATCCTGAGACAAATAAGCCGAAGTATTACGGACGTTTCAATCAGGGTGTTGTTACCATTAACTTAGTCGATGTGGCATGTTCTTCCGAGGGAGATATGGACAAGTTCTGGAAGATCATGGATGAGCGTCTGCAGCTTTGCTATCGTGCGCTTATGTGCAGACACAAGAGACTGCTCGGCACCCCTTCGGACGTTGCTCCGATCCTGTGGCAGAACGGCGCTTTGGCGCGCCTTGGCAAAGGCGAACCGATCGACAAGCTTCTGTTCGGCGGCTATTCGACCATCTCGCTCGGTTACGCAGGACTCTGCGAGTGTACCCGTTATATGACCGGTGTGTCACATACCGATCCGGAAGTCGGAACACCGTTTGCGTTACAGGTTATGCAGAGACTCAACGATGCCTGCCAGGAGTGGAAGGAGAAGGAAAACATCGATTTCAGTCTGTACGGTACTCCGCTTGAGTCCACAACCTACAAGTTTGCGAAATGTTTACAGAAGCGTTTCGGTATCATCAAGGGTGTTACGGACCGCAACTATATTACGAACAGCTATCACGTGCACGTGACAGAGGAGATCAATGCGTTCGATAAACTGAAATTCGAGTCGCAGTTCCAGAAGCTTTCTCCGGGAGGCGCGATCAGTTACGTGGAAGTTCCGAATATGCAGAACAATATCGAGGCGGTATTGTCCGTTATGAAATATATCTACGACAACATCATGTACGCCGAGCTGAACACCAAGAGTGATTACTGCCAGGTGTGCGGC
>CAVHWG010000155.1:0-5219 GCA_963639645.1 Firmicutes bacterium TM09-10 | reverse complement strand
CTTACCACCCTGAATAGAAGCACCGATTGCTACACACTCATCCGGGTTTAATGACTTACTTGGCTCTTTGCCTGTAAGCTGTCTTACCTTATCCTGTACTGCCGGGATACGTGTAGAACCACCGACTAACAGAACCTGACCGAGATCAGCGTTTGTAAGTCCTGCATCTCTCATAGCGTTCTGAACAGGGATTGCTGTTCTCTCTACGAGATCATGTGTCAGTTCATCGAATTTTGCTCTTGTGAGGTTCATATCGAAATGCTTCGGTCCCTCAGCAGTAGCGGTAATGAACGGTAAGTTGATATTGGTTGTTGTTGCGGAAGAAAGCTCCTTCTTAGCCTTCTCTGCAGCTTCTTTTAATCTCTGTAAAGCCATCTTGTCGGTAGAAAGGTCAACACCCTCTGCCTTCTTGAACTCATCGATCATCCACTGTGTGATCTTGTTATCAAAATCATCACCACCAAGATGTGTATCACCGTTTGTAGATAATACTTCGATGACACCGTCACCGATCTCAATGATTGATACATCGAATGTACCACCACCAAGGTCGTATACCATGATCTTCTGTTCCTTCTCGTTGTCAAGACCGTAAGCAAGTGCTGCTGCGGTAGGCTCGTTGATGATACGTTTTACATCAAGACCTGCGATCTTACCAGCATCCTTTGTTGCCTGACGCTGAGCATCGTTGAAGTATGCAGGAACTGTGATAACAGCCTCTGAAACCTTCTCACCGAGGTATCCTTCTGCATCAGCCTTTAATTTCTGCAGTACCATAGCAGAAATCTGCTGTGGACTGTACTGCTTATCATCGATAGCTACCTTATAATCGGTACCTATATGTCTCTTAATTGAAGAAATTGTCTTCTCAGCGTTTGTCACAGCCTGACGCTTTGCCGGCTCACCGATTAAACGCTCACCTGTCTTTGTGAATGCTACAACGGACGGTGTTGTTCTTGCACCTTCCTGATTTGCGATAACGGTTGGTTTTCCACCTTCCATAACAGCCACACAGCTGTTGGTTGTTCCTAAGTCAATACCAATAATCTTGCCCATTTTCTTTTCCTCCTATATTTATCAATTCATACTTTGTTAACTTTGTTTATATTTTTGCCATCCATTCAGATGGGAAAAAGCGTTATTCGCTTACCACAGCGACCATACTGTGACGGACTACCGTATCTTTGTACGTGTATCCCTTCTGCAGCTCCTGTGCAACCACACCAGGCTCGTATTCCTCACTCTCCACCTGCATGACCGCATTGTGAAGATCCGGATCAAACTCCTTTCCGAGTGCTTCAATCGGCTTAACTCCGATGGAATCGAACTCGGTCATCAGCTGCTTATATACTTTATCCATACCGGTCACAAAAGCGCCATCCTTCTGCTCCTCCGGCACTGCTGCAAGGCCTCTCTCAAAATTATCCACAACCGGAAGTACTTTCTCGATAATGGATCTCGCTCCCATATCAAACATCTGGGATTTTTCTTTCTCGGAACGCTTGCGGAAGTTATCAAACTCTGCCATCTGACGTCTGAGACGATCGTTTAGTTCTTCGATCTGCTCATCTTTTTTGTCTTTCTTCTTTTTCTTACCGAAAAGGCCTTTGTCCTTGGTATCCTTTTCCTCAGATTCTTCCGCCTCGGTCTCCCCGGCAGCTTCTGCTGTCTCTGCTTCGTTTTCGGCTTCCTGCTCCTGATTATTCTCAGCAGCTTCGCTTTCCGCTTCCGCCGCTTCATTTTCTTTTTTTAATTCTTCCTCCATGACGTCTTTCTTAATCTCTGCCATGCTTACCACCTTTCTAAGAATCACCCTTATTCTTATCGAAGATTCCGTCTAACTGAGCCTTCAGATTTTTCAGGTTATCCACTACATTTTCGTAATCCATACGTTTCGGTCCAACGATTCCGATGGTTCCCTTAACGCCTTCCCCGAGATCATATGTTGCGGTCACAACACTGCAGTCCTTCATGGTACGGATCGGGGTTTCATTTCCTATATAAACCTGAATACCGGTTCCTTTGCCGTCCTCGTCATCGGAAAGTGATTCAGTTACAAGGTTTAACAGTTCGTCCTTCTCCTCAAATGTGGAAAGAAGGTTTGTCGCACTCTCGGAATCGGATAATTCCGGATACTTGAGGATGTTCGTTGCTCCACTGGTGTAGATCTGCAGATCCTCATTGTCGGAAAGTGTCTGTGCCAAAGTATCAAGCACATCACTTACGAGCGAGGAATGGATTCCTGCCTGCTCCTTGAGCTTGGCGATCGTTCCAAGGTTGATCTCCTGAATGGATAATCCGTTGAGTGCTGTATTGAGTAAGATGTTCAGTTTCAGGAGCGTTTCATTTTCAAGCTGCTCCTCAACCGGAATCATCTGATTTTTGACCATGTTACTGTTCATTACAATGACCGCCAGGATGTGGGTGTCATCCACATTCGACAACTGAATGAACTTGATCTTGTTTGTATTATATGCCGGCGCCGATACGAGAGTCGCATAATTGGTATTGTTGGCAAGCATCTTTGCCACCTGCTTTAATACCTGATCCATCTTCTCGGTCTTCTCGATGACGAAATCCTTCATCTCCTTGACTTCCCGATCCTTTTCCTGCATCAGGTGATCCACATAGAACCGGTATCCTTTATCGGAAGGAATACGTCCCGCAGAAGTGTGCGGCTGCACGATATATCCTAATTCTTCCAGATCTGACATCTCGTTACGGATCGTTGCGGAACTTAAGTTCAGATCCGTGTACTTTGAAATGGTACGGGAACCGACCGGCTCACCGGTTGCCAGATAATTTCGGATGATTGCATCCAGTATCTTTACTTTTCTCTCATCTAATTCTTCGTTATCCATTCCCATTTCACATCTCCTGTCATCCGGGATCCTTATTGTTAGCACTCATTTGTTTGGAGTGCTAATATCTTTTCTGTTAATAAAATAGCACCAAGGGTTTTCATTGTCAACACCTTGGTGCTATTTTATTTTTATTTTATAAATCTTCATTTACATATTTACTTCATAGTCAATACATGATCGAACGGCGGTATACGGGCGAACCTTAGTGTCTGCCACTGCCACATGCTTCGGATGGGTACTGTAATTTTTCAGTGCCTCCACGCTCTCGAATGTGGTATCTAACATCACATCGACCGTGGATGTCGGCAGATAATCAATGCGGACTGAGATATCGGTCATGCCAGGGATCTGTCCGTCCAATCCTTCCAGTCCTTCCTTGATGCCTGCGCGGATGTCCGCTTTCTGTTCCTCGGTAAATTCATCCTTTAACTTCCATAAAATAATATGTTTAACCATCTTCTGTATCCTCTCTTTCTTCATTATTTCTTCTGCCATTTATTATACGCACACTATGATTCGTGCTTCAACAACTTTTTATAAGAACTGTCGATTCCAAATGCTCCGAGAGGCGCTGTGA
Source organism: Firmicutes bacterium TM09-10 (assembly GCA_963639645.1). Lineage (GTDB taxonomy): Bacteria > Bacillota > Clostridia > Lachnospirales > Lachnospiraceae > Roseburia. The sequence continues at coordinate 1,778 of CAVHWG010000155.1, read as the reverse complement.
TCACAATCGCCATAACCGCAACCGACAGGACAATTTTTCCGCAGGAAAGTCCCGCTGCAAGCGGAACCGATCCGATTGCTGCCTGCACCGTTGCCTTCGGCAGATAAGCGATCACACAAAAAAAGCGTTCCTTCCATGTCAATTTTGTTCCGGCGACACAGATCAGCACACCGCCAGAAGTCCCGATACCGCAACCTTTCCTTCCAGCCATCCCTCGATTGCGATCAAAAGGAATGAAAAACCGAGCACGATAATGACTTTCATACTGTTACGCACACAGTGTTTTCTCGCATAAGCGGTCTCAAAGAACAGATAAAGACCGTATCCGACAACGGCACCGAGAAGAATTCCAAGCACGATGGAAACCGGAATATTGACAAAATCCATCACATTCGCGCTGCCTCCCTGTGCCATGCCGAGAAATGTGGTAAATAAAACAATAACAAAGATGTCGTCACACGAGGATCCCGCAAGGATCATCTGGGGAATTGCTTTATCCGTGCCGTATTTCTTCTCCATCAGGCTGACCATACGTGGCACGACCACAGCCGGAGATACCGCAGCCAGCACCGCCCCCATGACCGCCGCCTCAATACGTATGATGCCCAAGATCACCGGTGCCAAAAGCACATAGCCCAACAATTCGCAGGATGCCGGTACAAATGACAAAAGTACCGCCGAGCGTCCTGCCTTCTTCAAATCCTGCAGATCTAAGGACAAACCTGCCTTTAGCAGAATGATAATCAGTGCCATCTTTCTTAACTCTGCCGAAATCGACAGAATGGACGGATCAAGCCAGTCCAACACATGCGGACCTAAGACGATTCCCGTGACGAGCATTCCGATGATACGCGGAAGTTTCAGTTTCTGGCAGATGGCGCCCATCGCCAGTCCCACCAGAAAAATAAGTGCTAATGATGTTAACATGTTTTCTTTCTCCTCTGTAAAACATGATTTTAATCGCATGAATGCATCAAAAAAGCTGATGATTCTGCGATCTGTAATAATCGTAGAAGTCATCAGCTTACCAAGCAGTTTAGGTTACCCAAGGGAGAACTTCATTCCCTGATCTTTCTTTATCATAATGATTAAAAGATAGGATGTCAACATATTTTTAATCCTGCGCAATAAAAAGCACGCCAAGTGTTCCCGGTCCGCAATGGCTGGATATCACACCGCCGGCTCTCGTCTCTAAGATTTCATCAAAATGATGCAGTTCCTCCAGATACGTCCGCACCTTGTCCACCGTTTCCCTGTCGCACCCGGAATGCGTGATAAACACGCGGTCCGGCTTGGCAGTCTTAAGTTCCTCTTCCATGTCTTTGGCATAAGATAAAATCACATGATCCAGTTTGCCCCGATACTTCTTTGAGGCATCCATCGCTCCGTTTTCCACAACAATCTTAGGATGAAGCTTCAACACACCGCCTGCCATCGCAGCCACTGCGCTGCATCTTCCGCCACGATACAGATAAGTCAGCGTATCCACAACAAAGCTCGCACGAACCCGGGGTTTCAACTCCTCGACTTTCTTTGCGATCGTTTTTGCATCCTTTCCCTGCCCGGCCAGAATCGCCGCCTCAATAACAAGAAGTCCGATTCCGGTCGATAGATTCGCCGAATCGATCACCGTCACAAGATCACCGGCCTCCAACTCCTCTGCGGCAAGGCGAATCACATTTCCCGACGTAGACATACTCTCCGAAATAGAAAAGCAGACGACTTCTCTTTGTGCTTCCACATATGGCTTTAGACATTCCACCGCCTCTACCAGAGAC
>CAVHWG010000154.1:0-2224 GCA_963639645.1 Firmicutes bacterium TM09-10 | reverse complement strand
TTGGTTTCCATTCTGTCCGGATGAGTCTTCTTGTCCTTTGTCATGTTGTAATTACGACGCTGACACTCTGTGCAAGCTAATGTAATCTTTGTGCGCACAACTTCCACCTCCGTTTTAATTCTTTGTGTTGCTGCCTAAAAAAAGGCATAAAAAAAAGACCTACTTCCAAGCCTTCATAGAATATCACGATTTATCCCGTCCGTCAATAACTTTTTTTGCAAAAAGCGCGTGTTTTAAGGGGAATTCCGCTTTTTCCAATATTATACACTATATATAGAAGAAAATGAAACTTTTTTTGCGCATCTAGCTATTGAACCCGGTAAATATGTTCGATATAATATATGTGTATAAATGGATTTATTATGCCCGATTTCACGGAAGAAAGGAGGGGTAGTCTATGGCACGTATTGATAGCGCATACAATTACTATATGTCGACGTATGCGAATAAAGAAGTCTCGCGTTACGATTCTCACAAGAAGAGTGATCTGCGCAAAGTATACAATCAGATTGTCAAGAAGAATAAAGAAACCCCTCTGTACAAGATTTCGGATCCTGAGGAAGCGAAGCGGTACGCGATCGATATCAAGGAGAGTGCCAAGTCAATTCAGAATGTGGTGGCATCCCTGTCGGATCGTTACGGTTCGTTTAATGATTCCTTCCAGAAAAAGGTTGCGGTATCTTCCGATGAGGACAAGGTCGGTGTCTCTTATATCGGTGACGGAAGCGAGGCCAATCAGGCGGAAAGCTTCTCCGTCTCGGTTGAGCAGCTTGCCACCCCGCAGGTGAATGAGGGTAATTATCTGAAAGATAACGGACACGACCTGCGACCGGGTTCGTACTCGTTTGATCTGACAACTCCGGGCGCTGCGTATGAATTTCAATATAATGTGAATGCGGACGAGACCAATCTGGATATCGAGCAGAAACTTGCGCGGCTCGTGAACAGTTCCAACCTCGGAATTACCGCTGAGATTTCTTCGAACGGCAAGGGCGCCAGTGCTCTAAAGCTGACTTCTGTCCAGACAGGACTGAGTGAGAATGAGACGTCGCTTTTTACCATCTCGCCGGATGCAAGTCCGGGTTCGATGGAATCCATGAAGATTCTCGGCATTGATCAGATTGCGGAAGCAGCGCATAATTCCAGCTTTACGCTGAACGGTAATGCACACTCTTCGCTTTCAAACACTTTCTCGATCAACAATGCATTCGAACTGACGCTCAAGGATACAACCGGCGGCAACACCGCACAGATCGGTTTTAAGGCGAACACCGACGCGATCGCGGACAACATTCAGACGCTTGTGGATGCGTACAACCACATCCTGACGACAAGTGATCCATATGCCGAAACCGAAGGCAGTGGCGGCAGGCGTCTCACACAGGATATTGCATCGGTTTCCCGCGCACAGCAGGGTTCGCTTGAATACATCGGACTTATGGTTGCCGATGACGGCTCGATCTCGATCGACCGCGATCTTCTCTCGAATGCGGTAGAACCGAACCGGGCGGATCAGACGTTCCAGACGCTCGCTGACTTCCGCGATGCACTCGGCAAGAAAGCGGAGAACATTTCGGTGGATCCGATGAACTATGTAAATAAAGTCGTGGTTGCATACAAGAATCCGGGACACAATTTTGCGACACCTTATGTCAGCTCCATCTACTCCGGAATGATGATGGACCGATACGCATAAAGCTGCGTTACCTATTGATATAGGAACGCAGCTTTATTTTAGTTTCCCTTACTGCTCAGTGGATTGCTCCGCGTCTCAAAGAATAGAAATGTGCGCGTCGCTTGCTTTCTTTTTGCCCCTGTCAGCCTCCTATCTTTTTTGAGTAGTATATGGAGTTTTATTTTTTTCACTCATTATACAAGACGCCATTTTGAGATTGACATATGTCATTTAATACGTTATTCTATACCTACAAACTCAAACAGCCAAATGCAATACCCTTTGGTTAAGCAAATCATTTGGTGCATGATTTTCATATGCACAAATACCCGAGTTTTAACAATTGAATAAAGACTTTACACTATGGTATAATATCACCAACGAAAGGCGGTGATGGAAAGTGAGCGAATACATGACTGGCAAAGAAGTTGTAAACCTTATCCGAAAGTTGAAAGAAAAGGGTATGAGTAGCGATGAGATACTTGAAATCATTGACTAAGACTTCCCATACCCCAAGTGGGGTTCGCACCTTGAAAATTCAATATTTCA
>CAVHWG010000153.1:5912-21777 GCA_963639645.1 Firmicutes bacterium TM09-10 | reverse complement strand
TGCCGATTTCAACTTTTACGATACCGTTTCCAGCCGAAACGAATACAGATCTGCCGTGCCTTCTCCACAAAATGTCATTCTCCTCCCGCTTTTAAATGTTTTCTAATAAATCCGGTAATTTCCCGATAAAGCAAGCATCGCAAACATATACAGGAAGTTATCGTAGTATCTTCTTTCTCCGGTACGCAGTGGTGTGTTCCAGAATTTGTCAACACATTGTTTCGCAAAAGTTCCGTCCGCAGTCAGTGCACTTTCGGCATTGACTGCAATGATGGCTACCGGATGCAGCGCTTTCTCCTCCAGTCTTGTTCCGTCGGTCAGAAAAACGCCGTCCCAGTGACCCTTCTGGTCCTCGCAATAGAATTTCTGGAATTTCTCTGTAATCTGCACCTGCCATGGGTCTTTGTCAAACCACAGATGATCCATCGCGATATTTGCGATCGTGCGATAGGCGTCGCTGTAATACCAGTCATGGCGGCCGAAGATCTCCTGATGCTCACTGTGCGGGGTTCCGTCATAATCCGCATACTCTGCCGACAATCCGGTATCCGGATGACAGGCTTTATGCAGGTAGGCCCGGCTTGCTTCGGCAGCGTCTTTCCAGAACCTACGATCCTCCTCATCGGCATACTCTGCAAATAGTTCATAGAAATGCGGCAGATGATACGATGGATCACTGAAATCAAATGATGGGACAAATTTGATCAGCTTATTGGAAGGCTCCCACATCGGCTCCCCGGGATGTCCCGGTTCTCCCTTGTGCACACACTCATGCAGGATTGCCTTTGCCTCCTTACTGTAATTAAAAATCCCATCTCCGTCTCCCCATCTTCTTGACGCGAAGAACAATGCCATAGCAAAATACTCTTCCCCATCCGGTGCCGGTCCGTCCGCATTCCTTGTTCCGTCCAGCGCACAGGACCACGCAAAATAATTCTTTCCCGGACCTTCATCCATATACATATACGTTCTTGTCCACTTCCACAGACGGTCGAATTCCTCTTTCTTATCCAGCTGTACACAGACCATCATGCCATATGACATTCCCTCGGTTCGCGCATCATGATTGCCGGTATCTTCCATATATCCCATATCCACCCCGGCTTCATGGAAAAAGCGCTCCTCCTCACTTCCGTGGAAAATCGTCTCAAATGTCTCCTGTACTCTTTTTTCGATTTCTTTTTCCGAATAACCATACTCCGCAAATACATTGCGATACTGTTTTGTTTCATAAGCTCCTGCCATATTCTTCTCCTTCCTCTTTAGGTCAGTCCATACAAAATCTGCTTTTCGCAAATCGGCTGACACGATCCTCACTGTATTGATATATAATCAGCACCTGCACCGATACGTTTCTGTCGGTCCAAGATAGGATTCTGCAGGCTTGTTTCCCTGCGGATAGATCACGATCTTCTCGAGCACAAAGCCCGGCGTGACCGGACAAACCCTGATCGTATTGATCCCCTGTTTCAGCTGTACCGGTACACTTATGCGCCGGATCTGATCCAGTACACCGCGCGCCCACACAGGCTGATGATCTCCGATCTTAAAATCATCCGGAACGGCATCCAAAATCTGCATTTGAACATCGTTCACAGACACTGCATACTGCAATCGGTTTTCTTTTGTCACAGGATTCGACGGCTGCATATAGAATTCCACTTCATAATTCCCCTCCTGCTTTGTCACGATGCTGTATTCGATATACGGTGCCCCATTCTCTGCATCTGCGTAGGAATCTGTCGGAAATGCTTTCATCGCGGATAAAGTCTTTCCGTATCCTGCAAGACATTTCCATTGCATCGGATGTCCTTTCCGATCAAAACCGTCCTTACACCCGCTGTAATGTTCCGCCTCGATTGCAATCCATCCCTGTGTATCCACAAACACATTGTTCCCATATTCATACGTTGACCGGTCGACCGGCACGCTGATCTCACAGATGCCCGCCGGCAATTCCAGCCGGATCATTCCCTGCGTTCTTCCATCGGTGAGTGCCATCGCAAGCACACTCTCGTCCACTGTGACATCAATGGTAATCTTCTTATGATCTTTACCGTCAAGCGTTCCATCCGTTGCGGTCAACAAAATCCATTCCGACTTCTCGATCACCCGAAACGACGCCGGAATCTCACTTCGGCTGTACAGACTGACCGAAGCACGTTTGCATTCCGGATTCAGGAAATCCGAAATCGTCATTCTCTGATTCAGCCACGGACTGCCTTCCACATGCTGCATGGTGCCGTCCACAGTCGCAATGACCGCCTGTTTTTGCAACGGTAACACCTGCATCAGAACCGGATTCTTACACTCATCCTCATTCCAGTTCGTAAACCCGATATGCTGCGACAGCCCCATGCCGTACCAGCGCGCATCATCCGCCCGATGATACTGCTCTATGATCTTTTGATCCGCATCCAGGCATGCCATTGCCGCTTTCGCATAATCGTTGGCACTGAGCGCTCCGATTTCTGCCAGATAATGGTTCATTCCGGACAACAGTTGAAGCTTCAGCACATTCATCGTTCCCATCGCCGGATACCAGACGAGCGCAATATAAGAGGAAAGCATTTCAGGTGCAACACGCTCCAGTTCATCGTACAAATCCTGTGCGGTCCGCATCACCCGCTCAGCCTCCGCAAGCACCCGGTAGCCTTCACGGTAATTGAGTGCATGATAGGTTTCCGGTTTTAAAGCCTCCGGTCTGCACTTGTGTATAATCCTTGTATAATCCGTCAGGATATCCGTAATCTGCGCCTGCTGCGCCTCCGACAGCCGGCTGAATTGCTGCTTTACCCACAGTCCGGTATAGACATCCGTCGTATTTGGTGCAGTCGTTCCCCAACGCTCAAAATCATAAGCCAGATCCATAAAAAACGATAACGGAAATTCCTGCGTTGCAATGTCTCCCACATTGACGATCCAGAGTTTTTGTACTCCGAAATCATATGCCTGCGTCATCTGTTCCCAGATTTTCGGAAGATATGAACTGTTGATCCACTCATAGGAGATCGGCCATCCATGATAATCGAAATGATAATACATGCCGTATCCGCCCGGATGCTCCCGCATCTCCTCCGTCGGAAGCGTTCTTAAGTTTCCGTAATTGTCATCGCAAAGCATGAGGATCACATCGTGAAGCTCCTCCGATCCGATCAACCCCTGCGTTGTCTCGACTCCGTAGAAAAAAGCCTCCACCTCCTTGTACAAAGCGATCATTCTCGGAACTTTCGACAGATCTTCATTGACATTGTTTTTAATCAGTTCCCGCTGTGTCCTCAGCACGTCCCTGAGCAGTTCGATATTGTCTGCAAGCGTTGCCCCTTTTCCCATGATCGCGGTGTCCGCTTCTCCACGCATGCCAACCGTGATCACATTTTCAAATTTACCGCTCCGCTTCAGACCGTCTTCCCAGAATCTTGTGATTCCATCCCGATTCGTCTTAAAATTCCATGCATCTCCGTAAATACTGTCTTTTCCACGCAGATATTTGTATTCCTCCCCCTGCCGCAGACACGGCTCATGATGCGACATTCCCATGATCACGCCGTATTCATCCGCAAGTTGTGCATTCATAAGCCCCGGACCGTCATCCTCAAATCGCGCACTCCACATCGCCGGCCAAAGATAATTTCCCTTCAGGCGAAGGAGCAGTTCGAAGATCGGCTCGTACGCATTTGCATTTGGTCCTCCGAAATGGTACTCACACCAGTTTCCGAAAGCCGGCCACTCATCATTTATAAAGAATCCCCTGTATTCCACCGATGGTTCCTTTGCGATACACGCCATATCTGTGCTCAACCGTATTTCATCCTGATGCACCGGCAACACATGACACCAGTTCACAAACGGGGAAACACCAAATATCTCCGACAAATGAAACAGTCCGTATATCGTTCCCCGCTTATCGCTTCCGACAATAACAAGCAGTCTCTCCCGCAGGATTTCATCCGGAAAACACCATCCGTAACACTCCCGTTTTCCTTTCAATATATCCGTCGGAATATTTATCTGTGCATCCAGCCACCTGCTTTTCTCCATCGTTGCAACAATGATCGTCAGTTCACGGGCTGCACTGCATTGTATCTCTTCATGCTCGATTGTTTCGACAACACTGATCTCCGGCAGCGTGCCGGTCACAAGTTCCATATCATGTGCAACTTTCCCTGCAATCTTTACAACTCCGGAATATGCACTCTGTTCTATGATAAATTTCATGTTCCGCACCCTTTTTCCCTTTCTCCATTATTTTCGATAAATATACGACAACCTCGCCCCGTATGATCTTTCCCCTGCAACAGATAACGGGCCGATAATTTTGATTGCCGATTCTTATAATAAATCTGCCTATCCGTTAATTGCTTCGCGTAAATAAAAATCCCCATTCTTCTGCAATAAACGTATTGCATTATGAATGAGGATTGTATTTCTATCACTTATATCACATAATTGTCGTATTTATCATTGAAGTATCTGGTCCACGTGCCTCTGCAGGATATCGAAATAGTCCTGTGGATCGCATTCCTGATACGCAGCCATATATGCATCCCATGTCGATGCGAAGTTATCGCTCATGATCACCTGCGGCAACCAGTTTCTCTTGACCGCGTCAATCTCATCACGGATCATGCCACCTTGGGATTTTGATGACAAAGACTGTGTATACGAATACATCGGATACCATGCCCCGGGCGCTTCATTTGTTCCCAACATCTCGACATAGCTTTGTACGCCATACGCTTCGAAACACTCCCGTATGTCGGGCTTTAGGCTTTTCATAAACTCCACCGGCTGATATTCCTGAGAGAAGGCATTGATTCCATCATCAAGCAATCCCTCCACACGCGGGAAATACGAATAGGAACAAAAATGCGATTCATTGAGTGTTGTATCTCCGTGACGCCTGCCCTGTTCTCTGTCCATATAGAATATCCCGTTATCATCCACCGAATAATCCAGACCTTCCTCGCCCCAGAAGCGAAGCCTTGTAATATCCGAATCCAACAGATCATTTACAAACTGAAGTGCCCCCTGCAGATCTTCACACGATGTGGTAATCGAAAGTCCGCTCGATGTATCCATCTCTGCCGAGCGGCTTGTGTGCCACTGGTTTTGCGTACCTTCATCCATTGTGATTGGAAGAGGAACATAATCGCACCCCAGATCACTCCGTCCGTTTGACTCATAAGCCTCTACCAGATTATAATAAAACTGCCACCATTGATCGACCATTCCGAGAACGGCACCGGTCGACAACTTATCCAGATACTCTTCATAAGTACTGGTGAACGACTGTGGATCAAAGATACCCTTGTGGTACTCTTCATTCAATTTCTGAAAATAACGCTTTGCCGTCTCTGTCGTATTATAATCGATTACCTGATCGTTCTTAGGATCAACGATACAGCTTCCGTCATTAGGATATCCGTCCAAAAATTGAGGTACATTCTCTAAGCAGAAAAATCTCCAATCATCACACAACACAGTAAAGGGAATATTCGTTGTTCCGTCCGGCATGGAAGGATTCGCCTGCACATATGCCTCGATCAGATCAAAATATTCATCAACCGTGGTAACTTTCGGATATCCCGCCCACTTTAAGACACGTGTCTGTATCCAGAATGCTTCTCCCGTGTGCGTCACTTCAACATTCTCTCCCTGCGACACACAAAACTGTGGAATCCAATAAATATGACCGTCCTCCTGTCGGAAGCGTTCCCATTGTTCATCTGAAAGATAATTTCTAATATTGGGATAATCATTCCAATATTCATCAATTGGAATCAAAGCGTCTGCCTCCAGTAATACTTTCTCTCCGAGAATAAAATCAGGATATTCTCCGGAAGCAATATAGGAATTGAGCGCCTCTTCCTTGGATTGTCCAACCAGCCAGCTCTCCTCGCAATCCGCTCCGATCTCGTCCGCAATGATTTCTTTTATATCATTGTGCAGCCCCAGAGATCTACCCGTAACACTGAAAAAAGCAGTAAAATGTTTAACTTCTTTTTTCTGCATATACTGAACATGGTAAGAGTAGCCTCCCAGCCCAATCAACAACACAGCCATAAGCAGCGATGACACGATTCTCTTTTTCATATAACTTTACCCTCTCCCAAAAAGCTTTCTATCATTATAGCTTTTTTTCTATCAAAGGACAAGTAATCGCACCCGCAAACGTTATTAAAGTGATATATTTTCTCCTCTTAATCCATTAAATGCATCCTTGATCTCAGCATCCTCATGCGCGATCAGCCACTTATTCTTCGCAGTCATAAGCCGATCCTCACCCTCCGGCACAAACGCAAAATCAATCGGAGCATTCGTTCCTCTTGGAAGAATTACGACACACTTAAATCCTCCGTCCACAGCGTTGCACGGTGCATAGTGGAGTGTTGTCTCATACATCTCCACAACGGTTCCTGCCGGGACTTTAAAAGCCTCGATTTTCGCTGTGTCGTAAGTAAATTCGTCCGTTACATCCGGCAGCCATCCCAGTAAAAGGATCATATCCGTTACCGCAATGTTGATCTCGGAATTCCGGTGATACTCCACCGCATTCAACTTATGGTTGTTTCCGTTGCAGTAACCAATCTGAATCGGAAGACCGCCGAATACACGATTCTGAAATTCACGAGCCTCCGGGATCGCCTCAAGTTCCTCGACCGACGGCACATAAATAACATCCTCCGGAAGTGGTGTATGCTCCATTCCCTTTATCAGCTTTGCACATTCGATGTGGTTCCAAACTTTACCGTATTTACGGAATTTCTCGTCATTAACAGAAAAAATCTCCATGATTACCTCCCAATACTCATTTTTCTTGAGTATAACAGTTCGGTAACCATAGAGACGTGCCTTTCTTTGTCTTCCCAATGTCACTTTTTTGTCCTAACAAGTTGTTTGCGATATTCACTTGTCACCATTCCATACCGTTTGCGAAACAGATTGGTAAATGCCTTACTGTTTGCGAAACCATGCTCCAACGCAATATCCACGATCTGCTTGTCCGTATTCTCCAGTTCTCTGATCGCATGCTCCAGCCGGATGCTCTGCAGATAATCCTTATAGTTGATGCCTGCATAGCGCGCAAACATTTTCGACAGATAAGACGGCGAATACCCGAAGATTCCCGCCAGTTTTTCGAGCGAGATATCTTCCGTATAATGATCCTGGAGGTAGGATGTGATCACCCCCAGCCGGTTCAACTGCATATTGCTTTTGATCAATTCATCCCGCACATCCAGCTTCCGGTATTTTTTTACCAGAATATGTAACAGTTGATAGAACATGCTTAAAATTTCAAAATCGTATCCGTCCGCCTGCATCCGGTACACTTCGTACATCCGAAAGATCAGGCATGCCACCTGCTCATCGTATGCCCGCTCGCTGTGCGAAAACCAGATAAACTGCTCACCCGTAAAATAGGACGCAAACTGATTCAGCGGAATCTGCAATACAATCGTGTGGTTCGGCCTGTTCGCATGGATCGCATGCACCTCGTTGCTGTTGACGATAATGAACTGTCCTTCTGTCAGATGATAGTGCGTCATGTCGAGAATGAAATCCAGTTCCCCCTCCTGCACCGCAAAAATCTCGATCGACCGGTGCCAGTGTTTCTCTCTGATATATTTTCCGTTGTACCCCTCAAACAGAAACAGTTTAAACGGAAATCCCTTGTCCGGCACAATAACCTCGTGCTGATACTGCTGCTCTGTCATAAACGCTCCCCTTCGTTTTTGAAAAAAGCATTGATGATCACCCACCAATGCTTTTATTCTCATAGTTGCAATCATTCCTTACATTTGAATACCTGTCCGATATTATACGTTGAAACGGAAAAGAATGACATCTCCGTCTTTCACTACATAATCCTTGCCTTCCATTCCGACAATTCCCTTTTCCCTTGCTGCGGAAAGGCTTCCGTTATCGAGAAGATCCTGATAATTAACAACCTCTGCCTTGATGAATCCACGCTCGAAATCCGTATGGATCTTGCCGGCAGCCTGCGGTGCCTTCGTTCCTTCCTTGATCGTCCATGCACGGCACTCATCCTCTCCTGCTGTCAGGAAACTGATAAGACCGAGTAACTTGTAACTTGCTGCAACCAGCTTGTCAAGTCCGCTGGATGATACACCGAGATCATCGAGATATTCCTGCTTCTCCTCATCGGAAAGTTCTGCAAGTTCCTGCTCGATCTGTGCACAGATTACGAATACTTCAGCGCCCTCTTCTTTTGCCATCTCACGCACCTTGGCAACATGCGGATTGCTCGCTCCGTCGTCTGCCAGATCATCTTCCGCTACGTTTGCTGCGTAGATCGTAGGCTTAGCAGTCAGAAGATTGTAACCCTTGAACCAGATCTGTGCATCATCATCATCCGGTACCTCAAAGGTTCTTGCCATCTTGCCATCCTCAAGGTGGGACTTGATTGCCTCTACCAGTTCAAGTTCCTTGGCAAGTGTCTTGTCCATTCTTGCCTGCTTTGCGATTTTTGCAATTCTTCGGTCAAGAATTTCAACATCTGAAAAAATTAATTCAAGATTGATCGTCTCGATGTCACGTGCCGGATCAACGGATCCATCCACATGGATGATATTGGTGTCCTCGAAGCATCGTACCACATGCACGATCGCATCTACCTCACGGATATTTGCAAGGAACTGGTTTCCGAGTCCCTCACCCTTGCTGGCGCCTTTGACAAGTCCTGCAATATCAACGAATTCGATCGTTGCAGGTGTCACTTTCTTCGTATGATAAAGTTCACCGAGTTTTACGATTCTGTCATCCGGAACCGACACGATTCCCACATTCGGGTCGATCGTTGCGAATGGATAGTTGGCAGATAACGCACCTGCCTTGGTCAGTGAATTGAATAATGTACTTTTTCCCACGTTCGGGAGTCCGACAATGCCGAGTTTCATGATATCTGTTTCTCCTTTGAAAAATTATAATTTTTCTGATTCAACGACTTATAGTGTACCACATTCGTGCTTAATTGTACAATTTTTCTTTTTACCGCAAGCATAATCGCACAAAAGAGAGGTCGATTTCACTCAACCTCTCTTGATGATCTGTATCATTTTTTTATTTTCGGGACGTTTCCGCCTCCCATTATCAGTCGCGTGACTCAATAACAAGAAGCTGTCCGGAAGTCAATTCGATCGTTGCCTCGTCATCCACGATCTCATTGCTGATTCCAAGAGAATTAAAGCCTCCCATTGTATAATCACTGAGCGGGTACTTGACCCCTTTTAGCGTAACCCCCTGCACCTGTCCGCTGTAAGGAATCAGCGACAGATATTTGCCGTACTGTTCCCGCTTCTTCAATACAACCGGACGATCGGTCATGCGGATGCGGTTGTGTACATCGAGAAGTTCCATGCGAACCCCCTCCTCAATGCCGATACCGAGCAGACTGATATTGCCAAGCACGTGATCAAGTCTCGTTCCGGTTCCGCCGATAATGGTAATCTCGGTTGCTCCGCGGCGAATTGCCTCGCGGATCGCAAACTCAGTGTCCGTATCATCCTTGACCGGATTTAAGACGCAGATGTCGATCTGCTCATGTTCCCGGAAGAACTCCAATACCTTCGGATCCACCGAATCAAAATCCCCAACTATGATATCCGGCAGGATCTTCGTGCGATACAGGAAATCCATTCCGGAATCCGCTGCAAGCACCACGTCAAATCCGCCTTTTTTTATCACATTTTCCACAAATTCATCCGTCGCTTCTCCTCCGGATACGATCAAAAATCTCATGTCTAACCCCGTCCATTCTTCTGCATAATTTCAAGAAATCCCGTCACATTCTCTGCAATATCCCCGTGAAATACCGCAGATCCCGCAACAATAATATTGGCCCCGGCAGCCATCGCCTCATGGACATTCTCCAGATTGATACCTCCGTCAACCTCAATATCGACTTTGCGTCGTTCCCGGTCCAGCAAAGCCTTAAGCTCTCTTACTTTATCCAGCGTATACGGAATCAGCTTCTGTCCACCGAATCCCGGATTGACCGTCATAATAAGAACCATATCCACCTTCGCAAGCACGTAACGGATCGTCTCGATCGGAGTCGCAGGATTTAACGCAACACCCACAAGAACGCCTCTTTCCTTGATGGCCTCGATCGTGCGGTCAAGATGCTTACAGGCCTCTGCATGCACCGTAATGATGTCCGCACCGGCATCCACAAACGCATCGATATAACGGATCGGCTCCTCGATCATCAGATGTACGTCAAAAATGCGATCCGTACATGGGCGGATCGATTTCATGATTGGAAATCCGAACGAAATACTCGGCACAAAGCTTCCGTCCATCACATCGATATGCACATATTCCGCACCTGCCTCGTCCAGCAGGCGCACCTGCTCACCAAGTCTGGCAAAATCTGCCGACAAAATGGAAGGTGATAAACAGTTCATAGTTTCCTCCTAATACTTACGCTTACTCTTCATCTCTTCGTAGAGAAGCACATAATTATCATACCGCGTCTTTGAGATCAATCCCTCTTCCACGGCTTCTTTTACGCCGCAGTCCGGCTCTCCGATATGACTGCATCCGATAAAGCGGCACTTCGGCTCATATTCCACAAATTCCGGATAACAGCGCCAGAGATCTTCCTTCTCCATTCCCGGAACATCCATGGAACTAAAACCCGGTGTATCCATGATATACGAATGGTCATCGATCGGAATAATCTGTGAATGCCGCGTTGTATGCTTTCCTCTGTCGATCTTGCTGCTGATACTTCCGGTCTCCATCTTCACATCGCTCTGCAGCCGGTTGACCAGAGAGGACTTTCCGACACCGGACGGTCCCGCAACTGAAGTTGTCTTGCCTGCAAGCAGCTTCCTGAGCTCGTCCACATGGAAATCCTGTTTTGCACTGGTGAACAGGATCGGATATCCTGCCGGCTCATAGATTGCCCGAAGCCGCGCCTGTTCATCCTCCGATACCAGATCGCACTTGTTAAAACAGATGGTCACCGGAACATTCTGGTATTCCATCATGCACAGAAAGCGATCCAGCAGATTAAAATTCGGGTCCGGTTTTGCCGCAGCAAATATGACGAGCGCCATATCAATGTTGGCGACCGCCGGGCGGATCAGTGCATTCTTTCGTGGCAGGATCACCTCCACGTTCCCCAGTTTCTTTTCTTCATCAAGTACCGCAATCTCCACATTATCCCCGACAAGCGGCTTGATCTTCTGATTGCGGAAACTTCCTTTTGCTTTACATTCATAAATTCCGGTTCCTGCTACATGAACGTAGTAGAAACCGGAAATTCCTTTTACTATCTTTCCCTGCATCGGTATTCTATTGCTTACTGAAAGTGACATTGTGTGTCTCTGTCTGTGTCGTTGTTCCGTTTGATACGCCCTCTTCGTCAACCGTCTCGATCTCCCATGTGATCGTTACGGTTCCGGACTCACAAGACATATCGCTTGCGGAAACCGTGATGGACGAACCGTCCACTTCCCCGGAATCATACGTCTTTCCGTCGCTTCCGGTCAGAGTATAACTTGCACCGATCGCACCTTCCGCACTGTAGGACTTCGAGAAGGAGTAGTAGGCTTTCTCAACACCAAGGCTTACCGTGATCGTTACGGTCGTTCCCGCCGGAACGGTCTTACCGCTTGCGATACTCTGCTTAATGACCTTGCCTACTGCGACGGAATCGCTGTACGCTTCCTCGATTGCAACCTTCAGTCCTGCATTGTTTAATTTATTCTGTGCCTTTTCTTCGCTGTCACCCAAAACGCTTGGTACATTGACCGATTTCTGTCCCTGACTGACAACAATTGTTACCTTGCTTCCTGTTGCAGCCTGTGTGCCGCCACTTGGGCTCTGTGAAATAACTTTGCCGGCTTCTACACTGTCACTGTACTCATAGGATTTCTCAACCTTAAAGCCTGCAGCGGTAAGCGTGTTTGACGCATCCTTTTCAAGGCTTCCGACAACACTCGGGATTGCCTTCTGCTCAGTATCTGTCATACTGTCATCGGTATAACTCTTATTCTCGCTGCCTGCTATAATAACGTTGATCGTTGTTCCTTCCGCAACCTGTGTGCCACCGACCGGATCCTGCTCGATTACCGTTCCTTCCGGCTTGTCGGATTTCTGCTGTGCGATCACAAACATATACAGGTTCTGTGCCTCTAACGCATTCTGCGCTTCTTCCTGTGTGAGGCCGGTGACATTCTCAACCGCGGTCATCACCTCTGTCTGTGACTCCGTCTGAGTTTCGGTCTGCGTCTCCGTCTGTGTCTCCGTATTCTGTGAATCCTCTGTCTTCGAATGGAAACGGAACAGTCCGAATACGCTTCCGATCAGATATACGATAACGATCACAATGATCGCAGCCATCACGATTCCCATAATGGTTACCGCTTTATCAAATTTCGGATTCAGACCGGATTCTTCCTCGTCGTCATCCTCCTCATCCTCTTCTTCGTATTCATCATCCGGATCCGATGTATTCTTAGGATCTTCCGCAACCGGTTCCACACCGCGCTGCTCCTTGATCTGCTTTAATTCCTCTCCGCTGATCACCTTGGTCTTGCCGTTATCGACAAGAGGTGCGATCACAACGAAATCCTCATCCGGGTTAACGAGTGCCTTGCGCAGATCGTTTAACAGTTCCTCGATCGTCTGATAACGGCGGTCCGGATTCTTCTGTGTACATTTTAAAATGATCTTCTCCATGCTGACCGGAAGATTCGGCGCGTAAGTACTCGGCGGTGTCATCTCCTCCTGCAGATGCTGGATTGCTACCGCAACCGTTGTATCTCCGTCAAACGGAACACGGCCGGTCACCATCTCGTACATCACGATACCGAGTGAATAGATATCACTTCTTCCGTCCACGAAACCGTTTCTCGCCTGCTCCGGTGAAGAGTAGTGCACCGATCCCATCACATCGGAACTGATCGTGTTCGAGGATGCGGCTCTTGCGATACCGAAATCCGTAACTTTCACTTTGCCTTCGGTAGAGATAATGATATTCTGCGGCTTGATATCACGGTGTGTGATCTGCTTATTGTGTGCAGCCTCAATACCTCTTGCCACCTGAATTGCAATACTTACCGACTCTTTGAAGGACAGCTGTCCCTTTTTCTCAATATATGTCTTAAGGGTAATTCCCTCAATATATTCCATAACAATATAGTAGAGTCCGTCCTCGCTTCCTACATCGTAGATATTGACGATATTCGGATGCTCAAGTCCGGCAGCGGACTGTGCCTCTGTACGGAATTTGGCCACAAAGCTTCGATCTTCGGAAAACTCATTGCGCAACACCTTGATTGCAACAAACCGTCCTAAAATATGATCCTTTGCCTTATATACATCCGACATTCCGCCTGCACCGATCTTACTGACGATTTCATATCGATCTGCTAAATACGTCCCAACTGTTAACATGCTTTCACCTCATACGAAAATGGTTCTATAATCATTACTGTAATGTTGTCTCTGCCACCATTGCGATTGGCGGTGGAAACCAAAAGTTTCGCCCGTTCCTCCACCGACGCATTGCCAAGGACGATATCTTTTATCACATCATCCTCAACCATATTGGTCAGACCGTCGGTACAAAGCAGAATACGATCGTTCTCTTCCAGATCGACCTCAAAGAAATCTGCCTGCACGTTCTCGCCTGCTCCGATTGCTCTTGTAATTATATTCTTATCCGGGTGCTGTCTTGCATCCGCTTCATTCACTTCACCGATCCGCACCATCTCTGCAACCAGCGAGTGGTCTCTCGTAATCTGTCTGATATCCCGGTTGATCACATAGAGTCTGCTGTCTCCGATATTGGCAACATAAAGCTTTCCATTCAAAATGGTAGCCGCAACAAGCGTTGTTCCCATACCGAGCTTGGCTTCGTCCTCCGCTGCTTCCCCGATAAGAAGCTTATTGGCAGTCGCGATCGCCTCCTGCAAAATTGTAACTGGTTCCTCCCCCTGGTTTCTGGACACCGATGCGACCATCCGCTGCGTTGTGTAACGCGAAGCATAATCGCCGGCCTTATGTCCCCCCATTCCGTCTGCTACGATATAGAGATTCGGGAGATTTCCAACAGGATCATCCGATGCGAAGAAATAGTCCTGATTCATATCCCGCAATGCACCGGTATCCGTAATGGAATACGTATTCATCCGTTTCATCCTTTCTCTCGTCATAACCTATTACTCCATACTTTGAATATGTTACCATACAAGAACGCAAAAAGCAAGGAAAGAGCGTTTCCCTGCTTACTTACGGACGTATTATTGATTCTCATTGATATAGCGCTTTCGAAGCTGTCCGCACGCGCCGTCAATGTCGCGTCCCATCTCTCTTCGCACCGTCACATTGATGCCGTTTTTCTCCAGCTTATTCTTAAAGGCCGCGATCACTGCCGCATTGGACTGCACATAATCACGCTCCTTGATCGGATTGACCGGGATCAGATTGACATGGCAGTTCATGCCGTGGATCAGCTGTGAGAGTTCCCTCGCATCCTCATCCGTATCGTTGACGCCCCCGACCAGACTGTACTCGAACGTCACTCTGCGCCCCGTCCGGTCAAAATAATATTTGCATGCATCAATCACGTCATGGATGTCATACTTGTTTGCAACCGGCATCAGTTCGAGACGCTTCTTCTGGTTTGACGCATGCAGCGACAATGCCAGTGTAATCGACAGCTTTTCATCCGCAAGCTGACGCATCCGCGGAACGATGCCGCAGGTGGATACCGTCAGGTTTCGCTGACTGATATTCAGTCCGTTCTCATCCGTCAGAAGTGTGATGAACGAAAGCAGATTGTCGTAATTGTCCATCGGCTCTCCGGTTCCCATCACAACCACATTCGAGATGCGCTCCCCGATGTCCTGCCCGATCTTGTAGATCTGGTCGATCATCTCGGACGGGCGCAGACCTCTTACGAGTCCGTCGAGCGTCGAAGCGCAGAACCGGCATCCCATCCGGCATCCCACCTGCGAGGAAATGCACACGGAATTGCCGTGTTTGTAGCGCATCAGCACGCTCTCGATGACGTTGCCGTCCTCCAGCAGGAAGAGATATTTTCTCGTTCCGTCGATCTGCGAGATCTGCACCTGCTCCTGCTTTAAGTCCGTAATATAACTGACTTCATCCAGTTTCTCGCGGAACGCCTTCGACAGATTCGTCATATCGGAAAAGGCATAAACCTGCTTGACATGCAGCCACTGATACAGCTGCTTCGCACGGAATGCCTTCTCGCCGATTCCTGCAACAAACTCCGTCAGCTGCTCTAAATTCATGGATTTGATATCGATCTTATTGTTACTCATCCATACTCCTTATCATCTTTGCGACAAAGAAACCGTCGCTTCCCTCCATCGGGAAGATCTGCCGCTGCTCCACAAGCGTAAACTGTGGATGCTTCTGTAAGAACAACGCCACGTTGTCCTCATTCTCTTCTTTATGTATCGTGCAGGTGCTGTAGATCAGCCTGCCGCCCTTCTTCACATACGGCCACACGGTATCCAGCATCTCCTGCTGCAGCACCGCAAGATCATGCGCTTTCTCCGCCGTCATCTTGTAGCGGATATCGCTTTTGCGCCCGATCACACCGAGTCCCGAACACGGCAGATCACAGATCAGCACATCCGCTTTCTCGATCGATGCCTCGTCGAACACAGTCGCATCCTGCTGCACCGCTTTCATATTGCTCAAGCCATGTCTTGCAATGTTCTCCTCGATCAGTCCCACCTTGTACTCCGTGAGATCTCTCGCCTCGACCATTCCGCTTCCGCCGAGCAGTTCCGCCAGATGCGAACTCTTACCGCCCGGTGCCGCGCAGACATCGATAATATAGTCACCCTTCTTT
>CAVHWG010000153.1:0-5902 GCA_963639645.1 Firmicutes bacterium TM09-10 | reverse complement strand
TCTTTGGGTCCGCCTCATATGCAACCGTCATGGAACTGATGTCCTGCACATAAAACCAGCCGTCCTGAAAACTTTCCAGTCCCGCCAGATAATCAAATCCGGACAAAGCAAACGCATACGGAATTCCTTCGATTTCCTTTACGGTCACGCCCTCCTCAGTCAGGCGGTTCTTTAGCTCTTCCGGTGTACACTTCTGCGTATTCGTGCGCACCGTGATCTTTGCCGGCTGCATGAATGCCTCCAGCATCTTTTCGGTCACATCCCTGCCGTAATCGGCATTCCAGCTGTCAATGATCCACTCCGGAACAGAATAGCGCACGCTCTCATTCGGAAATGTCACATCTTTCCAGCCTCTTGCAACGCTTCTTAACACGCCGTTCACAAAGCCGGATAAGCCGGAAAAGCCACGTTTTCTGGCAAGCTTGACTGCCTCGTTGCACACAGCGGAATCCGGCACGCCGTCCATATACATAATCTGATAGACACCAAGGCGCATCAGCTCACGGATGAGTGGCTTCATCTTTTTTACTTTTGTTTTCGAAAACTGATCGATCACGAAGTCGAGCGCCAGCATGCGCTCGATCGTGCCCTCCGTCAGTCTTGTGAGGAAGGCTCTCTCCTGCTTCGACAGATACTGGTATTTGTCCAGTACATCGCGGAGCACGAGGTGGCTGTACTGCCCGTCGCGGTCGATCGCAAGCAGCATATCCAGCGCCAGTTCTCTTGTATTTGTGCTGTTAGTCACGGTCTCTTCCTCCAAAAAGCAGGATAATTCGAAGCAGCTGTAAGATAGCGGCTGCCGCACTTGCCACATAGGTGAGTGCTGCGGCGGTCAGTACTTTTCTCGTTCCGTTTAATTCGTTCTCGCCGAGAATTCCCTGCGAACGCAGCATCATCATCGCTCTTCGTGACGCATCAAACTCCACCGGAAGTGTGATGATCTGGAAGATGACCGCAAATGAAAACAGAATGATTCCAAAATCAATGATCATCATGGATGAGCGGTTGTTCATCAAAGCACCGATAATGATCACCGGCCACGCGAGCATCGAACCAAAATTGGCGATCGGAACGAACGCACTGCGCAGACGAAGCGGCACATAACCTCTCGCATGCTGGATTGCATGTCCGCACTCATGGGCCGCAACGCCGACTGCCGCAACTGATGTTGCATCGCACACGGACTCCGACAGATTCAGTGTCTTGTTCGCCGGATTGTAATGATCGGTCAGATTTCCCGACACACGGCGGATCTGTACATCATTAATGCCCGCCGCCTGTAATATACGCTGCGCTGCCTGTGCGCCGGTCATGCCGGACATGCTGCGGTAACGCGAATATTTGTTGAATGTCGTCTTCACTCTTGCGGATGCGATCATACAGATGATTGCTCCGATAATAACTAAAATGTAGGTACTGTCCCAATATAAATACATAGCAGCTCCTTTCAGAATCTATGCGAAGAAAGTTCCTTCTTCCACCTGATTTCCACGCAGGAAGGCATCCGCCTCCATGCGCTTTTTGCCCTCAAGCTGTACTTCGAGTAACGCAAGCTGTCCGGCTCCGGTCTGCACGATCAGATCATGCTTATCGGCACGGACGATACAGCCCGGCTGATACTCGCTGTCCTCAGCGACGACTTTCGCTTTCCAGATCTTGAATGTCTTATTGTTTAAGTGTGTGTAAGCACTCGGCCACGGATTAAGTCCACGGATCAGACGCTCGATCTCTACCGCCGGCTTCTTCCAGTCGATATTGCCGAGTTCCTTTGTGATCATGGATGTGTGGGTACTCATCTCATTGTTCTGCGGCGTGAAAGTCGCAGTGCCTTTTTCAAGCATATCCATCGTCTCGACACAGAGCTTTGCACCTACGTCCGCCAGCTTGTCAAACAAGCTTCCGCCCGTCTCGTCCTCCGCCACGCGCACCTCGCGCTTGGCGATCATATCGCCGGTGTCAAGTCCCACATCCATGCGCATCGTCGTCACGCCGGTGATCGCATCGCCGTTGATGACTGCCCACTGGATTGGTGCCGCACCGCGGTACTTCGGAAGCAGCGACGCATGCACATTCACGCAGCCGTAGCGCGGCATATCGAGGATGCTTTTCGGCAGGATCTGTCCGAACGCAGCCACAATGATAATATCCGCATTGTACTTCTTTAAATATTCCACATTGGCATCATCCCTGATGCGCTTCGGCTGGAATACTTCGATATCGTGTTCTAATGCGCACTCTTTGACCGGTGGAAACTGCATCGCTTTGCCTCTTCCCTTCGGCTTATCCGGCTGCGTGACAGCAAGCACGACCTCGTGTCCCGCGCGGATGATCTCCTCGAATGTTCCCACCGCGAAATCCGGTGTTCCCATAAATATTACTCTCATATTATTCGTCCACACCTTCCTCTTCATACGTCACTTCGTGAAGCGGACCCTCAGCTTTTTCTACATATAAATGACCGTCTAAGTGATCGAACTCGTGGCACATCGCGCGGGCAAAAAGCTCGGTTCCCTCAACGATGCACTCGTTCATATCCAGATCATAATATTTAGCTTTCACATAGTTCGGTCTGGTCACAGTTCCCGCCTTGCCCGGAACGCTTAAGCAGCCCTCGTCTCCGGTCTGCTCACCGGAGCTCTCTAAGATCTCCGGATTGATCATGATAAATGGTCCCTCGCCGACATCAATGACAACAAGTCTCTTTAAGATTCCAACCTGCGGTGCGGCAAGACCGACGCCGTTCGCCTCGTACATGGTCTCTACCATATCTTCTGCCAGTGTGCGGATTCTCGGTGTTACCTCCGCGATCGGACGGCATACTTTCTCAAGTACTTCGTCTCCCTGTGTTCTGATTGTTCTAAGTGCCATAATTTTTACCTCCTAAAATCCGCTTGCCGGATTGAAATCAAATTGAATTGTTACCTTGGAAAAGGCGTTCGTCTTCTTGCCGAACTGTTCGAGCGCATCTTTAAGCGCCACAAGTGTTGCATAATCCGCCGCCTTCATATATACCATCTTGCGATATACGTCATTCACTTTCGCCACAGTCGCGTCCGCCGGTCCCACCACAAGCACGCGTCTACCGCTCCTTGTAATCGCGGACTGTACCTTCTGTGCGATCAGCTCTGCCGTCTGCGCAACGATCTGCTCATTCTCGCCCATACAGTGCACGACCAGCAGATTTGCCACCGGCGGGTAGTTTAACATGCTCCGGTACGCGATCTCCTGCTCGTAAAAAGCCTCATAATCCTGCTTTTTTGCCGTCTGTATCGCAAAATGCTCCGGATCGTAGGTCTGTATGATCGCCTGCCCCGGCTTCTTTCCTCGTCCCGCACGTCCGACTGCCTGCGTCAGAAGCTGAAACGTCCGCTCCGATGCGTGGAAATCCGCCACTCTAAGCGACATGTCCGCCGCTAGCACGCCGACCAGCGTCACATTTGCAAAGTCGTGTCCCTTGACGATCATCTGCGTTCCGATGAGGATATCCGCCTCCCGGTTGGCAAATGCCTGCAGGATCTTCTCGTACGAGTCCTTTGTCCTCGTCGTATCGTAATCCATACGCAGTACCCGTGCCTGCGGAAACCGTTGCTTCACCATCGCCTCGATCTTCTGTGTCCCCGCCTTGAATCCGCCGAGATACTTACTGCCGCATGACGGGCAGACTTTCGGCTGCGGTTCCTCGTAGCCGCAGTAGTGACAGACCATCCTGCCACCGGCATGCTGACTGAGTGATACATCGCAATGAGGACATTTTACCACATATCCGCAAGCTCTGCATGAAATAAATCCGGATACGCCTCTTCGATTGAGAAAAAGCATCGTCTGCTCGCCTTTTTCAAGCCGTTCTTCCATCAATTCCTGCAGTCTTGTACTCAGGATCGAACGGTTGCCCTCCCGCAGTTCTTCACGCAGATCAACCACTTCGCATTCCGGAAGTTCCTTGTCCGCCACACGTTTTTTTAATTCCAGCAATTTATAATTTCCGATTTTCGCCTGATAATAACTTTCCACGGACGGCGTTGCCGAGCCGAGCACGACGCTCGCCTGATTCATCCGCGCCCGCTCGATTGCGACCTCTCGCGCATGGTAGCGCGGCGCATTCTCACTCTTATAGGACGTCTCATGTTCCTCGTCGATAATGATCAGTCCAAGCCTCTCAAATGGGGTAAACAGCGCCGAGCGTGGTCCGATCATAATGTCGATATCCCCCGCTTTTGCCCGCTCAAACTGATCGTAACGCTCGCCCTGTGACAATCTCGAGTTCATGATCGACACCCGATTTCCGAACCGATTGTAGAAACGCATCACGGTCTGATACGTGAGCGCGATCTCTGGAATCAATACGATCACCTGCCTGCCCTCTGCAAGGACATGCGCGATCAGTTCTATATACACTTCGGTCTTGCCGCTTCCGGTCACGCCTTTGAGCAGATAGGTCTGCCGCCTTCCCGCATCCCAGTCGCTTACGACCTCATCGACCACGCTCTGCTGCTCCTCGTTCAGCCTCAGCCGATACTCATTCTGTGACAGATGTGCCACCGGATTCCGGTAGCTTGTCGAGGACTCGATCAGCACGATACCCTGCTCGGACATGCCTTTGATCGTTGCCGATGACACGTTCAGTTTCTGCGTCACGATGGCATAATCGATCTGTTCTTCCCGAATCAGTTCGCGCAGCAGTCTCGCTTTGGCAGTATAATGTTTCGTCTCGAAAAGTGCAAGTTTCTGTATCGCCTCGTCCCTTGGAATGCCAAGCTTTACACTCCTCTTTTCGATCTGCTTCGTCTGCTTCTTGATTGGCAGTACAGTCTTTAATGCCTGGTTCATCGTCGAACCGTAATTCTTTCGCATCCATCCCGCCAGTGCGATCAGCTGCGATTCAATCGGGATACTTCCTTTATGAACACCTATCAGATTCTTTATTTTCGCGACATCGAACTCCGGCTCATCCGTGACTTCGATGACGCAGCCGGTCAGAGTGCGGCTCCCGAACGGGATGTCAACCTGCACGCCCTGCTGTATCAAATCCTCCATCCCTTCCGGGATCCGATACTGAAACGTCTTATCCAATTTATCCAGCGAGATGTCCACGATCACATTCGCGTACGCCACACTCTCACCTCCTTTTCCTCTATTTTTTCTGTTATATTCGCCCTCTTGCCGGGCGGTCTTTCTCATTCCGTTTGCCCCTGATCTCAAAATTAGGAGCGATAGCTTACCTTATCGGATAACCGCTCATACTTATCTGAAACCGGCGAATTTTTGTCGCAGACTCGCAGGTTTTCGGTAAACTCTAGTTATCCAGAATTGGGAATTTCCCGCAATGCGCGTTTCCCTTTTTCTATGATTTCTGTCCGCCAAAGTTTGGACAATTCCGAAGGCGGCTGTTCGCCGGGACACAGACTGCGTCCGAGTGATTTTGTGTCTGCCTTAATGGACGTTCGAAGGAAACGTGCCGCCGCTGGACCACATGTTTGTGAGCAACACAGCGTGGTGGCGTTCCAATAAACACGAAGCGAGTTTGGTCGCGGCGGCTCATAGCGACTTCCTGAGGACGTCCATTTAGGCAGGCTAAAAATCGCGAGCGCATCTGTGTCTGGCGAACACCGCCGCGGAATGGTTCAAACGTTGTCGTACACAAAAATTAAGGGAAACGCGCACCGCTGGGAAATTCAGCAATTCTGTCTAAAATCGAGTTTACCCAAAACCTGTGACCCTGCTACTTAAAAATTCACTCGGTTAAGTTTTCGTTCGGTTATCCGGTACGGTAAGCTATCGCTACACATTCCGTAATCGGGGCAAACGCCGGGCAAAGACTGCCCCGGCAAGCGCCCCGAAAATTGCCTGAAAAATGCACGACTATGAGGTGAGCGTGCGGCGCGAAAGGATCGTGTGCACCATC
>CAVHWG010000152.1:0-6861 GCA_963639645.1 Firmicutes bacterium TM09-10 | reverse complement strand
GCCATAAGAGCCTCTGCTGCCTTTGAACCACCTTCAGAAGTTGTTCCTGCGTACTGTGGCTCAGAAAGAGTTGCCTGATCATCCGGATGCTCTTCGTTCCACTTGTCAACGCCTGCTTTGTAACCTTCCCATCTTCCGAGCCATGTAGCATCACCCTGCTCCCAGCCGATAAGACCGATGTTACGATCACCCTTGTTTAAAAGGATGTTTACGAGTTCCTCACCGTTTGCAGGCTCATCCTCATGTACAGCACCGATATAGTAATCGGAATCTGTAGCTGCCTGATAGATATCTGCACTGTTCTCTTCGCTGATTACACGGAAGAACTGTGCAAGATATACTTTATTATCATTACATGTCTTGATTGCGGATGTCATCTCTGTATCAGATGAGTTACAGATGATGATTCCCTGGCATCCTGCTGCTGCAAGCTGCTCAACAGAAGCAGTAACCTTCTCGGAAACATGTCCCTGGTCTACGTACTGGACTTCTACGTCCAATGCTTTAGCTGCCTCATCAAGAATCTTCTTACACTGAGATCCAAGTACATCGGTTGATGACCAGATGGAAACACCGATCTTGATCTTGTCGGATGAGCTGCTTGCCGATCCTCCCTGTGTAGATGAAGTTCCGCCTGATCCACAGGCTGTCATACCAACTACCATTGTTGCTGCTAAAATAGCGGCTGTTACCTTCTTCAAAATTTTCTTCATACGTTATCCTCCCTTTACACATACGTGAACGTATTTATTTGATGTCTTGATTATATTACTACCTGCTTTTCGGCGCAATAAAATACAACCATTTTTTCTTGCAAAGTTGTATTGTCATATTGCAATTTACTCACTAATTTTTGTTAATTTTATGTCAATTTGTCTATTTTGACGAGTTAACCGCTTATTTTTTTCTTGTTTCATTGTCGTTTTGTGCGTTTTTATGGTTTTTCTTGTTTTGCGGCAGTTTTCAGCAATACAACTTTATAATACGATATACTTGTATTGTATTGACAGTGTTTTAAACGCGATGCTATGATAAATTCAGCAACTGATGTTAGGTAAGTATGAAAGGAAGATGCATTATGAAGGTAATGAACATTCAGGATCCGCAGGAGTTCTTAAAGGTGATCGACAGCTGCAAGGGACAGGTCGAGCTGGTTACAGCCGATGGAGACCGCTTAAACTTAAAGTCTAAGTTATGTCAGCTTGTTTCTTTATCAACCATCTTTGAATCCGCAGCTACGATCCCGGAGCTTGAGATCATCGCTCACGAGGCAGAGGATTCCAGAAAGATCATGGATTACCTGATGAGAGGTTAATCCGATGCACAGAGCAGAATAAACGGGAGTGATTCGATGAATCGCTCCCGTTTATTTTTGCGCAAGGTTCTACAGGATCGCCGGATTTGGGTAGATACGTATTGTCCCAGATCCTGTAGATCGGAAAAATTTGTATGGCTAGAAATTCGAAATCTTTCTTGGATAAAAAATAAGAAGTGAACTTTCGTCCACTTCTTACTCTTCATTTTACGCTACAGTTACTGTGCATCCCAATTTATCACATGTCAATATAATATACATATCATTGCCGTAATAATCCAAATGTAAATTAATCATATTGCCGTTCAGTGTTGCGGTTCCACCATACCGAACAGAAATATCCGAAACGTTAGCACCTTCAACACGCAATACCGCATCCGCCTGCTGTGGCTTCTCTCCAGACGACTTTGGAAGATTCACGAACCTAACAATGTACTGCGGGTTTGTATCCCACTTATTTCCTGTATATACACATTCGACTGTGACTGCGCCGCTTCCGCTAGCAAGGTATACTCCCTCTCCAGATATCTTGCTTGCGAAAAGCATTGGCTTTACATATTTTCCGTTCATATTATGCTTACCTCTTCTAAATTACCCTCTTATTTTGTTTTTAATATAACATAATATCGACAGATAAACAAGAAAGATAAAACAAATTTTGTTCTTTTTTGTATTTTTGTGGCATCGGTATACTCTTTTACCAATTTTATCCTATCTAATTTGTTCTATTTGCACATACATTTTTTACTCTTATATTGCGGCAAACTGCGCCATATACAGATCGTAATACTTGCCTTTTTGTTCAAGAAGCTGCTGCGGTGTGCCCTGTTCCTCGATGCCGCCGTCGTTGATCACAAAGATACGATCTGCATTCTGGATCGTGGACAGACGATGCGCAATCACAAAGCTTGTGCGTCCAGCAAGAAGTGCCTCGATGCCCTGCTGCACCAGAATCTCGGTATGCGTATCGATACTCGAGGTTGCCTCATCAAGAATCAGGATCCGCGGATCGGAGATCATGGTTCTTGCAAATGCGATCAGCTGACGCTGTCCGATCGACAGGCCTGCACCGCGCTCCTTGAGCACGGTATCATAACCGTTCTCCATCTTCATAATGAAGTCATGCGCATTGACCGCTTTCGCTGCAGCGATCATCTCCTCCTCGGTCGCATCCATTTTTCCGTACAGGATATTCTCACGGATCGTTCCGTGGAAGATGAAGTTATCCTGCGTCATAACGCCCATCTGGCGGCGCAGGCTCTCGATCGATACCTTCGTCAGATCATATCCATCGATCAGGATCGTTCCCTCCTCGATATCATAGAAGCGGCTGATCAGATTGACGATCGTTGTCTTTCCCGCTCCGGTCGGTCCGACTAAAGCGATCGTCTCACCTGGACGGATCGTGAAATTGACATCGGAGAGCACCTTTGTCTCCGCCGGTGTGCCTCGGTCATAAGTGAACGATACATTTTTAAATTCAACTGTTCCCTCGATATCCGGCAATTCCGCAACGCCGAACTGATCCCTGATATCCGGCTGGGTGTCCATGATATCGAAGATTCGTTCTGCTGCCGACAGGTTCGTGATCACCTGATTATAGAAGTTACTCAGATTCATGATCGGGTTCCAGAACATATTAATGTAGGTTCCGAATGCCACAAGAAGTCCGACTGACACACGCGGCGCCCCCAGATATTTAACACCGACAAGATACAGCATCATCGTTCCAATGCCCCAGCAGAAATCCACCACCGGTCCGAACATATCGGCACGCGCACACGCACTGATAAACGAATCGCGATGTTCGCCCGCCAGTTCCTGAAACGATTTGCGTGTTTCCTCCTCCGCAGAAAAGCTCTGCACAACATTCATTCCCGCAATATCCTCATGAACGAAAGCATTCAGGTTCGAAGATTTCTTACGGAAGATCTGCCAGCGCTTGTGCGCGGTCGTCTGGATAAAGAACACTGCTGCGATCATCAACGGGATCGTACACAATGCCGCCAGTGTCAGCGGCAGATCTTTAATCGCCATGATCACAACGACACCGACAACCGTGATAAAGTCCGGAATCAGTGTTGTGACCGCATTGGTCAGCACTTCCTTCAGGGAATTGACATCCCCGATGATACGCGCCAGGATTTTGCCGGTCGGTCTGCTGTCGAAAAACGAAAAGGACAGTGTCTGAATGTGTTCGTACAGTTCCTGCCGGATCACCATCAGCACATCGTTGGAAATCTTTGACATCACATACATACGCACCTTGACCATGATCAGGAACACGATGTTGAGCACCGCCGCGAAGATTCCGATCTCCATAAGTCCCCGGTAATCGCCCACCGCAATATGCTGATCAATCGCTTCCTCGATCAGAAGCGGATTTACAAGCTGTATTGCTACCGTGACGGCCATGCAAAGCAGCACAGCGATCACGCCTTTTTTATAATTGTTTAAATAGGAAAACAATCGGATAACGATTTTCTTCTTATCCGAATTCTCCATATGTTCGTCTTCTCGATAAGAGTTGACTGCCATATTCTCACCTCCCAGTAATTATAACATTGCCGGAACCGGCTGCACACCAAGATTGGTCTGTTCGCTCAATACTGCTCCGTACTGCGCCATGTAAGTGTTGTAGTACAGTCCCTTCTTCGCGAGCAGTTCCTCGTGCGTTCCGCGCTCCGCGATCCTGCCGTCCTCCAGATAGATGATCTCATCCGCATGGCGGACCGCCGAAATGCGATGTGCGATGATCACTTTGGTCGTCGCATTCATGTCGTTTAACATCTTCTGGATCTCATGCTCCGTTTCCATATCCAGAGCCGAAGTCGAATCATCCATCACAAGGATCGGACAGTGCTTTGAGAGTGCACGTGCGATACTGATGCGCTGTTTCTGTCCTCCGGACAGTCCAACACCGCGCTCGCCGACAACGGTCTCATACTGCTGATCCATATCCTCGATAAATTCACTTGCCTGCGCGTACGCTGCTGCCGCCTTGATCTCTTCCATCGGCATTGTTTCGCGCCGTCCCATCTTGATATTCTCCTCGATCGTATCCGAGAACAGGAACACGTCCTGCATAACGACTGCGATATTCTCACGAAGCTGTTTCAATGACAGATCCTTCACATCCACACCGTCTAACGCAACGCTTCCCTTCTGCACATCATAGAAACGCTGCATCAGATTGACGATCGACGACTTGCCTGAGCCGGTCGCGCCCATGATGCCGAGCGTCTTTCCCGCCGGAACCGTAAAGCTGACATCCGAGAGGATCTCACTTCCGTCGATTGCAAAATCAACATTGGCGAAAGCGATCTCGCCTTTCACCCCGTCAAGTACTACCGGATGCTCCGCCTCCCGGATGGTCGATGTCTGCTCGAAGATCTTGCGGATCTTCTTTCTCGATGCGACTGCCGACGATACATCGTTGGTCAGCCATCCGAGCATTTCCATCGGCCATGTGCAGTTGCGGCTGTATTCCACATACGCAACAAGTGAGCCGAGATCCATCTCTCCCTTTATGACCAGATAACCGCCAAGCACGGTCATCACGATCGGAAGCAGTATGCCGACAAACGAGAAGATCGGGTAGTAGCGAACCAGTGTCTTCGCCTGCGACATATTCAACTCGTAGTAACGCTTATTGTGTGATAAAAATTTGTCGATCTCATATTTTTCACGGGCAAACGCCTTTACCGTGCGCACG
This sequence comes from Firmicutes bacterium TM09-10, assembly GCA_963639645.1. Taxonomy (GTDB): domain Bacteria; phylum Bacillota; class Clostridia; order Lachnospirales; family Lachnospiraceae; genus Roseburia. The sequence continues at coordinate 1,831 of CAVHWG010000152.1, read as the reverse complement.
CCTGCAAGATTTTCCTCCGCAACCGTTGTCAGTTCCGCATTTTCCTCACTGATATCCTCATAGATCTTATCCAGCTTGCGTTCCATGACGATCGCCACCGTTCCGCACGCGATCATAAACACGAGCGGCACAAACGTCAGCTTCCAGTTCAGATGGAACATGCAGTACAGCACGCTCACCACATGGATGACCACCTGCACCACGAGCATTCCGACGAAGCCGAGCGCATACATGATATGGTCGACATCATCTTTCACTCGCGCCATCAGTTCTCCGGTATTCGTCTTGCCGAAATAGTCCATCGACAATCCCTGAATATGCGTAAACAGTTCCTTGCGCATCTCGGTTCCGATTGTCACACCGGCCTTATCTGCCGTAAATTCCTTAAAGTATCCAAACACACTTCGGCCGACACCGATCAATGCGATCGCCACAAGCAGTCCCGGCAGAAGTGTCAGATCTCCGCTCGTAAATACTTTGTTTACAATTTCTTTTGTTATCAACGGATAGAGCATATCCAATCCGATCGCCAGCAGCATACATACCAGTATGATCAAGTAATAGTACCAGTATTTCAGCATATATGTACTGATTTTCTTCACGCTAAATTCCCCTTTCTCTCTGCGATCAAACATTCTTTGCAACCCATTTCAACGATTGTTTGATTCCATACTTCCCCTCGGTTGCTTCCGCAGAACGCAAAAAAGCCCCCGGTGTTCTGTTTCCACGTAAAAACGCGTCACAAAATCACCGAAGGCTTCACATTCTATCACATTCTCTTAGTAAAATACTAAATACAATGCACAACCGAGGTAATTTCATGACTCAGATTATTCAAATCTTTATAAAGTGCAAATCCAAACATTCTTTTTACCTCGCTTTCTTTCATATTTTTGGTTTACTGTTCAAGTAAAACACAGCTTCCAATAATTGTCAAGCATTTTCCTTCATAATTTGACCGTTTGCGGTCACACTATACTCAAGCACATGAGAAAAGCAGGTTGACAAAGGAATTTGCCGACTCACCGAGTATCATGCGCACGTCGGCAGATTTCTGTTGGCGAAATGTATTTTCAGGAGGTGAAAAACTATGGCAAGTAATTCTTCAAATTCATCAAACAATTCCGGACGTATGGCCGTTCCGGAGGCAAAGGAAGCGATGAAGCGTTTCAAGGAAGAGGTAGCAAGCGAGCTTGGAGTACCTTTAAAGGACGGTTACAATGGTGACTTAACTTCCAAGCAGGCCGGCTCGATCGGTGGAGAGATGGTCAAGAAGATGATCATGAAGCAGGAAGAGCAGATGAAATAAGTCCGGATCCCAGGACGCACAAAAGCCCGGAGAGACCTACGTCTCTTCGGGCTTTCTGCTATCATTTTCCTGCAGGCGCTCCCATAAAACACTATACGCCGTATACGATGCTCTCCTTCAGCGCGTTTGCCGCATCCTGATCCTTGAGATAATCCACAATCTCTGCTGCAAAATCGATTGCAGTGCCAAGGCCGCGGCTTGTGATGATGTTGCCGTCTTTGGCAACGGAATCGGTTACGAAGTTCGCACCGGTCAACTTTCCTTCCACGCCCGGATAACAGGTTGCTGTCTTACCCTCAAGCAATCCTGCATTGCCAAGAACACTCGGTGCTGCACAGATGGCGGCGACAAGCTTTCCGTTTTCTGCAAATTCTCTGATCACACGGTTGACCGTCTCATCCTCCATCAGATGTGTCGTTCCCGGCATTCCGCCCGGAAGTACGATTCCATCGTAAGATGGATATTCCGCGTCCGCTTTCATCACATCGGTCTGAAATGTGATCTTGTGAGATCCCGTCACGT
>CAVHWG010000151.1:0-4411 GCA_963639645.1 Firmicutes bacterium TM09-10 | reverse complement strand
AACTGTTGAGACAGGAGCTGTTGTATATGTACCTCTGTTCGTAGAGCAGGATGATGTCATCAAGATAGATACAAGAACAGGTGAGTACCTTTCAAGAGTATAATCGATTACGGGTATATGATTATTTAAGCCGGGAAGCATTTGCTTTCCGGCTTTTGTATTACAAATTAAATAGATCACTGTGGCTTCCGGTGCGGGTAAGCGTAAGCACCAGGACATCATCGTCATAACGATAGATGAGAAGCCAATCCGGTTGGAGATGGCATTCTCTGTGACCAATCCAATTACCGGCTAAAGGATGATCTTTGTACTTTGAGTCTAAGGTTTCGCCATTGGCTAATTTGGAAATAATATCTTTGAGAAGGGAAATATTTAATCCGCGGCGTTTGGCGAGTTTGTAATCTTTTTTAAATTGTGTGGTGTGTTTGATTTCGTATTTGGTCATGAATCAAGGTCTGCAAAAAGAGTGTCCACGTCATGATATCCCTTAACGTTAGGATCTTTTGCAATCCTTTCTGCCTCCAGCAAAGCAGAGACGGTTTCGTGGGTTGGAGATCCTTCCGTGATTTTGAATGGAATTCCTCTTTCACGCAGAGATTGACGAACGAAAATATTGAATGCAGTGCTGAGATTCATGCCCAGTTCTTCGTATAAAGCTTCTGCAGCTGCTTTCAGATCGCTGTCCATGCGAATGCTGATATTGCTTGTTGTAGATTTAGCCATAGTATCACTCCTTTCATTTGATAGTTATATTGTACGCTAAATGCACAAAAATATCAATACAATGCACGAAAACTATACATATTCTCGCAATAGCCACATGCATGCGACCGATGCAAATACCTGCGAAAGCAGAAGTCCCCACAGATAAGCCCCGATGCCGTAACCCGGCACAAGAAACCAGATCATTCCGATGCGAATTAAACAGGCGAGCAGATTGACAAAAAGCACCTGTTTCGGGCAGCCGAGTCCGTGCAGGATACTGCTGAGCAGACTCGATACATACATGAGCGGACAAAGCCACGCGAGGCGGCAGATGAAGCGTCCGGCAAGCGCATTGTGGAAAAGTTTGTTTCCGATCATGTCCCCGGTGAATAAAAACAGAATCGTGAAAGCGAAACCAAGAAGCAGTCCTAACCGGATTGCTTTTTGCGTTGCGCGGCGGATCTGGTTTTCGTTGGCGCGTCCTTTGGCTTCGGAGATCGCCGGAAGGAGCAGGACGGACAGCGAGTTCGTCAGCACGCACGGAAACAGGATGATGGAGAGCGTCATACCGCTTAAGATACCGTAGACGCTGAGCGCATCCGCCTGCGAATAGCCGTAAAGCTGAAGTTTCTGTGGAATCAGAAGATTCTCAAGGCTTGTGCTGAAAGCAATCGCAAGGCGGTTGATCGTCAGTGGGATCGCCATTGCAAGGAAGGCGTGCATCATGGTTCTGTTACATACAGAATCTGCTGTGTAGGAGCCGCGCGGCAGGCGTTTTTCCCGAAGAAGAGCGCTCGTGGATACGAGAAGTCCGAAACACTCGCCGATCACAAGACCGCAGACTGCGTGGAAAGCCGTCAGGGGAATGCCTTTTTCGGTGGTGACCTGGAAAATGATCCACACACTTCCGACGCGTGCAATCTGTTCGATCAACTGGCAGAGGGACGGGACGAACGCATTTTTCCTACCGTAATAGTAGCCATTGATGCAGGCGTGGATACAGCACGGAAGCAGCGAGTAGGTAAGCAGCACAAGAAGCGGCGCACAGCGCGCTTCACCGAGAAAACGCATTGCGATCCGGTCGGCGTTAAAGTACATGAAGATTCCGGTGAGGACGGACAGACCGCAGGAGAGAACGAGTCCGAGAACGAGATAGGCGCGCGCTTTTTTCTCACCGCAGAGGGAGTCCTCGCAGCCACCGATCGCATCGCCGACAAATTTGGAGATGGATGTCTGGATCGAGGAGGCAGTCAGAGCGAAGCAGAGACTGAAAACAGGCCCGATCAGCTGATAGATGCCGAGCGCTTCTGCACCAATCGTGCGGGAGAGGAATATTCTATAGAAGAAGCCGATGATTCGGCTGAGGACACCGGCGGCGGTCATCAGGAGAGTACCGGTGATCAGGGGATTTTTTTTGATGGAAGATAACGTCAAGAGAAACTCCAAAAGGTAAAGATTGGTAACTATTGTATGAAGAGAGGGCACGGAATATGAGTTGTCGAATTTATATGGATCATGCGGCTACGACGGATATGCTGCCCGAGGTGCGTGAGGCGATGGAGCCGTACCTCAGGGAGGAGTACGGCAACGCGTCCACTTCCTATGAGATGGGCGTGCGGATGCACAATGTCCTTGAGGATGCGAGAGCGAAGATCGCGCGGGTGATCGATGCACAGCCGGAGGAAATCTTCTTTACATCCGGTGGCAGCGAGTCGGACAACTGGGTGATCAAAAATGTTGCGGGGGAGAAAAAGGAGTCCGGAAAGCACATTATTACGACCAAAATCGAGCATCATGCGGTGCTGCGCTCCTGCCAGTATTTAGAGAACCTCGGTTATGAAGTGACGTATCTGGATGTGGATGATTATGGACTGGTCGCAACCGACGAGGTGGTGCATGCGCTGCGCGACGACACGACGCTTGTGTCGGTCATGACCGGAAACAATGAGATCGGAACGCTTGAACCGATCGCGGATATCGGGGCGCAGCTTCGTGCGCGCGGTATCGCATTTCACACGGACGCGGTGCAGGCGGTGGGACAGATTCCGCTTTCCATGATGCGGCTTCCGGTCGATTATCTGAGTGCGAGTGCGCACAAGTTTCATGGGCCAAAAGGCGTAGGTTTTCTGTATGTGCGGAAAAATCAGGATCTTCCTTCCTTTATTCATGGTGGAAGTCAGGAGCGGGGAAAACGCGCCGGAACGGAAAATGTGGCTGGGATTGTCGGAATGGCACAGGCACTTGTAATCGCGGCGCAGGAGATGCCGTATACAAGGGGAAAACTGATGCGTCTGCGCAACTATTTTGTGGAGCGCGTGCGGCATGAGATTCCGCACATCCGTCTGAACGGACATCCGTATAAACGTCTGCCGGGCAATGTGAATTTCAGCATTGAGGGCATTGACGCCACGGCGCTTCTTGTTTTACTTGAAGAGGAGGGAATCTGTGCATCCGCAGGATCGGCATGCAACACCGGGCAGACACGAATCTCGCATGTGATCGAGGCGATTCGTGTGCCGGAGGATTATGCCGCGGGCAGCGTGCGTTTTACCATGGGGCGCGATACGACCAGACGCGACGTGGATGCCTGCGTGGATGCACTGAAGCAAAGTGTTACGATCTTAAGGCAGGAATAAAATGTTCCATGGCGGTGGCAACGCCGTCCGATTCGTTGTCGTCGGTCACATAGTCAGCCTGATCCCTGACGGCCGGTGTGGCATTGCCCATCGCAACACCGATTCCGGCAGCCTTGATGATCGCAAGATCGTTTTCCGTGTCACCGATCGCCATCGTCTCTGCCGGATCGATGGAGAGGATTTCGGCGAGTGCATGCAGCGCAACGCCTTTGTTGACATCGGCGCGTGTGAACTCCAGATTGTTGTATCCGCCACAGACGCTTGCCACGTTCGGATTGGATTCCAGAAAGCGTTTGACTTCCTCGCGGTCGGTAAAGACACCGTTTTCGTCCGGATAGAAATTAAGCGTCATCTTCTGGACTTTCAGATGGTTGTCCCGGATGAACTTCGGCAGATCCTCCACGCGCGTTCTTGTGTGCAGGATGTAGTGCTTTAAGGTTTCCGGGACGACGAGACGCTCGCCGTTTTTCACGCACTGCAGTGGGCTGTAGCCGTTGCCGCCGATGAATGCGTCCATGTGGATGTCTTTTGTCAGAAGATATTCGACGATCGGCAGAAACAGTTCCTCGTCCATCGCCTCCTCGCGCAGGCATTTCTTTGTCTCAAGTTCGTAGATCGCGCTGCCGTTCGCGGTGATCGCGTAGCGGATGCCGCTTCCCTTGATCTGGTCAAACGGCAGACCATTCAGCGGACGTCCGGTTGAGATCACGACCGCAATGCCGAGTTCGGTCGCTTTCTTTATCGTGTCAAGGTTGCGTCTGCTGATGCGGCTTTCGTGGTTAAAAAGCGTTCCATCGAGGTCGAGCGCAACAAGTTTGATATTTTTCATGTTGATACCTTTCTGATTATGCGTTATCATAAAACATTATAAATAAAACTTTGAAACTGAACTTATTATATAGATAAAAGTAAGAAACTTCAAGCTGAGATGCGGCAGCATGAAAGAGAGGAAAATGATGACAAAAGAAGAATTTGCTCATTTGATTATAGAAAAAGGCCCGATCATCCTGGATGGAGCGACCGGAACCAACCTGATGGAAGCCGGTATGCCGATCGGTGTCTGCCCGGAG
>CAVHWG010000150.1:5451-8073 GCA_963639645.1 Firmicutes bacterium TM09-10 | reverse complement strand
ATCTTGCAGAGAGACTCGAGCATCTGACTGCCGAACTTAAGGCATTACAGAGTGAGAATGAATCCTTAAAGAGCAAGGCTGCCAAGGACGCACTCGGCGATGTTATGGATCAGGTACAGGAGATCAAGGGCGTGAAGCTTCTTGCTACAAGCGTTGCGGGCGTTGATATGAACGGACTGCGTGATCTCGGTGACCAGTTGAAAGAGAAGCTCGGCGAAGGCGTTGTTGTGATCGCTTCCGAGTGTGACGGCAAGGTAAGCCTGATCGCTATGGCGACCGATGCAGCGATGAAGCAGGGAGCACATGCAGGTAACCTCATTAAGGCGATCGCCGGTAAGGTCGGTGGTGGTGGCGGCGGACGTCCGAATATGGCACAGGCCGGCGGTAAGAACCCGGCAGGTATTCCGGATGCAATCGCAGAAGCTGCAAGCGCTTTAGAGGGAATGTTAAAGTAAAAAATTATCAAAATTTATCAAAGTTTCCAAAACCTATTGACAAATCGTGATAATTTGCTAAAATAATCGATAGTGCAATTAAGATTACCTTACAGTTGATGCACAATACGCAACTGGAGGGAGGTTAGGTGTAGAATGTCTAGTGTAATCGTAAAAGAAAACGAGACTTTAGATAGCGCATTACGTCGTTTCAAGAGAAACTGCGCTAAGGCTGGTATCCAGCAGGAGATTCGTAAGAGAGAGCATTACGAGAAGCCAAGCGTAAAGCGTAAGAAAAAGTCTGAAGCTGCTAGAAAAAGAAAATACAACTAGTATGTATTTAAATACCCCTGGGAGATTCCCAGGGGTATTTTTTACGAAAATTGAAATTTAATATCCGAGTGATTCTCCGACGAGAATGACTTTGATGCGGTCAGGATTGCCGCTTCGTCTTGTGACAACGATCTGGTTGCAGATGCCTTCCGGTGAGAGGCAGTCCGCGCATCGTCCGGTTGCGGCACACGGTGTCTTTTTGTCAAGACGGATGCAGTTCGGCGGTGTCGCACGGTTTCTGACACGGAGGATACCGTCCTCTACGGTTGCTGCAACTTTATTGAGTCCGGCAATGATGATCACCTGATCCGGTCCGTAGATGAGAGCGGCGACACGGTTGCCGTTGCCATCAATGTTGATGAGTTCACCGTTGAGTGTGACCGCATTCGTACTCATAAAGTAGGTATCGGCAGAGAATGCATCGCGGTACATCTGCTTTGTCTCTTCCGGTGTCTTTGCTTTGCTGCGGTCGATCAGATGAATGTCGCTTTTCGCGCGGAGCGCATCCATGATACCGCTTTCCTCGAGGGTCATGGAACCGCCGAATGCAACAGCTGCATCGGTAGCAACGAAGGAGAGTGCCTTGTCTTTGGCTTCTTCTATGGTTGCGCAGTAGAATCCTTCCATCTGGCGCTTCTTCAGATTCCGGATCAGTGTATCGGCCAGAGTCTTGTTATATTGTTCTTTTACGGTCATTGTGAAACCTCCTTATCCTAAGATGTGATACTCCTAATGTGCTTTTTATGATAAAACTTTCATAAGTTTTTGACAAGGCGCAAAATCGTTGTTAGAATATCTAGACAGCTCAAAAATACGATGACTGCATGGGAAACTGCAAGGAAAGGCGAGAAAATTATGAATCAAAATCTGAAAAAGATGATGGGCTACTATAAGCCATACTTAAAAATATTCTGGGCGGATATGTTTTTCGCAACGCTCTCCGCGGCGGTTGCGCTGACGATTCCGCTCGTTGTGCGCTATGTGACTTCAACGCTTATTTATAAGCCGTCGGAGGAGATCATAAGACAGATCACCTATATCGGAATCGGTCTTGTGGTCCTTCTTGCGATCGACTGTTACAGCCGGTTCTTTATCGGCAATTACGGACATGTGATGGGCGCGAAGATGGAGTATGATATGCGTGCGGAGCTGTTCGGACATATGCAGCAGCTGTCGTTTTCGTTCTACGATGATGCGAAAGTCGGACAGTTGATGAGCCGTATCACGTCCGATCTGTTTGATATCACGGAGCTTTTGCACCACGGACCGGAGAACATTATTCTCTCTGTATTGAAGATCGCGGGTGCGTTTGTGATTCTTGTCGGTATCAATGGCTGGCTGGCACTCGCCGCGTTTGCGGTGCTGCCGTTTATGTTCGCGTTTGCGTATCTTTTAAATAAGAAGATGCGCCGCGCATTCCGTGAGAACCGTGTGAAGATCGCGGACATTAATGCGCAGATCGAGGATAATCTTTCGGGAATCCGCGTGGTAAAATCGTTTGCCAACGAGGATATCGAGAACGAGAAGTTCCGCGTCGGAAACGACGGATTCTTAGTGGCGAAGAAGAACAGTTATCATTATATGGGAAGCTTTCAGGCGGGTGTCGGCGTGTTTACGACGCTGATCCAGGTGAGTGTGATCCTTGTCGGAACGGTGCTGATCGCGCACGGCCGCGTGGATATGACGGATCTTGTGACGTTCCTTCTGTACATCGGAGTGTTTACCGACCCGATCCGTACCCTTGTGGATTTCACGGAGCAGTTTCAGAACGGTTATACCGGATTTGAGCGTTTTCAGGAGATCATGAACATCAAGCCGGATATCGAGGATGCGCCGGATGCCATTCCACTTGGTG
>CAVHWG010000150.1:0-5441 GCA_963639645.1 Firmicutes bacterium TM09-10 | reverse complement strand
ATCGAGTTTGATAATGTATCGTTCCAGTATAAGGACAATCAGGAAAATGTGTTGAACCACATCAATCTCAAGGTTCCGGCGGGCGCGTACATGGCACTGGTCGGTTCGTCGGGAGCCGGAAAGACAACACTCTGTTCGCTGATTCCGCGTTTTTATGATGTGACGGGCGGACGCATTATGATCGATGGAAAAGATATCCGGAGCGTGACGTTAAAAAGCCTGCGCGATCAGATCGGAATGGTACAGCAGGATGTGTATCTGTTTGCAGGCACGATCTTCGAGAATATCCAGTACGGCAAGCCGGGTGCAACGCGCGAGGAAGTGATCGAGGCGGCGAAAAATGCGAATGCGCATGAGTTTATTATGGCTTTTCCGGATGGATACGACACGGACATCGGACAGCGTGGCATTAAGCTTTCCGGAGGACAGAAGCAGCGACTTTCGATCGCGCGCGTATTTTTAAAGAATCCGCCGATTCTGATCTTCGATGAGGCGACTTCGGCTTTGGACAATGAGAGCGAGAAAGTGGTACAGGATTCGCTGGAAAAGCTTGCCCAAAACCGTACGACATTTGTGATCGCGCATCGACTGACCACAATCCAGAATGCCGAAAAGATACTAGTGCTGACAGAGGACGGTATCGCAGAGTCGGGAACACACGAAGAACTTTTGGCGCAGGGAGGGCTGTACGAGAAATTGTATCATATGCACGCGTAGAGGTTTGTATTCGAAATCTTTTGCAAATCTGCAAAAATGTTGCTGGAAGTATCTTATATTTGCAAAAGCTTGACAATCCGTGTAAAATATAAGATTGTAGTGCATTATTACAAAGAACAAAGCTTACCATTGGTATAGCTGCTGAATAAATATAGAAAAGGAGAGATTTATCATGACAAAGATTGACATTATTTCAGGATTCTTAGGAGCTGGTAAAACTACTTTTATTAAGAAGATGATCGATGAGGCATTTCAGGGCGAGCAGATTGTTCTGATCGAGAATGAGTTCGGAGAGGTTGGAATCGATGGCGGCTTTCTGAAAGACGCAGGAATCCAGATCACAGAGATGAACTCCGGATGTATCTGCTGTTCACTGGTCGGTGATTTTGGCAAGAACTTAAATGAAGTGATCACAAAGTATCATCCGGACCGTATCCTGATTGAGCCATCCGGAGTCGGCAAGTTATCCGATGTTATGAAGTCGGTTATCGATATCGAGAAGGAGCAGGATGTCAAGCTCAACGCTTTGGTTACCGTTGTCAATGCGCTTAAGGCAAGCAAGCAGATGAAGGCGTTCGGTGAATTCTTCAACAACCAGATCGAGTATGCGACAACTGTTATCTTAAGCCGTACCCAGAACGCAACACCGGAGCAGCTTGAGTTCTGCGTAAAGCAGATCCAGAAGCTGAACCCGAATGCTGCCATTATTACAACCGACTGGAAGGCAATCGGCGGCGAGCAGATTCTGAAGGTTATGGAAGGACAGGACAACCTTGAGATGAAGGTGCTTGCAGAGGCACGTCATGCGCAGGATGAGGAAGAGCACGAGCATGAGCATCATCATCACGATCATGACCACGAGGAGCATGAGCACCATCACGATCATGACCATGAGGAACATGAGCACCATCACGATCACGACCATGAGGAGCATGAACACCATCATGATCACGACCACGAAGAACACGAGCATCACCATGAGCACGGCGAGAACTGCACATGCGGATGCCACGACCATGATCACGAGCATCATCATCACCATCATGCCGATGATGTATTTACGAGCTGGGGCAAGGAGACTCCGCACAAGTTCGAGAAGTCCAAGATCGAGGAGATCCTCAAAGGCTTCGTAGAGTCTGACAATATCCTTCGTTCCAAGGGGATGGTTGAGAGCACGGACGGAAGCTGGATCTATTTTGATATGGTTCCGGGCGAGTATGAGATCCGTGAGGGCGAGCCGGATTACACCGGACGTATTGTAGTAATCGGTACCGAGATCCACGAGCATGAGCTTGAGGAGTTATTCGGTCTGGCATAATGGAACAGGAAAGGAGCAACCATGGCACAGGAAATTCCAGTATACGTGTTTACCGGATTTATGGACAGCGGTAAGACTTCTCTTGTAGAGGAGACGCTTTTTGAAAATGAGTTCGGGGACGGCGCAAAAGGTATCATCATCATGTGTGAAGATGGTGAGAAGGAGTACGACGAGGCAAAGCTTGCCACCGTCAATTTCAAGCTGGTCACGATTGATTCAGAGGAAGAATTTACACCGGAAAAGCTGCAGGAGATTCAGGATTCCTACCTTCCGGAACAGGTATTTATCGAGTACAACGGAACATGGGGAATGGACAAGCTGCTCGAGGCGGATCTCCCGAAGGGATGGGTGATCGTGCAGTCACTTGCAACCGTTGATTCCACCACGTTTGATATGTATATGAACAATATGCGTGCGATGATGCAGGAGCAGGTATTCTCCAGCGATGTTGTCATCTTCAATCGTACAGATAACGACACCGACAGAGGACATCTCCGCCGCAGCATCAAGGCAATCAACCGCAAGGCACAGATCGTTTACGAGAGAAAAGACGGCACGATCGATGAGCGTCCGGAGGAACTGCCGTTTGACATCAATCAGGATGTCATCGAGTTATCCGATGCGGATTATGCGATCTGGTATATGGATGCGATGGAAAATTACAAGAAGTACGACCACAAGAAGGTCAAGTTCCGCGCACTCGTATACAATCCGGATAAGCTGAAAAAAGGCGTTTTCGTACCGGGCCGTTTTGCAATGACCTGCTGTATCGAGGATGTCACATTTATCGGATTTAAATGTAAATATGACAAGGAAAACGAGATCCCGCACAAGTCCTGGATCGACATTACCGCTGAGGTGCGTGTCGAGTTCGCACGCGAGTACAAGGGAAAAGGCCCGGTACTGTACCCGATTTCCATTGAGAAAGCAGTAAAACCGGAAGACGAGCTTGTTTACTTCTCATAACGTGTAGTTATGGAAACAATGTATAATTATTCTTTGACATTGATATGCTTTTTCGATATGATTGAAATAGCGTAGAATTACGAGGGATTAGAAAACACTAGGAGGAAGATTATGTATCCAATCGTTCGAAAGGAAACATTGGCGGACAATATTATCCTTATGGATATCAAGGCACCACGTGTTGCCAAGGAGTGTCTGCCGGGACAGTTTATTATCGCAAAGACAGATGAAGTGGGAGAGCGTATTCCGCTGACCATCTGTGATTATGACAGAGTAAAGGAGACCGTTACGATCGTTGTACAGACCATCGGCGCAGGAACAGAGCGTATGATGAGCTTAAACGAGGGTGACGCTTTGGAAGATTTCGTTGGACCGCTCGGTTGTCCTTCCGAGCTCTGTGAGGAAGCAAACCTTGAGGAGACAAAGAAGAAGAACATCGTATTTATCGCCGGTGGTCTTGGTACCGCGCCGGTATACCCGCAGGTAAAGTGGTTACATGAGCATGGTATCGATGCTGATGTTATCATGGGATCAAGAACGAAGGATCTTCTGTTCTACATCGATGAGATGAAGGCTGTAGCAGGCAATGTCTATGTGACAACGGACGATGGAACATACGGATTCCACGGAAACGGATGCCAGCAGCTTGAGGCATTGGTCGGCGAAGGAAAGCACTACGATGTATGTGTAGCCATCGGACCGATGATCATGATGAAATTTGTTACCCTTCTGACAAAGAAGCTTGAGATTCCTACGATCGTTTCCATGAACCCGATCATGGTTGACGGAACAGGAATGTGTGGCGCATGCCGTCTTATGGTTGGCGGAGAAGTCAAGTTTGCATGTGTTGACGGACCGGAGTTCGACGGACATCTCGTTGACTTTGATCAGGCAATGAAGCGTCAGCAGCAGTACAAGACAGAAGAAGGCCGTGCAAAGCTTGCATATGAAGAAGGCGACACCCACCACGGTGGTTGTGGTCATTGCGGAGGTGACAAATAATGGATGCAATGGTAAGAGTACCGGTTCGTGAGCAGGAGCCTAAGGTTCGTGCAACGAACTTCGAAGAAGTATGTTATGGATACAACGAGGAAGAGGCAGTTGCCGAGGCTTCTCGTTGCTTAAATTGTAAAAATGCCCAGTGTATGAAGGGATGCCCGGTTTCCATCAATATTCCGGCATTTATCGCACAGGTGAAGGAGCGTAACTTTGAGGCTGCTTATCAGATCATCTCAGAGTCATCCGCACTTCCGGCGGTCTGTGGCCGTGTATGTCCGCAGGAGAGCCAGTGTGAGGGCAAGTGTATCCGCGGAATCAAGGGTGAGCCGGTTGCAATCGGTAAGCTTGAGCGTTTCGTAGCGGATTGGGCAAGAGAGAATGGAATCAAGCCGAAAAAGGCAGAGAAGACAAACGGACATAAAGTTGCTGTCATCGGTTCCGGCCCTGCAGGCCTGACCTGTGCCGGAGATCTTGCAAAGCTTGGCTATGAAGTTACGATTTTTGAGGCGCTTCATATGGCTGGCGGTGTATTAAGCTACGGTATTCCAGAGTTCCGTCTTCCAAAGGATAAGGTTGTTGCTGCGGAAGTTGAGAACGTAAAATCTCTCGGCGTCAAGATCGAGACAAACGTTGTCATCGGAAAGTCTGTTAAGATTGACGAGTTGATGGCGGAAGAAGGATTTGAGGCTGTATTTATCGGTTCCGGTGCAGGACTTCCAAGATTTATGGGAATTCCTGGAGAGCAGGCCAATGGCGTATTCTCCGCAAACGAGTTCCTGACCAGAAACAACCTGATGAAGGCCTTCAAGGACGGATATGAGACTCCAATCTCAAGAGGAAAGAAAGTTGTCGTTGTCGGTGGCGGTAACGTAGCAATGGACGCTGCAAGAACTGCACTCCGTCTCGGCGCTGAGGTTCATATCGTATATCGTCGTGGTGAGGAAGAACTTCCGGCTCGTAAGGAAGAAGTACATCACGCAAAAGAAGAGGGAATCATCTTTGATCTCCTTCAGAATCCGACAGAGATCCTTGTTGATGAGAACGGCTGGGTTAAGGGCGTTCGTATCATCAAGATGGAGCTTGGTGAGCCGGATGCTTCCGGAAGAAGAAGCCCGGTTGAGATTCCTGGATCTGAGTATGAGATGGATTGTGACACGGTTATCATGTCACTCGGTACTTCTCCAAACCCACTCATTTCTTCTACCACAGCAGGACTTGAGACCAACCGTCGCAAGTGTATCGTTGCTTCCGAGGAGAATGGTGCAACCAGCAAGGCTGCAGTATTTGCAGGTGGAGATGCCGTAACAGGTGCAGCTACCGTAATCCTTGCAATGGGTGCCGGTAAGGCGGCTGCGAAGGGTATTGATGAGTATCTCTCAGCAAAATAAATTCGGGTTTGGCGACTTTGATTTTTCATATTCTAAGGCGGACGACACCGGAC
>CAVHWG010000149.1:0-12402 GCA_963639645.1 Firmicutes bacterium TM09-10 | reverse complement strand
GATCAGTACGGTGGTCTATCGGGTTTCCTACATTCCACTCGCGTTGATGGCAAGCAATCTGCTTATGCTTTTGTTGCTTACTTTCAATTACCGGGCAACCATGAAAAAGCGTTTTCTTGTGGTGGCGCTCATTTATCTGACATTGTTATGTGTTGAGATGTTGATGGTTCTGCTAGATGGATATCTTGATCTTCGTTTATTGCAGGAGAGTCAGTATTCCTCGATAATGGGAATACTTCTGATACGTATTTTCACGTTTATAACGGTTCTTCTTATGTCCGGATTCCGGAATCTCAGAAGAGGTATCAATATTCCGACCGAATACTGGATTAATGTATTGCTGGTGCCGGTTTCATCGATCGTTATTATGACTTTGATGTTTAATTCTGCAAAGTTTGGAACCATTCCGCTTTTGATCTGTATCTCGTTACTCCTTCTGGTCAATATCGGAACCTTTTATCTGTACGACCGCATTATCTGGGTGACGGATAATAAGACACAGATGCTTCTTGCTTCACAGCAGAACGAATATTACAAGAAGCAGATCGCATTGATGAAGTCCTCCATGGAGGGAATGCGTGTACTGCGTCATGATCTGAGAAATCAGCTATCCGCAATTCAGGCGATCGCACAAAGCGGTGATCTGAACGCGGTCAATCAGCATATTGATTCTTTGATCGGGGTGAATGAGCTGACAAAGAATTATGCGGATTCCGGCAATGTTAATATTGACAGTATCTTAAATTACAAGGTTTTTGAGGCGGAACAGGCAGGAATACCGGTTTCGCTGCAATACAACATTCCGCCGAATCTGAACGTCTCATCGGTTGACGTCTGTTCGATATTGGGCAACCTCATTGACAATGCAATGCATGCCTGCGAAACATCACCGGACGATAAACGGAAAATAAATCTCAGCATTCGCTTTGATAAGAAGTGCCTGGTTATTGTAGTTGCAAATCCTTATACCGGTGATCTTATTTATGAAGACGGAAAGCTTCAGACATCGAATAAGGACAAAGAAAATCATGGAATCGGACTTCTCAGTATAAGGAATGCAGTCGAGAAGTACGATGGTATTATGGATATCGAAAATACGGATGAAATATTTAAAATAACCATTATCCTTCCAATCTGATCGGTTGGGAGGATTTTTTTGATTCACAGGAAATTTTAAAAAACAAAAAAATTAAGTTTCAACAAAAAACGTACGAATTTCAACATCAAACGGCACAGAACGACATTTCGCAGTATAGTTAATATCAAGGGAGGTGATTTCTGTGAAGCAGGTGAAGAAATGCATTTATAAGACATTTGCAAATGCTGCAAAGAGAATGGCAGTTTTAAATGCGAACAGTACCTGTGTGTATTATGCATATCAGCCAAAGTTACCAGAGTCAGTAGACAAATTGCGCAAAAATAAATGAAAATCTCTGACAAACTGGTAAACAGGTTCGTGAATATGGAAATCATTCCATCGGCAGATCGGGAAGTATATTTGTATGGGGTGCATTTGTTATTTGCAGCATTGATAAATGTACTCAGTACAATATGCATTGGAATCCTTATGGGAATGGTGTGGGAGAGTATCTTATTTCTGATCACATTTATTCCTATAAGAACTTATGCCGGTGGATATCATGCAAGAACGCAGGGACAGTGTTATGTCATCTCGCTGATCATCAATCTACTTGCGATGTTTGTAATAAAATGGAGCATAGATTACAGCGTGATCCGATTTGCTGTGTTTGCGATATCTCAGATCGGAATATTCCTTGTGGCACCGGTTGACAATGAAAACAAGGTGCTGACAGATCAGGAAAAGAAAATTTACCGAAACTGTTTACGCGCTCTCCTTTGCGGAATAGATGGTATTGTTTTGATCTGTTGGATCGTTCGATGTGAGTGGATCATAAGCAGCATCGAGGTTGCTGTGAGTGTGGTTTTTGTCATGATCCTATTGGAAAAAGTAAAAAATATCAGATCGATAAAGAAATGAAAAGTGGTTGATTTTTGCTTTTGAATTATGCATATGCACCTTCTTACGAGACGGCTTTCTGGCTTCTTCTGTCCGATGAAGCCGGAAAGCCGTTGTTGTTTAAATACGGATTTTATCTTGACAAATAAACAACGCGCAAGTATCATGATAAAAGATAGTCAAAAGTGATGACAAAGAGGAGTACGCACCGGGCGGCTGATAGAGAAGGACATTCATCGGCTGGAAGATGTCCGCGGAACGTGGTGTGGAAGGTAGCTTTGGAACTGAGATGCTGAAGGATACACTGTGTAGGCATTCCCGAGTAGTCCCCGTTATCGGACCTGAGGTGTTCAAAATTTGTTGAGCACGAACGAAGGTGGTACCGCGATCATTCGCCCTTCCTGTCTTATGACAGGGAGGGCTTTTTATGTGGTGCATCTTTGATGCATCACACGGCGTCATCCTGAGCGAGATATCAAAATAAATTGTTTGATGTTGTGAAATGAGCGAGGGATGATGTTTGAAAAGAGTTTATAGACTGGTTTCGAAAGACACACAAAAAGAAAGGAAGAAATCATGAGCAAAGAATTGAGTAAGACTTATGATCCGAAAGACATTGAGGATCGTCTCTATAAGAAGTGGGAGGACAATGGCTATTTTCATGCAGAAGCAGACCGCAGCAAGAAGCCGTTTACCATTGTTATGCCACCACCAAATATCACAGGACAGCTCCACATGGGACACGCTTTGGACAACACCATGCAGGATATCCTGATCCGTTACAAGCGTATGCAGGGCTACAATGCACTGTGGCAGCCGGGAACTGACCATGCGTCTATCGCAACCGAGGTTAAGGTTATCCAGTCACTCAAGGAGCAGGGCATCAACAAGGCAGACCTCACCCGTGAGGAGTTTTTGGAGAAGTGCTGGGACTGGAGAAAAGAGTACGGCGGACGTATCGTAAAGCAGCTTCGTAAGCTCGGTTCTTCCGCTGACTGGCAGAGAGAGCGTTTCACAATGGATGAGGGATGTTCCCATGCCGTACAGGAAGTATTTACCAAATTATATGACAAGGGATGGATCTACAAGGGTTCCCGTATCGTTAACTGGTGTCCGGTATGTAAGACATCCATCTCCGATGCCGAGGTTGAGCATGAGGAGCAGAACGGCTTTTTCTGGCATATCAACTATCCGGTAGTCGGCGAAGAGGGAAGATTTGTTGAGATCGCAACTACACGTCCGGAGACCTTGTTCGGAGATACCGCTGTGGCAGTAAACCCGGATGATGAGCGTTATCAGGACATCATCGGAAAGACATTAAAGCTTCCGATGACTGACCGTGAGATCCCGGTTATTGCAGATGCGTATGTTGATAAGGAGTTCGGAACCGGATGCGTTAAGATTACACCGGCACATGACCCGAACGATTTCGAGGTTGGAAAACGCCATAACTTAGAGGAGATCGTTGTTATCAACGACGATGCGACCATGAACGAGAAAGCCGGAAAGTATGCCGGAATGGATCGTTATGAGTGCCGTAAGGCACTGGTTGCCGATCTTGAGAAAGAAGGACTTCTCGTAAAAGTCGTTCCGCATTCACACAATGTTGGTGTGCATGACAGATGCCACACAACCGTTGAGCCGATGATCAAGCAGCAGTGGTTCGTTAAGATGGATGAGATGATCAAGCCGGCTGTAGAGGGCGTTAAGAATGGTGAGATCAAGCTTCTTCCGGCAAGAATGGACAAGACCTATTTCAACTGGACCGACAATATCCGCGACTGGTGTATCAGCCGTCAGCTCTGGTGGGGACACCGCATCCCGGCATGGTACTGTGATGACTGTGGTGAGATGGTTGTATCCATCGATAAGCCGGGCAAATGTCCGAAGTGCGGCAAGGATCACTGGACACAGGATCCGGATACACTGGATACATGGTTCTCATCTGCATTGTGGCCGTTCTCAACACTTGGATGGCCGGAAAAAACAGAGGATCTTGATTACTTCTATCCGAACGATGTGCTCGTAACAGGTTACGACATTATCTTCTTCTGGGTAATCCGTATGATATTCTCCGGATATGAGCAGATGGGCAAGGCACCGTTCCACACGGTTCTCTTCCACGGACTTGTAAGAGATTCGCAGGGACGTAAGATGAGTAAGTCACTCGGCAACGGTATTGATCCGCTCGAGGTTATCGATAAGTATGGTGCAGACGCGCTTCGTCTGACACTGATCACCGGTAATGCACCGGGTAACGATATGCGTTTCTACTGGGAGCGTGTTGAGGCTTCCCGTAACTTTGCAAACAAAGTATGGAATGCTTCGCGTTTTATCATGATGAATTTAGAGGACACCGAGATTACCGAGCCTTCATTAGATGAGCTTCATCCTGCTGACAAGTGGATCCTTTCGAAGGTTAACACACTTGCCAAGGACGCAACCGAGAATATGGACAAATTCGAGCTTGGTATCGCAGTACAGAAAGTTTACGATTTCATCTGGGATGAGTTCTGTGACTGGTACATTGAGATTGCCAAGGTTCGTACCTATAAGAAGGACGAGGATCCGAAGTCTGCCAACGCAGCACTGTGGACACTTCGTACCGTACTGATCAACGCATTGAAACTGTTACATCCTTATATGCCGTTTATCACAGAGGAGATCTTCTGCACGATCCAGTCCGAGGAGGAGACGATCATGCTTTCTCAGTGGCCGGAGTACAAGGATGAGTGGAACTTCCCGGCAGATGAGGCTGCCATCGAGCACTGCAAGGATCTGGTAAAAGGCATCCGTAACGTGCGCACCGAGATGGATGTTCCGCCATCACGCAAGGCAAAGCTTTACATCACATCCGAGGATGCTGCGCTTCGTGCAATCTTCGATGAGAATAAGGAAGTTTATGTAAACCTTGCTTCCGCAAGTGAGATCAACGTACAGGCAGACAAGAGAGGAATCGGTGAGGATGCCGTATCCGTTGTTATTCCGGGAGCTGTTATCTATCTTCCGCTCGAGGATCTCGTTGATTTCGAGAAGGAGAAGGAGCGTCTGAATAAAGAGAAGGATCGCCTGACCAAGGAGCTTGCACGTTCCAAGGGAATGCTTTCCAACGAGAAATTCTTAAACAATGCAAAACCGGAAAAGGTTGCAGAGGAGAAAGAGAAGCTTGCAAAGTATGAGCAGATGATGGCGCAGGTTGAGGAGCGTCTTGCTCAGATGAAGTAAGAAATTTGATATAAGCAGGTAAGTAATCGCGGTACATGGTTTCATGTATCGCGATTGTTTGCCCTGTTGCATTTGTCGGATGAACGCGATTCATGCGATAAAATTTTAGAAAAGTTTATGGAAAATCGCTTGCAAACAAAAGGCGCTATATTATAATAAATAAGGTAGTCAGATAGAGGAATGTTCAGGAATCAGGGAGAAAAAGATGATCAACTTTGAAAAAGAATTAAAGAATTATGAGCCAAGCCTCGAAGTGGAAGAAGCAGAGTCTGCAATCTATAATCACGATATGACCGATGTGACGGACATTATCGCGGAGATCTTGCGTGACGTGAAGGCAGGCCGTTAGGCGTTTGCATATAGATGAGAGGTTTGTATGATTTGTTATAAATGTGGACAGGATATTGGCAATGCGAAGCGTTGCCCGAATTGCGGTGCGGATCTGACTGTTTTCTGGAAAGTACGACGCATCTCCAATTCTTATTATAATTTAGGATTACAGCAGGCGAGTGTCAGGAATCTCTCCGGAGCGGTGGAGAGCCTGAAGAACAGTCTGAAGTTCAACAAATACAATATTGATGCCAGAAATCTTCTAGGCCTTGTCTATCACGAGATGGGTGAGACGGTAGATGCGCTCAGCGAGTGGGTGATCTCACAGAGTTACCAGCCGGAGGGCAATCTTGCGAACGGGTATCTCGATGAGATCCAGAAGAACCGCGGGCAGCTGGATACGATCAATCAGACGATCAAGAAATACAATCAGGCGCTGCATTATTGCCAGCAGGACAGCCGTGATCTTGCAATCATCCAGTTGAAGAAGGTTCTTTCCATGAATCCGAAGCTGGTCAAGGGACATCAGCTTTTAGCCCTTCTTTATCTGCAGGACGGCAAGCTCGAACTTGCCAAGAAATCTCTGCGTAATGCGGGCAGGATCGATGCGAATAACACAACGACACTTCGTTATCTGAAAGAAGTGAATGCACAGCTGAAGGAGAAGAGCCCATCGAAGAAACCGAAGGATGATGATCTCATTTCATACCAGAGCGGCAACGAGACGATCATTATGCCGAAGCGCTTCAAGGAATCTTCACTCGGAGCGACTTTGGCTTATATTGTGACGGGTCTTGTTGTCGGTGCGGCAGTGACGGCTTTTCTGATCGTGCCGAACGTGAAGAATCAGGCGAAGGAAGAAGCAAAGCAGCAGATTCTGGAAGCGAGCGATACGATCTCAACGAACGGACAGACGATCAAGGATCTCGAGAAGCAGGTTTCGGATCTGCAGGCGCAGCTGGAAGAGGAAGCGGACAACAATGAGAAAGTCGCAGACCAGATCAAGACATACGAGAAGCTGTTGAAGGCTTATGTTGCATATACATCGGATGATGTGGTAACCGCCGGTCAGGCTTTGGACAAGGTTAATACTTCGTATCTGTCCAAGAAGGCGAAGACAATCTACAATGATCTTAATGATGTTGTCCGGGCGCAGTACCTGGAGAAGCTGTATCAGGAAGGTTACAGCTATTACCAGCGCGGCAAGTATGAGGATGCCATCACCGATCTGCAGAAGGTTGTGGATGAAGAAGAGGATTTCCAGGATGGCTCGGCTGCTTATTATCTGGCGCAGTCGTACCGCAGAAATGGAGATCTCGATTCTGCAAAGCCTTACTATCAGTATGTGATCGACAATCATCCGGGAACGGAGCGCGCAAGAACTTCACAGAATTATGTGGATGCGCAGTCCGAATAAGATTGAATTTTATATGGATTTACCAAAGACGTCAAAGCAGAAATGCGGTGGCGTCTTTTTTTCTGCACAGGAAATTAAGACGGAGGGATTAACTATGGATCTACAATATCATCTTACAGAAGAAAAACTTACCATTGTGATGCCTGCGGAGGTGGATCATCATGTGGCACAGCATATGAGTCGTGAGGTGGATTGCCTCATTGATTCCTGGCACATCCGCACGCTGGTATTTGATTTTGCCGGAACGGAATTTATGGACAGTTCGGGAATCGGTGTACTCATCGGAAGAAAGAAAAATATGGATCTGCACGGTGGGTGTGTGCGGGCTGCCAATCTGTCGGGACGTGCGATGCAGCTGTTTGAAAAATCAGGACTGACGCAGATCATCGAGATGGATGAGCGGGATGAGAATGCTTCGATGCAGGATAGGAGATAGGGGGACGATATGGAACAACAGAATCATATGCAGGTGATCTTTGATGCAAAATCGGAAAATGAAGGGCTTGCGAGAATGCTCGTTACGGCATTCATGTCGGAAATGAATCCGACGCTGGAGCAGATCGCGGATGTCAAGACGGCGGTTTCGGAGGCAGTCACAAATGCGATCATACACGGTTACGACAATGAGGAGGAGGGCGTCTGTTTAATCTGCGACCGTGACGGACAGCAGCTGGTCGTCACGGTGGAGGACAAAGGCGTCGGGATCGGTGATGTTGGACAGGCAATGCAGCCTTTTTATACGACGAAGCCGCAGTTGGAGCGCTCGGGAATGGGATTTGCATTCATGGAAGCGTTTATGGATCGGATCGAGGTGCGCTCCGCAGTGGGAGAAGGAACGAAAGTGGTGATGTGGAAATACATAGAAAGGGATTGTGAGCAGTAGCACATCTGCAAAGGAAGAAGCTTGGAGAGCACTTCTTGAGAGGGCACAACAGGGGGATAAGACCGCACGCGACGGGCTGGTGCAGGAAAATATGGGACTGGTCTATATGGTAGCAAAGCGATTTGCAGACCGTGGTGTGGATGCGGAAGAACTGGTGCAGATCGGTGCGATCGGGCTGATCAAAGCGGTGGACAAGTTTGATCCGGCAATGGGATTTACGTTCTCGACGTATGCAGTTCCGCTGATCATGGGAGAAATCCGGCGTTTTCTGCGCGATGACAACATGATTCATGTGAGTCGTCGATTAAAAGAATACGCAAGGAAAATTGCAATTATCAGAGAAAATATAAAAAAGACAGAAAACCGTGAGCCGACGATCGAGGAGCTCTGCACCGGGACGGGACTGCCGCGTGAGGATCTGATCGTGGCGATGGAATCGGCTTACGAGGTAGAATCAATCTCGCAGCCGGTAAGTGGCGGCAGTGAAGACGCACGTGCGCTGACGATCGAGGATCAGATTGAAGATAAGGAACGTTTTGAGATGCCTGTGTTGAATCGGATCGCGCTCACGCAGGCGATGGAGGAACTGGATGAGAATGAGGCACGCCTCATCCGGCTCCGCTTTGTCGAGGAGCAGACGCAGACACAGGTGGCGCGTGCGCTTGGTATGAACCAGGTAGCGGTATCACGTCTTGAGAAAAAAATACTGATAAAAATGAAACGAACACTGGCATAAATCCTTCTATTTGGATATACTAAGAAAAAATGCATCGAATGTATCGGTGTACGGATCAAGGGAGGAATTCGTATGGGAAAGATCAATCCAAGTAAAGTGGCAATTATCGGATGCGGATTTGTCGGATCGGCTTCCGCGTTTGCTTTAATGCAGAGTGGGCTTTTTAATGAGATGGTACTGATTGATGCCAATCACGATAAGGCGGAGGGCGAGGCGCGTGATATCGCGCATGGTCTGCCGTTTGTCCGGCCGATGAAGCTTTATGCAGGCGGATACGATGACATCGCAGATGCGGCGATCATTGTGATTACGGCGGGGGCGAATCAGAAGCCGGATGAGACGCGACTGGATCTCGTGCACAAGAATGTGGCAATCTTCGAGTCGATCATTCCGGAGATCACAAGCCGCGATTATGAGGGAATCCTGCTTGTTGTTGCAAACCCGGTTGATATCTTAACCTATACGGCGCTCAAACTTTCGGGCTATCCGGAGAATCGTGTCATCGGTTCCGGAACGGTGCTCGACAGTGCACGCCTCAAGTATCATCTGGGCGAGCATCTCGGTGTGGACAGCCGAAGCGTACATGCCTTTATCGTCGGTGAGCACGGTGACAGTGAGATCGCAGCATGGAGCAGCGCGAACGTATCCGGTGTGCCGCTCGACAAATTCTGCGAGATGCGCGGACATTACAATCATGTCGAGGCAACGGAGCGCATTGCGGAGGAAGTCAAGCAGAGTGCTTACGGAATCATCCAGCGAAAAGGCGCTACTTACTACGGTATCGCGATGTCGGTCAAGCGTATCTGTGAGGCGATTGTGCGGAATGAGAAGTCGATCCTGCCGATCTCTACTATGATGCACGGCGAGTACGGCATCTCGGATGTGGTGCTCTCGATGCCTTGTATCGTCGGCAGGGACGGATATGAGACGAAGGTGCCGATCGATCTGGATCAGGATGAGGTGACAAGTCTTCATGAGTCGGCCAATACGTTAAAGAATGTGCTGGACGATATTTTTGGGGTGGGCTGAGAGGCTCACCCCTTTTTTTGAAATCGCTTTACTTTAGTGTGATAATTTGCTACAATACAAAAGCAGATTACAGACTTAAAGGAGATTTATAGTATGAAGAGAAAAATTGCATCGTTATTATTAGTAGGTTGTATGGCAATGAGCATGGTCGCATGCGGCGGTAAAACGGATTCCTCATCCGAGAACGCAGGCAGTGCAGACAGCAAGGTTTATGCAGTAGAGGCCGGCTCCGCAGGTGAGGCAGTTGCCAAGGAGAAAGGCTTTGAATATAATTCGGTAGGTTCACAGGCCGATGCATTGATGGAAGTTGCTTCCGGTACATCGGATGCGGCGATCATTGATCTTCTGATGGCCGGTGCGATGATCGGAGACGGTACAAGCTACCCGGATCTGGTACATACGGATGAACTGACAACCGAGGAGTATGGCGTAGGCTGCCGTAAGGGTTCCGACCTTGCTTCTTATATCAATCAGGTATTTGCAGAGACTTATGCGGACGGTTCGATGAAGGAGACCGCTGAAAAGTACGGTGTACAGGAAGCGCTGGTTGAGCAGAAAGATGCGGCTTACGAGGCAACCGAGGATAGCGATGTTGAATACATTAAGAATAAAGGAACACTGATCGTTGGTATCACAGAGTTTGAGCCGATGGATTATCAGGATGGCGATGAGTGGATTGGATTCGATGCGGATATGGCACGTATCGTTGCTGAGAAGCTTGGTGTTGAGGCACAGTTTGTAGTTATCGACTGGGACAACAAGATCATGGAGCTTGATTCGAAGAACATTGATGTTGTATGGAACGGTATGACACTGACCGATGAAGTAACTTCATCCATGGCATGCACAAACGCATACTGCAACAACGCACAGGTTGTTGTTGAACCACAGAAATAAAGGAGTAATCACAGAAGATGTTTTGGTCTGTTACGCAAACGCTGCTGAGCGGATTTGCGACTACATTTGAAATTTTTATATTTACATTGATTTTTGCACTTCCGCTCGGATTGGTATTTTCGTTCGCGCTGATGAGCAAGTTCAAGCCGCTTCGCTATCTGATGCAGTTTGTTGTGTGGGTGATCCGCGGAACACCGCTGATGTTGCAGCTGATCATTATTTTTTACGGACCGGGTATGTGGCTGAAACGCAATATCTGGAGTGGAAATGAAGCCGGACGAATTACGGCAACGGTTGTGGCTTTTGCCATCAATTATGCGTGTTACTTTTCTGTCATCTTCAAGGGCGGAATTGAAGGCGTGCCGGCGGGACAGAGAGAAGCCGGACAGGTGCTCGGTATGACGAAGACGCAGATTTTCTTTAAGATTACGCTGTTACAGATGATCAAGCGCATCGTTCCGCCGATGTCCAATGAGATCATCACGCTTGTCAAGGATACGTCACTTGCGCGAATCATCGCAGCATATGAGTTGACGTTTGCGGGCTTCTCATTTATGAAATCCGCAGGAGTGATCTGGCCACTGTTCTATACCGGCGTCTTTTATCTGGCATTTGTCGGAATCCTGACGCTGCTGTTCAACTATATTGAGCGCAGACTGGATTATTTCAAGTAGGAGGACTTAGAACATGGCAATCTTAGAAGTAAATCATATTGAGAAGCATTTCGGCAAGACGCAGGTGCTTCGCGATGTCAGTTTCTCGATGGAAGAGGGAAGCGCACTTGCCATCATCGGTTCCTCCGGTTCCGGTAAGACAACGCTTCTGCGCTGCCTGAATTTTCTGGAGCGACCGAATTCGGGTACCATCACGGTAAACGGAGAGGTATTGTTTGATGCATCGTTAAATCAGAGTGACAGGGATGCGGATTTAAGAAAAAAGCGCCTGCATTTCGGCATGGTGTTCCAGTCGTTCAATCTGTTTCCACAGTATACGGCACTGGAGAATGTGATGCTTGCGGAGCGTCTTCTGGCACAGGAACAGCCAGACTTCAAGCGCAACAAAAAAGAAATCCTTGCAGGAATCGAGGAGCATGCGAAGCAGCTTCTTGACCGCATGGGACTCTCAGAACGTATGGATCATTATCCGCACCAGTTGTCCGGCGGTCAGCAGCAGCGTGTTGCGATTGCCCGTGCACTGGCATTAAAACCCGACATCTTATGCTTTGATGAGCCGACTTCTGCGCTCGATCCGGAGCTTACCGGAGAGGTACTAAAAGTCATCCGCAGCCTCGCGGATCAGAAGACAACGATGATCATTGTCACCCATGAGATGGCATTTGCCAGAGATGTGGCGGATCATGTGATCTTCATGGATGAGGGCGTAATCGTGGAGCAGGGCGAGCCGCATCAGGTGATCGATCATCCGCAGGAGGAGAGGACGAAGCAGTTCTTGACCCGTTACGCCAAAGGATAGAAGGCAAATTCGGGTTTGGCGACTTTGATTTTTCATATTCTAAGGCGGACGACACCGGACAAAATAGGTATAAAAATTGGCAGTGTGATTTTGGATGGTATGACGGAATCAGATGAATTTCATAACCTGGTTAACGTTCAATCCTTACGACATCGGACCATACGGTGTCTGTAGATTGGAGATATACGGTTATGAAATTCTTCTAATTCCTGATTACGCAAAGATTCACACTGCCAATTTGCTTTCCTCTGAGAATCCGGTGTCTGTTCGCTGAAAATCAAAATCTGCGTCGCCAAAAATTTGCCCTATAGTAGGATGTGAAAGTCTAAAATTTGTTATAAAAAAATACATAGTAATAAAATAAATCACGCGCGGCGAAGTCTTGCACTTACTTGCAAGCTAACACCGCGCGTCAATTTTTTCTATTTTACTAT
>CAVHWG010000148.1:0-9557 GCA_963639645.1 Firmicutes bacterium TM09-10 | reverse complement strand
GAACAATCTACTGCTAATTTTTATTACAACTCTATAATCCGGTATCGTCCGTATTAAAACTCAAATCTAATCACGGCAAACCCGAATTTTCTTATTTATTGAAATCTTCATATTTACAGATTCCCTGCCGATACCAATTGCAGTTGGCACAGCTTGCGGTAAAGATGGATTCCGTCAGATACTGACGGGAATGTTGTAACAATTCACGATACGTGTACATTTCTCCTTCTTCCAGATGAAGCGGTGCAAGCAGATTCCGATCCTTGATTGCCACATGGTTGTCACCATTTGTACAAAAATCGGTTCCGACACGGTTCGGACAGTTTTTACAGATCACATCACCTTTGGCTACGAGCCGCACACTCTGATCCGGATTTTCCCGAAGATCCGATACAACAGCGGTCATGTTGATACAGAAATCACCGCTGTATCCCAATCCCTGATACAACTGTGTACATAAAATATGATGTACGCGAAATTCTTTCACATTAGGCATTGGCTTTGTTCTTATTCTCCCAATCAAACATATTGGTTGATTTCAATGCCTGACGAATGGCTGCAGCAACAATATAAGCCCCGATCATAGAAGCGATATCCTTTGCAAGATATGGCACAGATCCTACAAGTGCTGCATTTGCCCATGTCATCTTTGCGACAAACTTAAGCTGAATGATTCCTAAAATATGGCATGCTGCAAGTCCGAGTGCAGAGAATACAACGAGCCATACGATGCCGGCTGCGCCCTTCTTCATGTGACTTCTTCCGATTCCGCATAAGAATGTCAGGAAAATGAATCCGAAAATATAGCCACCGGTTGCTCCGAATAAAACGCCTGGTCCTGCTGACATTCCGGCAAATACCGGAACGCCGATCGTTCCAAGTAAAATGTAAAGGATGGTCGAGACCGTGCCGTACTTTGCGCCGAGCACATAACCACTCAATGCCATAGCTGCTGTCTGTAAAGTAAACGGTACTCCCCATGGTGTCGGGATCTGCATAATGGATAATACAGATGTTACCGCTGTAAGCAATGCGATCATACAAATAGTTCTAACGTTTAATTTCATAATATCCTCCTTGGCATATCTTTCGTATGCTTTTTATTCCGAAGATTATATTATGACATCGCGCTTTGATTGTCAACCCTTTTGCGTTTAAAGTTAACAATTAATTTTTAACAATTTTCCATCACGATGATCGCAAAATTAAAAATTTATATTTTTCATGATCAAAACACAGATCATGACACTAATTACGCATTTGTGAGTTTCACAAGCTGCTCCAACACTTCGACTGCCTTACCGGAATCAATGGTCTGTGCCGCCAAAGCGATACCGTCCTTGATCGAGTCAGCCTTTCCGCCGATATAGAGTGCTGCTCCCGCATTCAAAAGCACAATGTCGCGTTTTGCTCCCTGCTCCTTGCCGGAGAGGATATCTCTGGTGATCTGCGCATTTACCGTTCCGTCGCCGCCCTGTAATTCTTCGATCTTACAGCAACAGAATCCGAACTGCTCCGGTGTCAGTTCATAAGTTGTCACTTTACCGTCCTTGATTTCGGATACGGTGCTCGGTCCGGTCAGTGTGAACTCATCCATATTATCGCATCCGCTGACAACAAATCCTCGCTCGACACCGAGATTCATCATGGTTCCGGCGATGACTTCCGTAAGCTTCGGTGAGTAGACCCCGACAAGCATCGCCTTCGCACGGGACGGATTGGAAAGTGGTCCTAAAATATTAAATACGGTACGGATACCCATCTCTTTTCTGACCGGTCCGACATACTTCATCGCCGGGTTAAAATGCGGAGCAAACATAAATCCGATGCCGGCTTCCTCCACACACTGTTCTACCACTTTCGGATCAGCGGAAATATTAACACCGAGCGCTTCTAAGACATCGCCTGCACCGCTCTTTGAGGAGATGGAACGGTTTCCGTGTTTTGCAACCGGAACACCGGCTGCCGCAACAACAAATGCGGACGTTGTGGAAATGTTAAAGGAATAGGTGCAGTCTCCGCCGGTTCCGACAAAGTCAACATAATTGTCAACTTTCGGAGAGATCGTCTGCGCCTTATCGCGCAGAACGCTTGCCAGACCGGTAATCTCGTCCAGTGTCTCGCCTTTCATACGAAGTGCGGTAAGAAAACATGCGATCTGTGCCGGAGTTGCCTGTCCGGTCAGGATCAGCTCCTGCGCCTGCATTGCCTCTTCTTTTGTCAAATTATTTCCGTCAACTAATTTACTGAGAATCTCTTTCATTGTATTTTCCTCCTATAATTCGTTCAATTCCTTCTTAAAAGTGCTGCAGTACTCTGCCGCTACGTCTGCATTAAAATCCGACTCACGCATCAGATTGATAAAATGCGAGCCGACGATCGCACCATCGATAATATCCTTCATCGGGTGCACATCTTCTGCGGTACGGATTCCGAATCCCATCATAACCGGAATCTTCGATACCTCTTTTACGTTGCTAAGATACTTGATGACTTCCTTGTGGAACGTTGCCTCCTGTCCGGTAACACCCATGGAAGAAACACAGTAGACAAAGCCTCTGGCATTCTCCAAAATCTTCTTGATGCGCTCTCCCGATACCGGTGCAACAAGCTGGATCAGGATGGTTTCATCGGCACCGTTTAATGCGTTCTGTAACTCTTCCTGCTCCTCAAACGGCAGATCCGGAATGATCAATCCGTCCACGCCGCACTCTTTGCATTTTTCGGCAAATGCTTCCACTCCGTAGTGAAGAACCGTGTTGTAATACATCATAAAGACGATCGGAATCTGTACATTCTCGGCACGCAGCTCCTGCATGCAGATAAATGTCTTCTCAAGATTCGCTCCGCCTAAGATGGCATCATAGGAAGCCGCCTGAATGACCGGACCGTCCGCAACCGGATCGGAAAACGGAATTCCAAGCTCAATGATGTCGGTTCCGGCCTTCTCCTGTGCCTTGATGATCTCCTTGGTCTTGTTATAATCCGGAAGACCTGCGGTAATGTATGTGATAAATGCTTTTTCATTCTTTTCTTTTAATGCGGCAAGTGCCTGCTCAATTCGATTCATATTATATAATCCTCCTTCTTTGAACATCAGCCCATTTAAAATTGCCTTCGGCAAATTGCGATACCTCTTTGAGGCATCGCCCGGCTGACGCTTCATATATGACAATCTCTAATTCAAATATCCTTCACCGGCAAGATAACTTGCGATCGTGTTGACATCCTTGTCGCCTCGTCCGGACAGACAGACGATCATGCTCTGATCCTTCGTCATCTCTTTTGCTTTCTTGAACGCATAAGCCACAGCGTGTGCACTCTCGATCGCCGGAATGATTCCCTCCAGTTTACACAGCTCCATCAAAGCATCCATCGCTTCCACATCCGTGATTGCCACATACTGTGCACGCCCTGTATCGCGCAGGTAAGCGTGTTCCGGTCCTACGCCCGGATAATCCAGTCCGGCAGAGATGGAATGTGCAAGCTGAATGTTTCCGTCCGTGTCCTGTAACAGATACGATTTCATGCCGTGTAAGACGCCCGGCTCGCCGAGTGCCATCGCACTTGCATGTTTTCCGGTCTCGATTCCGAGACCTGCCGCCTCGACACCGATCAGTTCTACATCCTTCTCATCGATGAAATCCGCAAACATTCCGATCGAGTTGGAACCGCCGCCGACACATGCCATAACGACATCCGGATTTCTTCCTTCCACTTCCATATGCTGGCGCTTTGCCTCGCGGCTGATCACGCTTTGGAACTCCTTTACCATCTTCGGGTACGGATACGGTCCTACCGCCGATCCGATAACATAAAAGGTATCCTCCGCAGTCTTTGCCCATGTACGGATTGCCTCGTTCGTCGCATCCTTAAGCGTATTACTTCCGGATTCGACCGAAACGACTTTCGCACCGAGCATCTCCATACGCATCACATTCAGCTTCTGACGCTCGATATCTTCCTTGCCCATGTAGACTGTGCATTCCATATCAAAAAGCGCTGCACCGGTTGCAGTCGCCACACCGTGCTGACCGGCACCGGTCTCGGCGATCACTTTTGTCTTGCCCATTCTCTTTGCAAGAAGGATCTGGCCGATCACGTTGTTGATCTTGTGTGCTCCGGTATGGTTTAAATCCTCTCTCTTAAGATAGATCTTCGTTCCGTATTTTTCCGACAGACGCTCCGCAAAGTAAAGCGGGGTCTCTCTTCCGACATACTGGCGCAGATAATAGTGATACTGCTCCATAAACTTCGGATCATGGATGGCTTCCTCAAAAGCCGCATCCAGTTCCTCCAATGTGTTCATCAGCGACTCAGCCACATACTGGCCGCCAAACTGTCCGTAATATGCTTTCTTATTCATAGTCTCTCACCTTTCTTATAAATGCATTGATTTTATTCTGATCCTTGCCGCAGGTTCCCTCCACGCCGGAACTGACATCCACGATATCCGCCTGAAACCTTCGGATTCCTTCGGTCACATTTGTCTCATTTAATCCGCCGGCAAGAACAAATTTCCGCTTTGCCAAAGCCGGCAGCTTTTGAATCTCATTGTTTTTCTCCCAATCAAACGTCTCTCCGCCGCCATAATTGGCGCCGTCCACAACGATCGCTGTAATCTTATTGCCCAACGCTTCCGGAAGCGACTCTAAAAAAGCGTTTGTCTCCTGAAGCTGTGTCTCATCCGCGATATTGACCGCAAGCCATATCGGGATGCCGGTATTCTCCAGAATTTTTATATCCAAAGCTTTGTGTACCTGCAGGATATCAAATCCGGCGTCCTCGATCTCCTTTGCAAAATCTGTTTCCGGTGCCACCGTGACTGCCACTTTTTTAATCTGCGGCTGCAAAGCTTTCTGAATCTCTATTGCCTGCTCCATGGTGACATTGCGCTTGCTTTTTGCAAAGAAAACAAATCCCGCATAATCGGCACCGGCTTCATTTAAGAAAATGGCTTCTTTCGGATTGGTCAGCCCGCATATCTTCACTTCCATATACGAATGCCCCTTTCTATTCTTTCTTCATCACGGTTCTCCGCGAAATCGAACCATTACAATGCCTTCCATTGTTTTGCCAGCGCCTTCGGATTCTCGGATTCCATAAATGCCCGTCCGATCAGGAAAGCATCCGTATCGCACTCCCGCAGAAACTGCACATCCGCATCGTTCATAATACCGCTCTCCGCAACAAAGACTTTGTCTTTCGGCACAAAGTTCCGAAGCCGCTTCGTTGTCTCAAGTGTAATCGTAAAATCCTTTAAGTTACGGTTGTTCACACCGATGATCCGAGGATCGATCTTCATCGCACGCTCGATTTCTTCCTCATCGTGTGTCTCCACGAGCACATCCAGTTCCAGTTCTCTTGCAAGCTGGTAGAAATCGTGCATCTGCGCGTCATCGAGGATTGCCGTGATCAGAAGAACCGCATCCGCCCCGATTGCTTTCGCCTCATAGAACTGATACTCCTCGATCATGAAATCCTTACGCAGGATCGGAAGATCAGACTTGCTTCGGATCTGTTTTAAATAGTCCACATTGCCGTGAAAATAATCCTCCTCGGTCAGACACGAGATAGCGTCCACCGATGCGTTGTAATCTTCGATGCGATCCATGAGATCGATCTTGCTTGTGATATTGCCAAGACTCGGCGAAGCTTTCTTAAACTCTCCGATAATGGAGATTCCGGGCTTTTTTAAGTTATTGTAAAAACAATCCCGGCTTCTTGCCGGTGTCTCCTCCGCAAGTCTTCGCATCGCAATCTCATCGATTTTCTTTTTATGTTCCGGAAGCCGCTTTCTTTTGGCTTCCACAATCTCATCTAAAATCATTGCGTTCCTCCTGTTGAACATTTCTCCGTTACATCGTTCCGTTTACGAAGTTCTCAATAATACGTTTGCCGTGTTCCGTGTAGATGGACTCAGGATGGAACTGCAATCCGACAACGGGATAATCCTTGTGGCGGATTGCCATGATCTCGCCGTCCTCGGTTCTCGCCAGAACCTTCAAGCACTCCGGCAGATCGTCCTGCTGTACCGCCAGCGAATGGTAGCGGGCAACTTTGATCGGTGAATCGATTCCGGTAAAAATGCTTGTTCCGTCATGCTCGATCGTGGACTGTTTTCCATGAAAAAGCGCCTTTGCATAAGATACGGTTCCGCCGAGCGCCTCACCGATACACTGGTGTCCGAGACAGATACCGAGTATCGGCTTTACTCCGGTAAATTCTTTTACAACATCCATACATATCCCGGCTTCTTTCGGGCTTTTCGGTCCCGGCGAGAGTAAAATACGCTCCGGATCGAGCGCCTTGATCTCCTCGATCGTAATCTTGTCGTTTCTGACGACCTTGATATCCGGATTAAAAATACCGACATACTGATACAGGTTATAAGTAAATGAATCGTAATTATCAATCATTAAAATCATAAGTTTTCCTCCTCGATCAAGGTCTTGGCAAGTGCCATAACTTTGTTGCAGCATTCCTGATATTCATTCTTCGGAACGGAATCGGCGACGATTCCGGCTCCCGCCTGCAGGTATACTTTATCGCCTTTCTTGATCATCGTGCGGATCGTGATACAGAAATCCATATCGCCCGAGAAATCAATGTATCCGGTCGCTCCGCCGTACAATCCTCTTCTGACATTTTCCAGTTCATCGATGATCTCCATCGCACGG
This sequence comes from Firmicutes bacterium TM09-10, assembly GCA_963639645.1. Lineage (GTDB taxonomy): Bacteria > Bacillota > Clostridia > Lachnospirales > Lachnospiraceae > Roseburia. Next base: position 2,877 of record CAVHWG010000148.1, on the reverse strand, counting down.
ATCTTCGGTGCTCCGCTGAGCGTTCCCGCCGGAAGGAAGGAAGATACGAGATCAAGCGGATGAAACTCGCCTTTTTTTCTTCCCTCGACCATGGAAACGATATGCATCACATGGGAATAATTCTGCACTTCCATAAACTGTGTCACCTTGACGGTTCCGAACTCACTGATGCGTCCCATATCGTTTCTTGCAAGATCCACCAGCATCACATGTTCAGCGCGCTCCTTCTCATCCTGTAAAAGTTCATCGCGAAGTAACGCGTCTTCCTCGGCATCGGCACCTCTCGGACGCGTTCCCGCGATCGGACAGGTATAAACACGATTGCCCTGTTGCTTTACGATCATCTCCGGCGAACTTCCGATCACTTCGAAATCGCCGTAGTTGAAATAGTACAGATACGGGGAAGGATTCAGTTCGCGAAGTTCCTTGTATAACTCAAAGCCACTCTGTGCGGTCTGTACCGTCCACCTCTGGGATAATACCGTCTGGAAGATGTGTCCCTCGCGAATATATTCCTTGATTTTCTCTACCTTGGCACTGTACTGTTCGAGATCATCGGACTGATTTACAATCACGCCGTCATGTGCGAAATTCTTCAGTTTTACCTGATCGGCTCCGTTTCTGGCTTTCTCGATCAGCTCCGCAGCTTCCTGCAGCGACTTCTCTTTGCCTTCTTCGGTGTCCTCCCCAAGGATGATTCCGGTCAGTGTCTCCGCTACATGATCGACCATGATAAATTTTGTCATCAGCATCATCTGGATCGTCTCGATTCCGATCTCATCCGGATTGTCATCCGGAAGCACTTCCGCGTAACGCACGAAGTCGTATCCGAGATTTCCAACCAGTCCGCCGGAGAACGATAATTCCTCATTGTCCTTTACGATATCAAACTCACTGTAATATTCTTTCAGAAGCTGGAGCGGATTGCCGACACGCACCTCTTCGCTTCCGTCACTTTTTGCGATGACCAAAGCGTTTCCTCTCGAGCTTATGATCTCTTCCGGCTCTCTTCCGAAGAACGTATACCGGTCATAATTTTTATCATAACTTTCAAGAAGAAATCCTTTGTGATCCCCGACAAGGTTCTCATACATTGCGGTTGCGGTCTCATTTACGATGCTCACTGTCTTCTTGTAAACCCTAAGTCTTCTCTTCATGCTTCCTGCCTCCTGTTATAAAATAAATAAGTATTAAAAAGTCCCTGACATAACAGTTCTTGCTATGTCAGGGACGAATCATCGTGGTGCCACCCTTATTCGCTGCTCCTTGGATCTGCCCCGATGCCGAAATTCCCATCGGATTAAAAAAGGCAGACATTTCGAATTAGAAATATCTGCCACCAATTACGCAACCTCTGTGATACGGAGACTGTACCGTCCCGATATCCTCGCCCCTGTAACGTGGGGAAACGGATCAGCTACTAGCGAATCTCTTCGCATTCACCTCACTTCTCACGAACCCATTCCAAGACAAACTATCTTATCAGCTTCCACCAACCGCTGACTCTCTGTGAAGAATCACTTGCTGTACTTACTTTCGCTCAACGAATTCACTTCATTCAATTAACTTGTTACTATAATATTCCAACGAGGATAAAATGTCAATCACTATTTTGCATTTTTATACATTTTATTTGTAAGGCTCCACCTTTGCCTCGATCTCTGCAAATAATTTTGTTTTCAGATCCTTGACAAAGTCAAGCGCATCGGCTACCGGAATCTTCTCCTGTACCGCCTTATCTCTTGTTGTGATCTCGACCACACCTTCCTTCAAGTTACGCGGACTGACAACCACACGGATCGGTGCACCGATCAGATCCGCATCGGAGAACATGGCGCCCGGACGGATATCACGGTCATCGTAGAGAACTTCAACATCGCTGTTCTGCAGATCCTGATACATCTGATCCGCAACAGACTTTGTCTGCTCATCATCCACTCTCAGACAGCATACTTCCACTTCCCAAGGAGCGATGGAGATTGGCCAGATCGGACCGTACTCATCATGGTGTGCCTCACAGATGGAAGCAGCCATACGTCCGATACCGATTCCGTAGCATCCCATGATCGGAGTCTGAAGCTCGCCGTTCTCATCGGTGTACTGCATATGCATGGACTTTGTATACTTGGTTCCGAGCTGGAAGATGTTACCAACCTCGATACCTCTCTTGATCGTGATGGTTGGCTTACCGCAGCATGGGCAGATGCCGCCGTCTTTTACTTTTGCGATATCGACATAGCTAACCTCACCGAGATCACGCTCTAAGTTAAGTCCTGTGTAATGATAGCCTTCCTTGTTTGCTCCGGCTACCATGGAATCGATGCCTTTTAAGGAAACATCACAGAATACAGTTACCTTGTCGGAAATATGATAAGGTCCGATGTAACCGGCTACCAGAGGTGCGTCCTCTGTAATATCAGCCGGATGGATGTCCTCTCCGACCAGATTGCGGAGCTTTGTCTCATTGATCTCATAATCGCCGCGGACAAATCCGACAACGAACGTATCGTCTGCATTTCTCTGGTATACAACCGCCTTGCAGGAAGACTTCACATCACTCTTTAAGAAATTGCATACATCCTCGATTGTCTTGCATTCAGGTGTCTCGATGCACTGTAATTCTTCAAGATTGCCGGTACTCTCATTGACCACTTTATTCTCGGCAGCCTCCATGTTGGCTCTGTAATCACACTCGGTACATAAAACGATGGAATCCTCTCCAACCGGTGTCAGAAGCATGTACTCGTGAGAAACATTGCCGCCCATCATACCAGAATCAGATTTTACGGTAACAACCTCCGGGATACCTGCTTTCTGGAAAATGCGGTTGTATGCCTGATAACATACATCGTAATATTTCTCCAGATCTTCCTGAGA
>CAVHWG010000147.1:0-2485 GCA_963639645.1 Firmicutes bacterium TM09-10 | reverse complement strand
GTTGCGTTTGGGGAAACGCATTTCCTTGTGGACTGTGGTATGGAGCAGGGACCGGATCTGTATGTGAATCAGGAGATCCCGGTGAATGCGGCAACGATCGATTATGTGTTTGTAACACATGCACATATTGATCATTCGGGACTTTTGCCGCTTCTGTACAATCATGGATTCCGGGGCAAGATTTTTGCAACGAAAGCAACCTGTGAGCTTTGTAATATTATGCTCAAGGATTCCGCACACATTCAGGAATTTGAGGCGGAGTGGAGAAACCGTAAGGCGAGACGTGCCGGCAAGCCGGAAGTGACGCCGATGTACAACATGGAAGATGCGCAGGGGGTGCTTGAGCATTTCGTTGCGTGTGAGTATCATGACAAGATTGAAATCTGCGAGGGTTTGACGGTTCGTTTTGTTGATGCCGGCCATCTGCTCGGATCCTCTTCAATCGAGATCTGGGTAACAGAGGATGACAAGACTGTGAAGCTGGCTTTTTCCGGAGATATCGGAAATCATAATCGGCCGCTCATCAAGAATCCGGAGTTTGTCAAGGATGCGGATTATGTCATTATGGAGTCGACGTACGGCAACCGCAACCACGAAGCACCGCCGGATTATGCGGTGGAGCTTGCGAAAGTCATGAATGCGACGTTTACGAAAGGCGGAAATCTGGTTATTCCGGCGTTCTCCGTCGGACGTACGCAGGAGATGCTTTACTATATGCGCCGGATCAAGACGGAAGGGCTGCTTCCGGAGTATCAAAATTTTGAGGTCTATATTGATAGCCCACTTGCAGTGGAGGCCACGAATATTTTTAACAAGAATGTGGCGGACTGTTTTAATGATGATGCGCTGGAACTGATCCAGTCAGGAGTTAATCCAATCCAGTTTGACGGGTTGCGGGTTGCGGTCACGAGCGATGAGTCAAAGATGATCAATGTGAATGCAAAGTCCAAGGTTATCATTTCGGCGTCCGGTATGTGCGAGGCGGGACGTATCCGTCACCATTTGAAGCATAATCTGTGGCGACCGGATTCGACGATCCTGTTTGTCGGATATCAGGTTCCGGGAACGCTCGGACATTCGCTTCTTAACGGAGTCGACAAAGTAAAACTGTTCGGTGAGGAGATCAATGTCAAGGCAACGATCGTCAATCTGCCGGGCATCAGCGGTCATGCGGACCGCGATCATCTGACCGAGTGGATTTCATCCTTTGAGAAGCCGCCGAAGAGAGTTTTCGTTGTGCATGGTGAGGAGAGTACCGCGGTTGAGTTCGCTGAGCACATCACCAAAGACGTCGGATTCCCGGCTGTGGCTCCATACAGTGGTGACGAGTATGATCTCATCACCGGAGAGCAGACGGCACAGGGAAACCGCCAGCTTGTCGAGAAGAAGAAGCAGGGCGTATACCGTGCAAGCTCAAGTGTATTTGATCGCCTGATGATCGCCGGTGAGCGTCTGATCGCAGTCATCAAGAAGTGTCAGGGTATGGCAAACAAGGATCTTGCAAAGTTTGCGGATCAGATCAATGCGCTGTGTGATAAGTGGGATCGCTAGAGAAAACTTAAACAAAAGAAATTCTTAGAGGGCAACCATTATCGGTCGCCCTCTGTTTTCAGATACTGGTACATGTTTTTGAGCGCGTTTTTTTCGAGGCGCGATACCTGTGCCTGTGAGATATGAATCTCATCGGCGACCTCAATCTGGGTCTTGCCCTCAAAGAAGCGAAGCTTGATGATGCGTTCGTCGCGGTCGTTCAGACGGGCGAGTGCATCGTTTAAGGAGAGGTCTTCAATCCAGTTTTCTTCTTTGTTTTTCTTGTCAGCGATTTGATCCATGACGTAGAGCGTGTCGCCACCATCCGTGTAGACCGGATCAAAGAGACTAAGTGGAGTCTGGATCGCGTCAAGTGCATAGACGATGTCCTCTTTGGGAATACCGCTTGCTTCGGATATCTCATCGAGCGTTGGTTCCTTCTGTGAGGTGCGGGAGAGGTGTTCCTTGGCTTGCATTGCGTGATATGCGATATCACGCAGTGAGCGTGGAATACGGTAGCTGCTGTTGTCACGCAGATAGCGTCGGATTTCTCCAACGATCATAGGGACAGCGTAAGTCGAAAATTTGACGCCGACCGTGACATCGAAGTTATCGATGGCTTTCATAAGGCCGATGCAGCCGATCTGAAACAGATCGTCCATATTCTCATTGTGGTTGTGAAAACGTTTGATCACAGAGAGGACAAGACGAAGATTACCCTCGATATAAGTCTGGCGTGCGGATTGATCGCCGGCATGGATCCGCTCAAATAATGCCTCCTTTTCCTCGTCTTTTAATACAGGCAGCTTTGCTGTGTTTACGCCACAGATTTCAACTTTATATGAAGACATCATTCCATTCCTCCGATTTCAATTACTTAGTAAAAGGATGGGATTTTTTTTGCTTTTTTATACAGATAATGTTATACTTTTAGAAGTTTAAGGGAATATAACAC
>CAVHWG010000146.1:23443-27003 GCA_963639645.1 Firmicutes bacterium TM09-10 | reverse complement strand
ATCGAGGACAGTGTAATTCCAAGATATCCCTCAAAATGCAATTTCACTTTTCTATGTAAAAGCAATGCCAACAAGCAGCACACAATACCTGCACATGCAGATAATGCTGTAAACCGCAGAATCCAGGTTGCTCGCTCCTCTCCGTATAAAGTTGCATATCCATAGGAATAAAGCCCTTCGCCCTTTTTCTCCGCGGTATTGCGCAATCTACCGGCAAGCCTTTGCAATTTTTCTGTAAACGACACACTGCTTTGCACTGGTTGCGTCGGTGTTACCGAATTGCCGGGCTGTTGTGTATTTTGCACCGTCTCAGTTTCTTCCGGCAAAACTGCCGGAGACTCCTCTTCCTGCGTACTGAGAATTTCTTCCGCCTGCTGCGTTCGTCCTTCCTTTGTATCCTTACCCGTCATAACGTTAAGTGCCCAATTCAGGGATCCTTGAAACTGTATGCCTGTCGCAAACGCAAGTCCCATCGGAGCCGCAGCAATGAATACACCAGCCAGAACCGCAGCAACGAGCGAACGGAAATTACCACGTCTGAAAATTCGATGCAACAAGAATACAGCAAACGATGCACACAGGAAAAATGCCATAATTGTAACATAGAAATGGATTGCAAATGATGCTGCAAGTGCCATCATAAACAAAAACAAATTCTCATCCCACACAACAAGTTTTCTCTTGCCGTTCTCCTTACGTGGATTGCGCTCAGCACGCAGATAACGTACAAGATACAGTGCACACAAAAACTGCGTATAGAGTGCGAACTCCTGCGGAAGTGTCCACTGCAGACGCGACATACTGAAAATTTCATCAATACACATCAGGTCAAGCACAAGAAATGCTGCCATAATCAGCAATGATGTATAACGTGACTTTAATACTTCTTTTAAGAAACAATAGATTGCAAGTAAAAGCGTGCTCACATGAATTCCTGCGACAAAAAGCAGACAGCTGTACACACGAACACCAAACAGCTGCCGCATGGCATAGATAAAGCAATGCATGGCTTCCGGATAAATTCCCGCTGAAAAAATCTTTCCTTCGAGCAAACCATAGATCCATGAATGATGCGTATACATATCACCGAATCCAAAGGAATGGTCAACAAATGTTCCGTAAGAAAAATAAATCATTCCATAGATTACAATTACACTCAGCGCCAGATATTCGATCTTTCTCCCCTTCATAGAGCGCCATAAAGATTTTACATGCAACTTTACAAAATGCCCTACCGATGAAAATCCCTGCATCAGGAAAAGCTTAACGCCTCTCGTTCCAACAAGAACCTGACGAATCTGGTTCATCCCATCTCCTGTAAACTTCCGTTTCCACAAAAGGGAAAGCAATAACACACCATAAAACACCAGTATCACCGTCCACCGGTTCAGAAGATGTACCAATCCGAGAGACAGCACGACCGTATTCACGATCACGACCTGCACCGTCGAGCAGAATGCGAAACGATAGGTTCTGCTTTTGGGCGCAAGATACTTGCGAAATACGACCGACGGCCATATGTACATGAGTGCGATATATGCAATTAATACTTTGCCATATTCCACGGCCCAATATACCATGTTTATAAATCCACCTTTCGAACTACTGAAAAAGCCGCATCTGCTCCGTGAGCTGACTGCGCTTCTTTGCTTTCTTCAAGATTTCTCTGCTGGACACCTTGCGCAGGGTCCGATTGCGATGTAGAAATCCACATAATGTCATAACCCAAAGTGCCGGATACAATACAACGATCCTGCCGGCCTTCGGATATCTCAGTTTCATCTGGTGATGAAATTCCCGGATATAATCCGTCAGTTTTGTTCCCCTTAAAACCACCATGCGGTCGCTGCTCGAATGACCGAATTCTTCCGCCTCAAAAATTTCCGCCATCAATTCTTCTGTTAAATCCGGGGTCTTCTTCGGCGCGGATGCCTCATATGCCTGCAAAAGAAATGTAACTTTATCTTGCCGCAAGCCGAAATACCGCACACAGACCTGCGTCATCATTCCGGCAAATCCAAGCGTTCCACTTCCCTGTACCAATCGGAGGAAATTCGCTTTCTCCTCATCCGATACGTCCGACTCCCAGAATACCACCCAATCGCAAAGTAATTTAATACCAAATCCAGCTCTCACATAATGCTGCAGCATATGAAGCAGCAAATAGAAAGCGTGATACCCGTCCGATGCCAACTCAAAAGTTACCCCCATGGAATCGACCGTACGACGATGTTCAAAATATTCCTCCTGGCACTCGGCAAGAAACTGATTCGTCTTCTCATTATCAAACGGCTCCGCGAGTGACATATGAAGCTCAATAGAAATATGATCCGGACTCTCACACACAATATGATGGTGTGCAAGCTGGTCTTCCGTCATCTTAAAGCCTTTCTCATTGAGAAGCGCCAATGCTTTTCGCGTTTGGCCCTCATCCCGCAGCAACAGATCCACATCGCCCGACTTGCGCAGTTCCGGCACCGGATACCACGCTGCCGTACCGCTCCCCTTAAGCAGAATTGCATCGATATCATGTTTTTTCAACAGTTCGATCACATATCGGCTGAGCATGAGCAGACGGTAGCTCTGACGGACGGCCTGCTCTCCCGTGCAATCCACAATGCTCCATGCATTTTCCGGCAAATCCTGATCTTCGAGTACCGGATGTAAAAAAGGCGTTACTTTATGACTTTTCGCATAAGTTACCACACACATATAATCCACATCCGGATTCAACTGCTCTAACTTCTGATCATGAAGCGCCAGAGAAAGCAGATGACACAGTTCCAATTGTTCCTTATTTAACAGTTGTTTCAAACTTCCCCCTCCTTTGCTCCAACATCTTTGTTGCGCGTTTTCGCAGTCTTATAAACTCTCTCTTTCTAAAATAAACAAGCAGCAGCAATACATTCGGCACAACCACGCAGATCAGCAGCCGTATAAATAATACACCCCAGAGATTTCCACTCACACAACGACAAATGCGATCCGTCAGGACCCATATAATCGCCATAATCGCGACATAAATTACATATTGCAGATAAAACTTTGCCGGCGAACGCTGCAAACGTTGCCGATAAAGCACATACGGTTCTACCCACACCGAAGTCAGAAGTGTACTTGCCAGTGTTCCCAGAAATACACCAAGCGTTCCACACATCTTGACCAATACGATGGAAATCACCAGATTAAGTGCGGCTTCCACAAGCGCCTTGTAACGGTCAAACCAGAACAATCCCATGGAATCACGGAATGTGAGCACCGCTCTGCGCGTTCCGTTGATAAAGAAATTAATGCTCAGGATCAAGACAATATCTCTCGTAAACACATAATTGCTTCCAAACGCAATCTCCACAAACGGATTCAACAATTCATAGAGACAGATTGCCGCGAAGCCATACAACCACTGACCAATAAAAAATGAAATTTCAAATACATCCCGAATCCGCTCTCGACTCTCGGTCGCACCCAGATTTCCCACACTTGCGGTTATGCCATAAAATACCTGATCAATAACCTGACGAACCGACCCGATCAGCAGATAATAATTGGAATATACTCCA
>CAVHWG010000146.1:15285-23433 GCA_963639645.1 Firmicutes bacterium TM09-10 | reverse complement strand
CGTTATAACACCGACAAATGAGGAAATAATCAGATTGTCGGTATTGTTTACAACAACATTTCCAAGTTTATGCATCAGCATCGCCTTGATATTTTGAAAAATGTCATGCCGTTCTTCCGGAGGCAGCTTCTCTTTACACGTTTCCCTCAAAAACGGGAAAAGCTGATCCGCTTTCCAGGAAACAAGCAAATTATTAAGAAGCGTAATTACAATATAAATAACAAGGAATAAAATAAAATTGTGCGTTGTCACCAAAACAATGATTTGACACACATCCTGAACCACCAGGAATGCAGTCTGATACATCAGAGTCAGATAATTCATCTGATGTGCATCGATCAAAGTCCGTTTATATACCAACAGATATGATAGTACCGAATTAGCCAGATACAGCAGATAGATCAGGATCAGATGATCTACTTCCGGTCGATTCTTCATTAACACATCCATAAACGGAATCAATGCAAGCCCGATAACAGCCACCACAATTGCGGTTGCGTGATAAAATGTACGATACATGCGCATCAATATCTGCTGCCTGCGCGTGTCCTTCAGTGCAATCGGACGGTACAAAGCATATGTGATTGCTGTACCGACACCAAGCTCCGTAAGGGAAAGCACATTTAAAATATCTGTAAACAGACCATTTATTCCAACATAACTTTCACTCAATGTATGGGTGAATACCACTCGCGTCACAAATCCCATAAGGATTGCAACCATTCTGGAGATGATCGCTACGGTCGTATTGATTGCGGAATATTCAGTTCTACTTTTCTCCTGCATCGCAGCGTCTCTCCTTCTAAAATCTTTTTATCTCTTACTTTTCAAACGAACTTTTCTCAGGCAATACACATGCTAATGCATGATCTACCTGATCCTTGGCTTTCTCGAAGTCAAATGGATGATTACTGTCATTGATACAAACCACTTTGGACTTCTGATTTCGAATTGTATCGATCAGTTTCTGATTGGAATCATCCACATCAAAATAATGACACAGTTTTGAAACATTTGTCGGTATAAAATTCCCACTCAGTTTCTGCCATTCACGGATCAGATACTGACTTACATCTTTGGCATCACGAAACGGATGACTGCATGTTGCATCCAATAAAGCTTCTTCTTTCTCCCACAATAACCGATATGTCCCGCATTGCAGCGGAGCTGGTCCGTGCACGGTGCAAAATCCGGTAAATCTCGGGAATGCCATCTCCAACATATTGTAACCAAAATACATAAGCGGATATCCAATATGCCAATACGCGTTCTTCTGCTTTCTCATATTGGACCGCTTGTCAAAATATTTTGCAAGCACCATGCTGTTATTCAAATAAATATATGGCATAACCGAATCGTCTGCATTTGCAACAACCGGTTGTAATGCCAACATATCTTTTGGTTTTCCATTCTGAAAGAAATCGTCTGGCTGAACCGGGCGGAGAACAAACATATCATCATTAAAATACACAAAATTCTCGGACAATCCCTTGATCCGATAAAGATTCCACTCGATCGTGTGTGAATTAAACGTCGGCAAGTATTTCTTCGGAATATAATCCTCATGCCGCACGATCTCTAACTTCGGATGATCCACATCCAACCACTCCGGCGCATGTCCCCATGTCACGAAATAAATCTTATGCACCCACGGCGCGAATTTTTCCACACCGCGAAACCAGTATTTTAAATTGTCCCAATCGCGATACCGTTCATTACGGTTATCGCAGTTATCCATTTTGCCGACCTGCTTCGCGCGCGCATCGCGTTCCGCCTGCCACGCAGGATCACTGCCATCTACCCACGGCATCACAAAATCAATGATTTCCTGCATCTTCGCACCTCTACTCTAAGTTTCCAATCCACAACTTACCGCCAGCCCCCTCATTGGCAAAACAGATCGTTCCCCCATCCTGTTTTCTCACCGCCTGCAAATACAGGCGATATCCACGCTCCGCGTGCAATTCCTCTATATTATCCACAACAAACTTCTTTTTTCCCCCCGGCTGCAACGTTCTTAAGTCGAACGCAAGCCTGATACTGTGCCGGTGTTTCTGCGGATCTGTCGCGACCAGCCGAAGCTTCACCGCCTCATACAATGGCGCAAAACCCTCATTCTCCATCGCGATCACGAGCTGTCCTCTGCGCATTTTCACCTCGCGCACAACCAGTCGATAGCCCATGTGATCTCCCACATACTGATAGAGGTTTCCTCCATCAGGCGCCGGAAGTTCCTTCCACCGCGCCAATATATCCGGATGATAAATGCTGTTCAGATACGTGACCGAAAGTCTCCGAAGCTCCTTAATGATCGCCTCGCTGTCCATCGTCCCGCCGCCGATCACTTCGCCGCCGACCGGCACCCGGTTCATCTGTTTATGAATAAACGAATATTCGTCCTCCGCGCGCCAGCTCTCCAGTTCACAAGCCTCCCTGCGCGTCCGGACGCCAAATGTTCCCATATGTGTCTCATCGGTCAGCATTGCATCATCGTACAAACCGATGTCTGTGTTCCTGCCGATCATCCTCGCGTAAACCGGCTTACGCACCGCAAGCGGTATCTTACCTTCTGTTGCCGTATTCCAGGTCTGCCACAGGTCACGGATCTCCGCCGGATCCAGGAACTTGGAATCATGCATCTCACCCCAGCTTCCGACAAACAGCCCCTGCACCAACAGGATCTCATCTGCATGCTCTGCCACAATTTTCCCAAGACTTTGCATATGCTCACACACGAGACCGAACGACGCTGGCTCATGCACCATGCCTTTTCCGTCAATGTCGTATAGGATACGCAGGATAATGTCCTTGCCCGCTTCCGCAAAACGCGTCAGGATGCGTCCGACAAAGGCAAGCGTCTCCTCATCGATCGTTTTCCCGCGGAAAGCACCGATATCCAGTCGAAGAAGCACGAGCGTCTCCTTCTCCTCAAACGGAAGCCACCGAAGCTGCTCCTCATCCTGCCTGTCCGGCTGGAATGTATAGATATGATACCAGCCTCTGCCCGGACTGACGTAATCCCCTGTAAGCGGTGCAAGCGGCGCGCTGTGAAATACAATCTTAGTATCCTTTGCCTGTCGAGTCATCCATCTCACCTGCTCCCACATCGATCTTCAATACCCTGATGCGGAATACCACCGCAAAAATTGAGAACATCATGCGGAACATGTACAGGATCGGCTTGAGTCCCGCATGCATGCTTTTGCCCTCTGTGCGGGCATGCATGACCGCCGGAATCTCCTCGACTTTGAAACCGAGAAGGATCATCTGGATGATCATGTTGGCATCCGGATAACAGTCATCAAAATGCTTATATTTTGAATAGTACAGAACCGCCTTGCGACTCAATCCCTGAAGTCCAGTCGTCGGATCCGCAATCTTCCTTCCAGTAAAAAGCCGGATCAGCATGCGAAACAGCGCATACGCGATCTTCTTCGCAACGGATACATGAAAACTCGAACTGCCCTCCATAAAACGCGATCCAAGTACGATATCCGGATATCTTCCATCCACATCCTGTTTCTGCAGCCGCTCGTACAATTTCGGAATGTTGCACACATCATGCTGTCCGTCCGCATCCATCTGGATCACATACTTGTACTTTCTGCGGATCGCGTATTTGTAGCCGAGCTGCAGCGCACTTCCGTATCCCAGGTTGAAGACATGCGTGACCAGTGTGTGCCCGTGCGATTTTGCCACCCAGTTCGTCGAGTCCGAAGACGCATCGTTCATGACAAGGACATCCGCAATCTCCGTGATTTCCGGTTGTTCCAGCTTCTCGAGCACCGGTACGATATTCTTTTCCTCATTATACGCAGGCATAATGATCAACAAGTCCTTTTGTTTCTTCTCTCCCATATATACTCCTCTTATTTATCCGCCAGTAATCCATCCAGCATTCGGATATCTTCTGTAAAACTGACCGTCTTCTGCAACGCAGCCTGCCCCATCCTCGTGCGTTTGTCCGGATCATCCACCAGACTGCGCACCACCTGCGCAACATCTTGGGCATCCAGCGCACAGATCAGTCCATCCTTGCCATCCTCTATCTGCTCCCAGTTGATATCGGATACAACGATCGGACATCCAAGAATCTGTGCCTCCTGAATTGCGATACTTTTGCCCTCAAATCCGGTCGCATGCACGTAGATATCCGTCTGCACAAAATACGGATACGGATTATCTGTAGCTCCCAGAAGAAGAAAATCTTCCTGCAAACCATCCTCACGGATCTGCTGCTCCAGCTTTTCGCGCTCCGGCCCCTCACCGAGCACATACCAACGGGCTTTCACCCCCTGCTGTTTTAAAAGGTGCATCGCCTCGATTGCCACCGGATACGCTTTCTGCTCCGCCAGCCGCCCGACGGTCAGAATTCGAACTCCATCATATCTATCGGAAAATCCGCCTTTTTCCTGTGCCCGCACACGAATCTTATCCACATTGATCACATTGTGGAAGATGTGCGTGCGATCCGCACATTCCGGATATACTTTCTCAAATTGCCTGCGCACCTGTTCCCCGATCGGGAAGAGTGCATCATATTTCACATAACAGTCACGATCCAGCTCCCTGGAATAACCCGCTTTCTCGTAATCGATGTGTATAAACGCCGCCTTCTTCTTCGCCCTGACATGATCGGCAACGTAGTACGCGGATCCGCCCTCCAGGAAGGCGATTGCCAGATCATAGGTCTCATCCAGCCTCTCGGCACCATCCGAGAGCGCCCGCCACAGGATCTTGTCCCAGCGGACGAGGCCTTTGCTGCGCATCTGCCGATACGCCCGCATCATATAGCCTGCGAGGCGAAAGCCGTTGCCCCTGCGAAGCAGCGCTTTCAGCACCGTTGTGACCATATGGCGCTTGCCGCGCGGCTCCAAGACCGATTCCATACTGTAATCTTTATTTATCAAATGCACACTCTCCGGAAGCTGGGAGGCAAGTTCGCCCTGCCCCATCAGCACAAAGAGTGAGATATCATATTTCTTTTCTTCTGTTTCGCGATCAACCTCTTCTAGCTTGCGCAGCAGATCGAGCAGCGCCGTCTCCGCACCCGCGCGGCTGAATGTGTTAATGACGAACAGTATCTTCTTTCTCATCACTCAAAATCCCCAGTTGATGTAAAATTTTTTCATTTTCCTGATTCAGCAGTGATACCTGCATCGCCAGCTCCTGATTTTTCATTGTCAGAACCGACACCGCTTTCGTCACCTTGAAAAGCAGGAACAAAAGCAGAAGACAGATGATGAACAGGCAGATGAGCAGCCATTCGCTCACGCCTGAGGAGAGTGCAGGAACCGCTCCCGTTATGATCAGTGCGATCGATACGAACGCCCAGATCAATCCCATATTCTCATTCAATTTCTGTCTTGCGTAGGAATAGAAATCCCACAGCAAAAATACAATTCCGGTTGCTATCATCAATGTTCGAAATATTGTTACCATGCATTTTTCCCCTTCCGTTTCTTTTGTGGTTCCCTCTTATATACCCGCGAAGGAGGCATCTTTGCATTCTTCGACGGGAACAATTCGCCTTTGCAGAAGATGTGGGCATCCAGATGCCGCTCCAGCCAGCGAATGCGAAAATATCCGATCGTAAATCCGACAAAGCTTCCGAATACGAGTCCCATGCCGTACCAGATGTTGCTCCAGTGGGAGGACACCAGCGTTCCGAGGAACGTGAACAGGCAGAATGTCACGGTCGCAAGCAGCGCGCCGCTCGTATCGTTAAAATAGTACAGAAAGATGATCTCTGCATAAAACAGAAACAGTATAAAGTATCCGACCGCCAGACACGGATAGATCTGCAGAACCGCTCCGCCAAAACCGTAGGACGGCAGGATGATCACACAGAGCAGATACACGACAACCGTGATGATGAACTGGATACGCACCAGATTTAAAAGTTCCGCCGCAAGCTGCCGGAACATGCGGTTCTTGGCATTTTTAATATCGCGCCAGCGCCCGCCGGTGACCGCCTCCGAGTACGCCCTGTAGCGCCCATGGAAGTGCATCTCCACGCGGGAGATAAAGATGATCGTCGCCGAAATATTCGTAAACATCGCGATACAGGTTGCCAGATCGTACGTCGGCGCGTAGACAAAGCTTTTGGCCACGACCATGCGCAGATCCGTGTTCCAGAACACAAAATTATGCACGTAAAGTCCCAGTGTATACAGGAAATTGACCGCCACAAGCTGCCAGTATTTCCTGAAATAATCGAACACCTCTTTGTAGCAGTTGCTGTTCTTCTTAAAATACCGCTTGATTGTCGCCGCCTCGAGCACCGCCGTCAGGAAGAATCCGCAGGTCAGAGCGAGCAGCATGCTGTACGCGATGTCGCGATGACAGCCCCACACGAGAAAAAGCGACATCAGAAACGCAAACACCATTCCAAGCAGGAAATAGAACGAGATCTTCTGATAATCCTTACAGACCGACAGGTACAGCATCGAGTAGAACACGAGCACGAGCGAAATATATCCGCAGAAGCCGGTGAACACGAACAGGAGATGCACACCTCCGACCACGTATTCCCACACGCAGAACGGGATACCGAACAGGCAGCTGAACACAACATTTAAGATCAGTCCCAGATAGTAGCACGACAGGATATTGTCATATCGCTCCTCATAGATCACGTCCGACATATAGCGCGACAGCACCGCGTTAAACGGCGCGGCGGTCAGCAGCGAGAAGATGAAGATATACAGTATCGTTCCCGAGAAAAGGCCGCGTCTCGCGTAACCAAGCGTATCGTACCCGAGCACATAGCTCATGAGCATGATATTGCCGATGACAACGAACATCGGCGCAACCGTTGAGATCGTACTGTAGACAAATCCGACCAAATGCGCTGCGATGGATTTCTTATCAAAAATTTTCTGAAGTTTTACACCAATTCCAGCCATCTTTCGATTCGCTCCTTACCAATCTATATCCTCAAAATGCCAGTAGATGTCGTGATACGTCTGCCTCATATCCGACACTCTGTATTTATACATCAGACGTTTGTAGCCGGCCTCGCCCATCTGTTCGCGAAGTTCCCTGCTTTTGGCCATCTGCACCATCGCATCTGCGATCTCCGACACGTTCATGATATGTGTCAGGATTCCGGCAGCGCCGAAATCGTCGCCCTCCCCGTAGATCAGGCCGCGGCAGTTGCCGACATCCGTTGCGATCACAGGGATATGTGCCGCATAGCTCTCCAAAATCGTCAGCGGCTGGCCCTCACTGATACTTGTCAGGATCGTCATATCCAGTCCGCCCATATAATCGGTGACGTTGATACGCCCCGTAAATTCCACACCATCGATACCGAGCAGCTTGACAAGTTCAAAGCATTCATTCGCATATTCCTCGTCCTCATCCGTCGGTCCCATCACCCACAGTTTCAGGTTCGGCACCTTCTCCTTCGCATAGGCAAAGGCACGGAGCATCGTCTTCACATCCTTGATCGGTGTCACACGAAGCACCGCTCCGATGTGCACCTGATTCGGATCCATGAAATCCGGTCGTACCAGATCCACGAACCGTGTCTCGTCCACACCGTTCGGTGTGATCTGCGTCTTCTCGACCGGACAGCCGAGCTCGATCTGCAGCTCCTGCGCATGTGCATACAGGCTTGTCACGAGATCCGCTTTGTCATATGCCAGCTTCGACATCTTGCGGAACTGCTCGATCCAGATGTTCTTGTAGACACCTTCCACCCACTTGGCGCGGATCAGCTCCTCCTCACGCTCACGGGTATAGATTCCATGCTCCGAGATCAGAAGCTTGCTGCCATACTTGATCTTCGCCATACTGCCGAGCACGCCCGCATAACCGGTCGCAACGCAGTGGTAGAGATCCGCCTTCGGCAGCTCCATTTTCAGTGTGTGAAAAAGCGGTAGATACATCGAGCGCATCGTCCACAGGAAATCCGAAAACAGGATTTCCGGATAGCGGATCTGATAGCACTCCAGCACCGCCTGGAAGAAATCCTCACCCATCAGAAATTGATTGAGAGAGAACTTTTTCTCCGAAAAAAGATGTACCAGCGTCTCCCAATCCACATTCTGATTGAGGAGCAGGCTTTTGACTGCGTCATACTCATTGTTGCTGAGTTTGATCATGCCTTTGTTCTTACCGTAATCGCCGATCCAGTCACAG
>CAVHWG010000146.1:13664-15275 GCA_963639645.1 Firmicutes bacterium TM09-10 | reverse complement strand
GTCCTCAAGGTACAGTTCATGCACCTCAAGCACATTCTCCGGCAGCTCGTATTTGAACTTGCCACGGAATGAGCGGTTCGCCACGATCGCGAGGATGATAAAATCATAATCCGGGAACTGCTTGATCATGCTGTGCACCCAGCTCGACACACCGCCCACCATATATGGATAGCAGCCTTCTGCTACGATACAAATTCTCATGGTCAACCTCCCTGTTTCTTCTGGCTATTGTAATATACCTCATCGCGCGGCTTTACCTGAATGGAAACATTTGCCTCCTGCGCTTCGATCAGGTATACACCTTCCTCGATCTGCACGTACTCACCGCCTTTTACCGAATCCAGATCCTCGCCGTTGAGCCGCAGCAGAAACCACGCTGCCTCATCGAAATGGTCGATCGATACATAGATCGTATCGTCCTTGCGCTCCTGCGTATAGTCCAAAGCCAGAAATCTTCGGATCCGCAGATCCGCGGTCGAGAGCGTTGTCTGCTCGAACGACTCGTAATCCTTCCAGTAAGTCGCCACATTGGCGGAGATCTTCTTCATCAGATTCTGCCACGAATCCTCATCCGAATCCGGATAGGTCACTTTAAACAGATCCAGTGTAATATTCGAATAAGCTAAAGCCGTCTCCATACTCTTCAGGTTGAAATCATCCCGAAACGTATGCGTCTCCCCGCCGCTCGTCACGCGCTGCTCCGTCAGTTCGTTCGTATCGTACGATACAAGCGGTGCCGTGGCATTCTCTCCGTCCACAACAAGTGTACGAAGAGAGGATTTCTTCTGATCGGAGATCGTTTCCTTCTGCGCGGAATTGCTCAGATACAGGGACCGGAATGCATACTTTGGCGCATTTTTCTTCCAGAAATCCGCATCGATCGCAAGCTTTTCGCCGACCGCCAGCTGCGAGGTCGATGTGCCGCTGAGTCCGACTTCATTGTGTTCCTCTTTCAGGAGTTTCAAATAATATGTTACATTGCTGCCATCCGGCTCAATGTTATCTTCATAATCAAACTGCGGCGAGATCATGCAGGTCATCTTCATCTTCGTGCGCGTATTGAGCGCCGAGAGCGACGGCCAGATCACTTCTTTATATACGGCAGATGCCGACTGGCTGTACAAAAGCTGCATCTCCTCCTCATTTTCCGACACAAATGCCGGGAAATTCGCCACAACAAAATTCTGTGCATTGACGACCGGATAGATGTCGTAGGTGTTGGCCTCCGCCACCATCGATTCAAGGACACCCACGCCGGAAATATCGGATAAGAAATCGCCGTTCACACAGAACACGCTCGCATCTGTCATGCCGTGGCGCCAGATGACCGCCGGAAGAACCATGTTCTCCACGGAATTTTCATCCATTGTCGCATACGCGGCGCGCAGCTGATCGGTCATGTTTTCCTTATAGACGTCATCGGAGATCAAACCGACCATGTAGGTCTTCGTGCCGGCTCCGGTCACATACCACGGAATCGTGACATTCATATCCTGACGAAGCTCCTCTTCCTCGGCATCCTTCGCCTCGTAGATCGCCTCTCCGCCGAGCAGAAAGCCGTCAAACAGATGCATTCCCGTCAGCTGCACATCGTCCTGAAGCACGCGGTAG
>CAVHWG010000146.1:0-13654 GCA_963639645.1 Firmicutes bacterium TM09-10 | reverse complement strand
ATCAATGCCCACCTTGTTCCACTTCGTCAGAAGCGCAACATCCTCCTCCGTCTTCACAAGCCGTCCATCCAATACGATCACATCCGGTTCGTTTCCTTCCGTGAATGTGCAATCTTCCAGCGACGTACATGCGGAAAAAGCGCGCTTGCTGTACATGCACCACCAATACACAACTTCCCTCTCATCCGCATCCTGTGCTCCGATATAGACCACCTTCTGCGTAGAGGAAGCATGCGCCGCCTCCGCATCGAACGCATCCTGTGCATTCAGATCCGTCTGCGCACTCATCTCGTATTCATTCACACCATATTCATTTAACCGGTCTTTCATCACGCCTGTGAACTGAAACATAAAAAACAGGATCAGAAACATGATCGCGATGGTAATATAATTTCGACGAGATACCATAACTTTCCTTCTTATAATGCAATCACTATGCAAAAGTCCGGATAAGCTCGAGCGTTTCGCGGTCGATCACGATGTCGGACTGCTTCAGACGATCCAGCTCCTCGAAGAATTCCTTCTTCTTTTCCACAGTGAAATAATATTTCAGATAGCATACATACGTTGAGAGTTCATTCGGATACAACTCCCGGCTGCGGTCGCACCACCTCTGAATGTGGTCGTACTTGCGCGCCCCCAGCAGCAGATCACACAGCCACTGGATATAGCCCGGTTTCAGGCGGTAATACATCTGCTCGTACAACATCAGACACGCCTGTTCCATCATATCGATAAACTCAT
Source organism: Firmicutes bacterium TM09-10 (assembly GCA_963639645.1). Classification (GTDB taxonomy): domain Bacteria; phylum Bacillota; class Clostridia; order Lachnospirales; family Lachnospiraceae; genus Roseburia. Next base: position 12,910 of record CAVHWG010000146.1, on the reverse strand, counting down.
CCTGCTCCGTCTCCTGAAACACTTTCTGTTCCAGAATATTGTGCATATATTCGATCAAAAGGCGTGCGTATTCCTCCCAGCCTTTTTCTCTGCGATTCATTGCGATATACAGCTCCTGCACCTGCTCACGAAACTCATTGAGCACATCCCTGAGCACGGTCGCCGCATAATGGGATGTCTCGGAATCCTCACTGTTGAGCGCCAGAGCGATCGATGCCAGTGACTTCTCCACATCACCTCGCACGACATTCATCACAAGTGCACGCAGGTTATCTTTATCGCAGATCACAAGCGCTTCCTCGATGGACACCATGTTTCCCTCGCGCTCCTCGTCCGCTTTCAGATGGGTCTCGACACGTTCCTTTGAGAACACGACATCCTCAAGATCCACATCCTGATGAAACAGCAGATAATAGACCAGCCATACAAACAGAAAGAACGCCGGCCCCACCAGCGGACAGATCAGCATGACCACCGTCTTGATCCAGTATTCCTTCCGCCGTGGCGCTTTCCTGCCGTAACGGACCATACAGCACACAAGATAGCCGATCGCAACGAGTGTATTTACAATTAAGATCAGTAAAAATACCTGTTCCGATTCCGTCATACCGCTATATCCTCCTGTATCTCACACTGCAATCCGACTTCACGGAACCGGTTCTCAACAAACTGCGCATCCTTGGCATTCGTATTTGCAAGAAGCGCATATACGCGACCATCCTCGAACATACCGACGAAATCGCTCTGGCGCATGAGCTTGGCAAGCTTCTGGCCCAATTCCTCACGCGACATATCGCTCAATGTGATCTGGATCAGTGCACACTCTGTCAGCTGCTTCTCACGTGCATGCAGGTACGCCTTGACCAATGAGCGGAACGCATCCGGCTCGAGAATATTCGTACCCTCCAGGTAACGCTGCTCCTGCAGTGCCGACAGATAACGGTTTGCACGGAGCACGGCATTCTGGATCAGGTAACCGATCACCGTCAGCATATTCGCCTGACCGAGTGTCATACGCTCCCACGGAATGCCCCATACCATGAGAATCAGCTGCATCTCATCCTCCGAATAGATGGCATTCGCCATCAGCGGGTAATTCTCATCCATGCTCTTATTGATGTATACTTTTTTCGCCTTCAACTGCTCATACATCTCCTCCATCTGCGGATAGTTGATGGAGTTGCCGAGGCTTCGCGCCTTGGAGGAAGTCGCGGAGAAAAGGCGTGCGTACGACGCATTCGCAACCGTGTAGATTGCCACGTCGCGACTGCCCATCAGGCGCGCCAATACTTCTGCCGCATAGAACAGAACCTCACTCGGCTCGTACTGATCGAGACTCGAGGTGATCTCATAGAGCTTTCCGAAGCTGTCACTCTGGTTGATGATCTGGTTACTGAGAAGTTCCTTGACACGGATGTTGCTGACATTGATATCCGAGATGTCATCGATCTGCTTTGACAGATAATCAACCTCGTACCGCTCCTCCTCCTCGATCACGTGCAGGCGGTCCCGCATGTAGCCGACCACCAATCCGAGGATCAGAAGTTGAGCGATCCATATGTAGGTATTGTAATCCAGCATGACATCAAATCCGGTGCGGTGATACATCTGGCGGAAACAATAGCCCGCCACCGCCAGCAGGGACGAAAAGATCGCCTGCTGCTGTCCGTGTATGATTGCAAAAAGCAATACATACAACAGATAAAAATCAATGTTCTGGAAATATTCTCTTCCGACTGCACGGTTATTCAGCATGAAAAACGGAATAAAACAGATGCAGTTCTCGATAAATGGAATCAATGCCGGAATAAACGAGCTGAATCCCTGGCGGATCTTCTCCCAGAGAGTCCTTGGCTTTCGGTCGATCTGCACGAACTCATCCTGGTGACGCTGGATCTGTTTCGCAATATCAGCGACTGCCTTCTCCGGCTTATGAAAGATTCGCATGCCGAATTCCTGCTTATAGCGCTCATTGGAGAGGATCGGCTCCTTCCGCTGCGAAGTTGGCGCCGTTACTACCGAAATATTGCCGTCCAAAGCGGATGCGATCGTCTCGGCGATCATTCTCTGTGACACCGGGTCTCCTGATGAAATCTGGTAAATTGGCTGTCTGACATTCGGTGCGACGAGCACCTGATAGACAAATTCCACCGCATCTCCAATATGAAGAAGTGCGACTTTCTGCTCCTCGTCCACAAGGATTTCCCCTGTCTCCAACGCCTCGATGCACATGCGTGCGCAGAAGTCCCGTGCCTCTTCCGCACGATTTGGAATTCCGTATAAGTGATCCAGTCGTAAGGTAACGATGTCCTTACCCATATCCTGATAATATTTGCAAACGCTTTCGCCCACGGCGATTGCCTGACCTCTCGCAGTGATGGCGGCACTCTGTTCTTCCTCCGTGATCACATAGCCGTACTCCTGCTGAAAGATTTCCTCCGATGAGAGATAGATGAACCGTCCCTGACTGACGGCAAGGAAGGAACACAATACGTTCAAAAGTCCCGATGTATATTCACCCGCACGGTTCTGCGTATCACTCCACTGGAAAATATTGTCATACGCCCCCATATAGATGACCGCATCCGGCTGAATGCTTGAGAGCACTTCCCGAATGCAGGAATCGCGGTACGAGAAGTGATAGGTTTCAAAGATCTTTCTCGAGGTGTGGACCGTCTTCGGTTCCTCCGTCAGCAAAAAGATCCGCTGTCCTTCTTTATCCAGTTTTTCCACCAACTGCTTTGTAAACTGGCTGTTCTTTCCAACTAATAAAATCTTCATACCAATCCCTGCTCCCTCAAGTTCATAACAAACTGCTCCGTGTCTTCTCTCGCCTGCTCCATCGAAATACCATAATTCTTCTGAAGCTCCTGCGTGATCTCCTCCGTCGTTCTTCCCTGATGGATCCATTCCCATATCAACGCGGCACACTCATTCAGTTCGATCGGCTTCTTATAATCAAGCCCGTCCTGTTGCATGTCCAGCAGCCAGTATCTGCCCGCTGCATGTCGTAACTGATAAACTTTTTGTGATTCCATATTCGCTCCACATCGTATGTTTGTTTAGTACTTTATTATATCATATTCGCCCGTCTGCTCCAAGAAAGTTACGGTCCTTTTTTTCATCGTAACAAACTTTTTAAAAATTAACCCTCTCATTTTCACATGCCATAATCAGACAAAAAAACACCGCACTGTACAAAAAACAATGCGATGTTCCTTTTTTGCTATTCATTTTATTAATATTGTTGTAAATCTATACTTATGAAACACTGTAATTGAAATCGGTGATCGTCAAGGCGTCAATGCCTGTTCCATGATTCAAATGCACACCGAGCATCAGTGAATCCGACTCCGCCCCGCTGAAAGACAAAGTCACGGTGCTTCCGGCTACGGATGTCTGCGCCGCTGCTCCGCTCACCTGAATATCATCAATCGTATCACTGAAATGAATCGTAAGATGAACGGTTCCGTTAATTTTGGACCAGCTTGCGGATGCATAGCCCTTACCGCCGCCGTCCCAGCGATCCACGGCTCCCATATAGGTTACATTTAATGTTCCCGCACTCTCACCGCTTGCAAGGTATACACCCTCCGCGAGGTTGCGATCCACAATAAGCATCGGTCTCTCATAATGCTTTCTCATAGGTTTTTTCCTCCTACCAATTATCTTATTCTCTCCTCATTCGCCTATAGTATACGCAATTCCTACTCTTTTTGTCAACATTTTTTAATTTTCTTGTCTCTTTTTCTATGAAACAGATGTTTTTTTTATAAAATATGTGTATAATCTATTTAAGTTACTTCTGTTTATCGGTGACTTTTAGGCACATTTACAACTATTTATTTAAAATATTGCATTCTTATAAATTCTAACACGAGGGGAGATCGGGGTATGAGTTTTGAATCAATTAATCTGGATAATGCAAACAGTACGCAGGATTTTCGTCTGCGCTATGTTTCTATTTCCAAATATGAGGGAGACTGGCAGAGCATTCCGCACACGCACCAGTTTTCAGAATTGTTTTATGTCTTAAGCGGCAAGGGTGTCTTCTATATTGAGGATGAAATCGTGCCGGTTGAGCCGGATGATCTGATGATCATCAATCCGCATGTGGAGCATACAGAGAAGACGCTGCCGAATGATCCGATGGAATACATCGTCTTTGGAGTGGAGGGGCTTGCGTTCTCCTTCGACAATCCGGACGAGCACAATTCCAAAGGCTACAGCTACTACAGCTACGGCTCGGACAAAAGCCAGCTCATCAATTTTGCGCAGCTTATGGTAAAAGAATTTCGCGAGAAAAAGCCGGGCTTTGAGCTTGTATGCCACGGACTTCTGCAGGTTCTGCTCGTTTTTATCTCACGCAAGCAGCACCTGAATGTCATCTCAGACACATCTTTCCAGTTGTCCAAAGAGTGTGCCCTTGCGAAGCGCTATATTGATGCAAACTACTCAAAGAATATTACGCTTGACTCGCTCGCCGAGATCACGCATATTAATAAGTTTTATCTGGCTCATTCCTTCACCGAATGCATGGGCCAGTCACCGATCAATTATCTGACGGAAGTACGTCTGGCGGCAAGTAAGCAGCAGCTTACAACCTCCAATCTGTCGATCGCACAGATTGCGTCGAACAATGGTTTTTCTTCGCAGTCTTACTTCTCACAGATCTTCAAAAAGAAAGTCGGCATCACGCCACAACAATACCGCAAGCGCAATTCCGGTATAAAGCACGCACAATCATAATCATTTAATATGCACAAAAATGCCCCGGTACAGAATATTCTGTATACCGGGGCTTTCTATTTACCCAACTAATCGCGGGTTGCGTTCAGATACAAAGTACGAAGCTTGCACGGGAAGCAGAGGATAACGGATACGACCGCACCGATTGCTGCCTGCAGGATCTGATACGGGAGCTTTAAGATTGCATACTCCGGTGTGCTGTAAATAAATGCACGTCCGAGGCTGTATCCGACTACCATGATGATTGCTCCAAAAATTACACCGATGATAGCGCCTGTCTTCTCATGCCCCTTGAAGAGCTTATTTACAAACAGGGAAATTACAACCGCCTGTACACCGTGTGTGATCAGCGACACGAACATTGGTGTCGGATAGAAGATGAGATCTCCGATGAAAGCACCGAGACCACCAACGATAAATGCACTGAACGGATCCAACAGGATCGCTGCGGTACAGATGATCACATCGTTCAAATAGAAATGTCCGCCCGGCACCGGAACGCCGAAGGAACTCATCACAATGTTCAACGCCATAAACAAGGCAGTCAACGTAAGATTCTTAACCGTAAATGTCTTTTTCATAGGTAACTAACTCCTTTACATTCTTTTTACTTACAGTATAATCACACATGAACATATGAAAAGAGCCAAATTCATCCTAAAAAACAAGACCAGTTTACATATCCTTTACGCCTCATTGTCAATATTGCACAAAAATCTCTTCGACTTTTTGTAATGTTTGGCAACACTTTTGGTGCCACCCATGCTATTATAATAGCTGTAAAAACCCCCCAATACATTATATAAAGTTTTACTATCCCCATAGTAAAATACCTTCTCCTAAAGAACAGCGATCGATAGCTGTTCTTTTATTTTTGCCAGAACATGCTCCTGATAACGCTCGATATGGAAAAGCGACTTGCGGTTGATTCCGATGGATCGGTACGCTCCCGCCATGGATTTGTCACCGTACGGAAGATCATCGGAAAAAGGCGTATGTGATTCCTCCTCTATCCCTATTATACTATGTAAAATGGGGCGCGATTCCATGAATCACGCCCCTCGTATACAAAAATGCTTAAATTAGATGTTCAACAGATCACTGAATACCTTCAGTGCGCCATCCGTCTCGTGAGCAAGTACGCGTTTCGCAAGGACCTTGCCAAGCTGTACGCCTTCCTGATCAAAACTGTTGATATTCCAGATGAATCCCTGGAACATAACCTTGTTCTCAAAGTGCGCAAGTAAAGCACCCATAGACTTCGGATTTACCTGATCTCCGATGATGATGGATGATGGACGTCCGCCCTCAAAGTTCTTGTTGCGGTTCTCGTCAGCCTTACCGCATGCGAAAGCAACGATCTGTGCGGCAACGTTTGCACAAAGCTTCTGCTGGCTTGTGCTTCCCTGAATGTCGACATCAGTGTCGAGCTGGCTGTTCTTGTAGCCAACAAACTGTAACGGAACGATGTCGGTTCCCTGATGCAGTAACTGGTAGAAGGAATGCTGTCCGTTTGTACCAGGCTCACCGAAGATAACCGGACCTGTCACATAGTTAATCGGATCACCGAAACGGTTCACCGACTTACCGTTGGACTCCATATCCAGCTGCTGTAAATGTGCCGGGAAACGGCTGAGTGCCTGTGAGTAAGGCAGTACAGCAGTGCTCGGATATCCAAGTACGTTGCGCTCATAGAAGCCGATCAAAGCGTCAAGCATTGCGGCATTCTTCATAACGTCTGCATTGGCGGAAAGCTTATCTTCCTCTGCTGCTCCGTCTAAGAACTCTGCGAAAACTTCCGGTCCGAAAGCCAGTGATAATACGGCTCCACCTACTGCGGATGTAGAAGAATAACGTCCTCCGATATAATCATCCATAAAGAAGGCTGCCAGATAATCATCACTCTTGGCGAGCGGAGATGTCTCACTTGTAACTGCGATCATATGGTTTGCAGGATTCAATCCTGCCTTCTTTAATGCATCTTTTACAAATGACTCATTTGTCAGAGTCTCCAGTGTTGTACCTGATTTTGAAACAAGTACGAAGATGGAATGTGCGACATCGATCGAATTCAATACTGCTGCCGCATCATCCGGATCTACGTTACTGATGAATTTGGCTTCCATCTTAAATGTATTATTTTTCTTAGCCCAGTTCTCCAGTGCAAGATACATTGCACGAGGACCAAGATCACTACCACCGATACCGATCTGAACAACGGTTGTGAACTTCTCGCCTGCTGCGTTGGTGATCTCACCTGCATGAACCTTGTTTGCGAAATCAGCGATACGGTTCTGCTGCTCTACGTAAAAAGCACGCTTGTCAACACCGTCTGCTGTAACGGTATCGCCGAGCTGTCCACGGGTCAGATGATGAAGAACCAGTCTGTTCTCTCCTGTATTGATCACTGCTCCGTTGTAAAGCTCCTTAAACTTCTCTGCAAGCTGCGCCTCGTCAGCTAATTTTACAAGTGCTGCCAGCACATTGTCATCAACGGCTTTTGCAGCGTAATTATAAGTAAATCCTGCTGCCATCGGGATGCTGTACTCTTTAACACGCTTTGCGCCGTTCTCGCCGGACATAACCTCTGCAAGATTGACACGCGCGGTGTCCTTCAGCTCCTGATAGGATGTAAGGGTATCCAAATTGTTCCAGGTAGCCATGATAGTTTCCTCCTTAAATATGTTCTCTTCTTGAATTATTTCACCTTTGTGATTATACTATTAAATCACCATGAGTTCAAGACATGATGCATGAGAAAAAAGCATCATCAATGCGTATTTTCACACAATTTGATGATGCTTTCTATGTTGTCTGCCTAAATTAAACCCTGAATTAAAATGATTCTCGTTTCATATAAAATTGTATCCCCTTAGTTTATTTTCGTTCTTATGCGTTGCACAGCTCTGTGACAACTTCGTTGATCACCTTGCCATACTAATACATATTATAACGTGTCTATTTGTTAAGGGCAAATTTATTTAATTCATTCGCATCCCAAACTTTGCGAGATCCACCTTGCCGTCCCGCACTTCAATTCCGTCCGCTTCAAGTCTTCGCTCCTGCTCATTGGCTCCGCCGAAAGCGAATGCTCCCGACAATTCTCCCTTGGAATTGACCACACGGAAACACGGAATGTGCTCCGGGTCGGGATTTTTATGCAGCGCATTGCCCACAGCGCGCGCCATCTTGCGGTCGCCCGCCATCTCCGCAATCTGTCCGTAAGTCGCCACGCAGCCCTTCGGAATCTTCCTGACCGCCTCGTAAATGCGCTTCGTCGGGCTGTCCGTCACAAGTTCATAGCTGAGTGCGATCATCCTGCGGATCTCCTCATCCGGAATGCTGCCGTCCAAAATCACCGTATTCCAGTGTTCCTTATTCTGATGGTATGCTGGAATGACCGATGCATACGCGCCGCGCCAGATTTCCCGCCAGTCGGCATCCACTTTCACATTCAGATTAATAAAACCGTCTCTCTCGTACGTCCACAGAAATGCTTTATCGCTGCCTTTTACACGGACAAGCTGCCAGTTGTTATCATGAAAAGGCGCTGCCTGATAAGTATCCGTAAACGAAAGTCCGTATGCCAGTGCTTCCTCTCGTGTCTGCAAGATGATCCCTCCTTACTGCAAATATCCTTATATAAGCGTTTGCAAAACTCTTGTGGTGGCTTGCCCGGGCTCGGCTTGGCTGACCGCCACAAGCGCTTCGCAAACGCCTAAATATCCTTAAAACGAAATCGTGTGATCATGCGGTGTCCACACACAGTCCCTCGTAATCTCCTTAAGTGAGGAAGCGCCGCACATCTTCATCGTGTCTTCCAACTCGCCGCCGATCTTGTCGATATAACTCTTCACACCCTCACGCTCGCCGCCGTACACCGCGGTCACGAACGGTCTTGCGATAATGACTGCGTCTGCGCCCAACGCGATCGCCTTAAAGACATCCGTACCGGAACGGATTCCGCCGTCCACAAAGATCTTCATCTCTCCGTCGACCGCATGCACAATGTCTTCCAACACTTCCGCGGTTGCCGGACATTGATCCAGCACACGTCCGCCGTGGTTCGACACAACGATCGCTGCCGCTCCGGCCTCCTTCGCTTTCAAAGCGCCTTTTGCCGTCATAATGCCTTTTACGATAAAAGGAACACCTGCCGCCTGTGCAACCTCGTGCAGTTCTTCCACGGTCTTGCTGCCCGCCGGCGGATCAAGATTCTTCAGAAACGGAAGTCCCGCCGCATCCACATCCATCGCTACCGCAAAAGCGCCCGATGCGTGAACCATCTCCATCTTCTCACGGATCACATCGATGTTCCAAGGCTTCACCGTCGGAATGCCGAGTCCGCCGGCTTTCCTGATTGCTTCCGTCGCAGCAACCATCACGTTGCCATCCGTTCCGTCGCCCGTGAATGCGGCGATGCCGAATTCCGCACACGAAGAAACCAGTATATCATTATAGGAGATGTCGTTTAGGCAGTCGCCGTAATGGAGCTGTACCGCGCCGACCGGCCCCGCAAAAAACGGATACTTGAAGCTTTTGCCGAACAGGTTTAAGCTCGTGTCGACCGGACGATTCTCCGCGATCGTGTCCATCTGTACACGGATCTCTTTCCATTTATCATAATTGCGCTTCGCGGTGTCACCGACGCCTTTGGAACCAGGTCCCGGCATCTGACTGCCACATGCGCGTCCATTGCACTCCGGACATGCCTTGCAGTAATTCCCGATGCGTCCTCTCGCCGCTTCGATACACTCTGCGTAGTTCATTGTAATACCCTCTTTCTTTAGAAAATGCATTATTAGCCTAGCATCCTAAAATAGGAAAGTCAATATCGAAGCCTTTTTCACAAACTCTGTATCACAAACATGGCACATGATCACCTTTACACCCTAAGCATAACCGGCTGACCATGTGCCTTATCGTATCTTAACTACTCAATTCTATTTTTATTCCACATTCTTAAGTGCCGTATCCATCGGAACCTTCTTGATTCGCTGGAAATCGAGGAACATTACGATGATATATCCGATCAGCACGAACGCGAACATCTTCACATAGCTGATCGTATCCATATGGAACGCGAACCAGCCGCTGTACGTTGCGAGGATTGCCTTCCATGCATAATTCATCACCCACACACCGATCGCCACGGTCAGCACATCAATGATGACAACCACAATAGAGGTCGAAAGCAGGTACAGACTCGCAATCTCGCGGTTCTCGTACCCTAAAATCTTCGTCATAGAGATCGCATTTTCATTCTTCTCAATGATCAGTTTCGTCAGAAGATAGATCATCGCCATGGAGAGCAGAATACACAGCACCTGGAAATACTGCATATAAGCGCCCATCGAGTGATCGAGCTGGTCACACATCTTCGTGATATCGCGCTTGGTGATCGTCGATGCGATCATGTTGTCGTCGATATCCGTAATCTTCGTGTCGGAGAAAAAGCCGGTAAATGCGCCATCATCGAGATCAAACACTTCGCGATACTGTTCGATCGGCATAAATGCGGCGATCGTCTGGCAATGATCGTAGATACCGCAAACCTTGAATTTATAGGTATCGTCCGTATATTTCTCTTCCAATTTGATCGTATCGCCCACCGCGATATTGTACTTATCCGCATATGAAGCGGAGATATATACCTCATTCTTCTTAAGCGAATTCAAATCTGAAATCTCGATGTATTTGCTGTCATCGGAGACTCCATAAATTGAGATCTCCTCGTCCAAAGCATCCGACCGCTTCAAAAGCGACTTCATCGCAAACGGTTCCGCATCCTCATTATCCGTTGTCACGGTGGAACCGTCCGCATTCTGGTAGGTTTTCAACACATACTGATATTTTGTGAACATGAGTCCTGAAGCATGCTTCTGATAATAGCTGAGCGTATCCGGCATACCGACCGCCATCGCCAGCATGACCATGATAAAACAGATACCGACAAACAGGATCAGATAGTTTGCGATATTCTGGAACATGATACGCACGCGGAAACGGCTGAAGAATTTCCAGTGTGGCAGACGGATTGCTTTCTGCTTCTTTGATTTCTTCAGATCGTGGCGCAAGAACTGCAGCGGAGTGTGCCGCATCATGCGAACGGTTACGATCAGATTAACCACAAACATCAGAATGATCGGAATCACCGTTGTCTTAACAAACGCATCCGGATTCCAGATCGTCTCGTAGGTCGGCAGACTGTAACTGTTGTAGTACATGCCCACCACAACATTTTTACATACGGTATATCCAAAGATATTTCCGACGATCGCCGCACAGAATGTCACGATCACCGGCATGGATAAATAGTGCCGTACCAGCTCACCGCGTGTATAACCGGACGCGCGGAGCGTTCCGATCGTGGAGGACTCTTTTACAATCGTATTGCTGATCGTAACACCGAATATAAAAGCGATAATTACGATCAAAATGTCTAAGATAACACCACCCATCGACATATCCGATCCCATATCATCCGTTGCAAATGTGATCGCCGGATTGCCGTACGCCGGAACATAATCCTTGAGTTCATTACCGTGAAGCATCGTCTGCGCTGCCAGCACCTTGCGGAAGTCATCGGATAACGCCTTTTCCTCCTTCTCATCGGCAGGAGCATCTTCATATTTCCATGCGTATGCGTAATGGATCGATGCATCAAGCCGGTCAAAGCCTTCGTCCGTGACCATCGCCACGTCAAACTTCATCGCATCAAACATAAGGTCCGTTGTCTTCTCGTGGAGTGTCGCATAATTTACATACGCGATCAGTCCGACCACTTCAAATTCTTCGCCGCCAACGCCAATTGTGTCACCAACTTTCATGCCGACATTGTCCGCATGCATACGGTCCACAGCAATCTCGTTTTCATTTTCCGGGAGACGACCGTCCAACACGCACGCCAGATTGATGTCTGTTGTCTTGGCAAAGACACGCACCGTTCCGTCCGACTTGCCGTCGTTATTGTTATCTTCCTTCTCGTTGCGGAAGAAATTCTCGTAGAGTGTGACCGGAACATCCTTGGCATCATCATCTTTTGCCGAAGTATCGCCGGTAATCTCCGACAGATCGACCTGCCCGCCTTTTGCCACATCCTTAAGCAAGTCGGCATCCGCCTTCTCGTTCCACTCGAAATGACCGTCCTCGCGTTTGTACTTCGTCACACCTTCATCCGCTGCAGTCATCATACTCTCATCCGCAACATACATTCCTGATACGAATCCGATCGTCAGCACGAGAAATGCGAATACGACCAGATACTTTTTCCAGTCTCCGATCAGCTCCTTAGGAATACGCTTGATCAGAGGATTTCTTACTCGATTCTTCTTCATAACGCACCCCTTACCACTCGATGTCCGCTGCCGAGATCTTGTGCTCATTGATATCATTGTGGCGCACCGCACCGTCACGAAGCTTGATGATATGGTCTGCCATATTCTTGATCGCCTCGTTGTGAGTTACCATGATGATCGTATTGCCGTACTTTGCGTTGACATCCTCGATCAGCTTTAAGATTTCCTTGGAGGTGTTGTAGTCGAGCGCTCCGGTCGGCTCATCACAGAGCAGAATGTCCGGATTCTTTACGATCGCACGACCGATCGAAACACGCTGCTGCTGTCCGCCGGACAACTGATTCGGCAGCTTGTGGCGGTGTTCGTATAGACCGAGCGTATGTAAGAGGTCGTCGATATCGAGCGGATTGTCGGACAGATAGGCACCGACCTCGATATTCTCCTTCACGTTCAGGTTCGGGATCAGATTGTACATCTGGAACACATAGCCGAGATGCTTTCTGCGGTACTGCGTCAGCTTCTTCTCGCTCATGTCCTCCAGCTTGTCGCCCGCGATCGAGATGTAACCGGAATCCGCATGATCAATTCCGCCGATAATATTAAGCAGCGTCGATTTACCCGAGCCGGAAGGTCCCAAAAGCACGCAAAATTCGCCTTTTGCCACAGAAAAATTCATTCCGCGTAACACTTCCTGCCGGGTTTCGCCGCTGCCGAAACCTTTCTTTAGATCAACTATTTCCAAAAATTGTTTTGCATCGTTTGCCATAATTACTCCCTTCTTGCCTTCTACACATACTTATGTATAGGATCGGCTATCAGTTAGTCTTAACTAATTCTTGTTTTCATTATAGCAAACAGTAACA
>CAVHWG010000145.1:0-3174 GCA_963639645.1 Firmicutes bacterium TM09-10 | reverse complement strand
AGCTTATACAGTGTCAGATTGATACGGTGATCCGTCACACGTCCCTGTGGGAAGTTGTAGGTACGGATCTTCTCGGAACGGTCTCCGGTTCCGATCTGGCTGCGGCGCTCCGCAGACTCAGCATCCTGCTTTTTCTGCAGCTCTAAATCGTACAGCTTGGAACGCAGTAACGCGAAAGCCTTCTCCTTATTCTGGATCTGTGACTTCTCAGTCTGGCTGTAGATTACGATTCCGGTCGGGTAATGGGTCAGTCGAACCGCAGAATCGGTCGTGTTGACACACTGTCCACCGTTTCCGGAAGCTCTCATTACGTCGATTCGGATATCCTTCTCATCAATGTGTACATCCACATCCTCAGCCTCCGGCATAACCGCTACGGTACAGGTTGAAGTCTGGATACGTCCCTGTGACTCGGTCTCCGGCACACGCTGCACGCGATGTACACCGGACTCATATTTCAGTACAGAATAAGCGCCCGCTCCGGTTACCATAAAGTCAACAGACTTCATTCCGCCGATACCGGTCTCGTCCGCCTCGAGTGTCTCCACCTTCCAACGCCGGCTCTCCGCATAATGTACATACATACGATAGATTTCTGCTGCAAAAAGCGCTGCTTCCTCTCCACCGGCACCTGCACGAATCTCCACGATAACGTTCTTATCATCATTCGGGTCCTTCGGTAATAACAGGATCTTCAATTCCTGCTCAAGCTCTGCGAGACGGTCCTTGGATTCGTTCAGTTCCTCCTTGGCAAGTTCGCGCATCTCTTCATCATTCTCTTCCTCAAGCATCGCAAGGGAATCTTCAATGTTCTGCTTGCACTGCTTGTACTCCTTGTACGCATCCACGATCGGCTGTAAGTCGCTCTGCTCCTTCATCAGCTTGCGGAAGCGATTCGGATCGTTCGCCACATCCGGCTCACTCAATGTATTCATAAGCTCCTCATAATGATGGAGCAAATCCTCTAATTTATCAAACATAATCTGTCCTCACTTTCCTGTAATACATTCTGTATGTATCGCCAATGTATCAATTGAATTTTCAATAACGTTTATCATGATATCTGATAGAATATGTTACACCGCTAGAGATGTCCCATAACCACACGATCATTCCTTGCGAGATCCTTGATCACATGCACCTCAGAAAATCCGGCAAGCCGCATCATCGTCGACACGGAATCTCCCTGTTCACATCCAATTTCAAACAAAACATAACCATCCGGCTTCATATAATTCTTACACTGTTCTAAAATCTTACTGTAGAAATACAAACCATCACCCTTGCCGTCTAACGCCTCCCGTGGTTCAAACTCTGCCACTTCCGGCATCAGTGTGGCAATCACATCCGTCGGAATGTACGGTGGATTCGAGACGATCACATCAAAATCCTTCTCTACAACATCCTCAAACAGATCGCTTCGCTCAAACATCGCAGGAACCTCATTCAATTTGGCATTCTCCTTTGCCACATTGATCGCCTGCTTGGAGATATCGTAACCGATTCCCTCGACATCATGCGCATTTTTCAGAATGCTGATCAGCACACAGCCGGATCCGGTACACATATCCATCAGTTTCATACCCGGACGCACGATCTTAAGTGCTTCCTCCACCAATGTCTCCGTATCCTGCCGTGGAATCAGTACATTGGAATTGACATGAAACGTCAGACCCATAAATTCCTGCTCACCCGTAATATACTGAAGCGGAACCCGCTCCGCTCTCTTACGGATCAAAACCTCAAACTCACGCACCTGTTCCTCGGTCATCTCCTCGTCGATATGCATATAATAATATGTGTGATCAATCTTGCATGCCATCGCAAGGAGCAGCCATGAATCCGTCTTGGCGTCCACAATATCTGCCTTCTGTAAAATTGTCTCACCTAAAACAATCGCTTCACGATATGTCATATATTCTCTTCCTTCTGCCACTTTTTCCAGTCGAACACCGCTTCCACCGAAGCGATTCCGACCTCGATCATCTCGTCATCCGGTTCTTTCGTTGTCAATCTCTGCATCCAGAGTCCCGGCTGGGATAATGCATTGACAAGCCAGTTATCATAGCGGCCCGCCAGACGGATAAACTCATACGATACACCCGCAATTACAGGAATCAAAAGCAATCTGAGCCCAAGCTGTAAGATTCTTGAATCCACACGAATAAACAAAAAGAACACAATAGAGATCAGCATCACGATCAACAGAAAACTGGTTCCGCAACGCTTGTGGAGCTTCGAACTTTTCCGTACGTTCTCCACATTCAGTTCCATTCCATGCTCGATACAGTTGATGCATTTGTGCTCCGCACCGTGATACATAAAAACGCGTTTGATATCCGGTGTCAGTGAAATAATTGCAATATAACCAACAAATATCGCCAGTCGGATCATTCCCTCGATCAAAGCGATCAATGTCTCCGACTCGATGACTTTATGAAAAAAGCTCGACAAAAAATACGGCAGTGCAAAAAACAAAGCCAACGCAAACACAATGGAAAACACCACGGTTCCGCCCATCATAGCCTTCTCCTGCTTCTTTTCTTTTGCTTCTAATTTCTTACGTTCTTCTTCGGATAAATCTTTCTTTTTCGCCTCCTCTTCTTCATCCTCAAAAAAGGAAGCAGAGTACATAAGCGTACTCATACCAAGGATCAGTGATTCCACGAAATTTACGACACCGCGAACGATCGGCAGATGTCTTATCCTTTCATTTTTGATCGTGCTCTTGTAGTTTTCTACCTTCACATCGATCGTATGATCAGGCTTTCTCACCGCCACCGCATAGCGATCCTGATTCTTCATCATTACGCCTTCCATGACCGCCTGACCGCCAACTCCTGAATATTTCATATCTCATCCTCTTAGGAGCGTTTTGATTCATAGAAAGGAATTTCCTATGAATTGAAAAAGGTTGAGGCATATCGCAGCCTCAACCTTTTTAGTAAATCGCTCAATTCTATTTCATGCCATACTTCTTGTTGAACTGTTCGATACGTCCACGAGCCTGGTTAGCCTTCTGCTGTCCAGTATAGAATGGATGACACTTAGAACAGATTTCTACGTGGATATCTGACTTTGTAGAACCAGTAACGAATGTGTTACCACAGTTACATGTTACAGTTGCCTGATAATAATCTGGATGGATTCCTTCTCTCATGATTTTCACCTCTT
>CAVHWG010000144.1:0-2942 GCA_963639645.1 Firmicutes bacterium TM09-10 | reverse complement strand
ACGTAAGCCGCCGCATGCGCTTTCGGGAACATATACTTGATCTTCTCACAGGACCAGACATACCAGTCCGGCACATTGTGATCGAGCATATCCTGCTTCCACTCCGGCCACTTGTCGCATTTACCTTTCGCAACAATTCCTTTTCGCACATTCTCCATGATCTTGAATGATTCCTCCGATTCCAGTCCCATACTGATCAGGTAGGTCATGATATCATCTCGCGTACAGATGGCAGTCGAAATCGTCGCCTTTTTCTCCTGGATCAACGTCTGCGCGTTGCCAAGCCATACATCCGTACCGTGTGACAGACCGGCAATTCGGATCAGATCCGAAAATTCTTTCGGCTGTGTGTCGATCAACATGCCCATCGCGAAGTCCGTACCGAACTCCGGAATACCAAGCGCGCCGAGCTGGCAGCCATCAATATCTTCCGGCGAGATGCCAAGTGCCGATGTATTCTGAAAAAGCGACATGACCGCCTGATCATCAAGCGGAATCTGCGTCGGATCCACACCGGTCAGATCCTGCAGCATACGAATCATGGTCGGATCGTCGTGTCCGAGAATATCAAGTTTCAACAGGTTATGATCGATCGAGTGGTAATCAAAATGCGTCGTCGTGATGTCGACTGTCATATCGTTCGCCGGATGCTGGATCGGCGTAAAGGTGTAGATCTGCTCTCCCATCGGAAGAACGACGATTCCACCCGGATGCTGTCCGGTCGTTCGACGCACACCGACACAACCGCCGACGATACGGTCGATCTCACAGTTTCGCTTATGAATACCGCGCTCCTCGTAATAATTCTTGACATAACCGAACGCCGTCTTGTCCGCAAGTGTACCGATCGTTCCAGCCTTAAACGTCTGTCCCTCGCCGAAGATAACCTCCGTGTACTTATGTGCCTTACTCTGGTACTCTCCGGAGAAGTTTAAGTCGATATCCGGCTCCTTGTTTCCCTTGAATCCGAGGAATGTTTCGAACGGAATATCAAAACCTTCCTTCGACAATGGTTTGCCGCATTTCGGACAGATCTTATCCGGCATATCGCAGCCGCCCCGTCCCGAATACGACTTAACCAGATCCGAGTCAAAATCACTGTATTTGCAATGCTTGCACAGATAATGCGCATGCAGCGGATTTACCTCCGTGATACCAGACATTGTCGCAACGAACGAACTACCTACGGAACCTCGCGATCCCACCAGATAGCCATCCTCGTTTGACTTCCACACCAGCTTCTGCGCGATAATATACATCACGGCATATCCGTTGCTGATAATGGAGTTCAGCTCACGCTCAAGACGTTCCTGCACGATTTCCGGAAGCGGATCGCCGTACATCTTATGTGCCTTATTGTAACAGATGTCACGGAGCATCTGATCCGAATTCTCAATGACCGGCGGACACTTGTCCGGGCGCACCGGCGAGATACGCTCACACATATCCGCGATCAGGTTCGTATTCGTTATAACAACCTCTTCCGCTTTCGCACTGCCGAGATATTCGAATTCCTTGAGCATCTCCTCCGTTGTACGAAGATACAGCGGTGCCTGATCATCCGCATCCTTAAATCCCTGTCCGGTCATAATAATTCTGCGGTAGATTTCATCCTCCGGATCCAGAAAGTGCACATCGCACGTTGCGACGACCGGCTTATGGAATTCCTCGCCGAGGCGCACGATCTTCTTGTTGATCTCAATGAGATCGTCATTGGATGCGATCGGCGAATCCTCATCTCGGACAAGGAACGCATTGTTGCCGAGCGGCTGGATCTCCAGATAATCATAGAAATCAACCAGTCTTGAAATCTCTTGATCCGGTCTGCCGTTTAAGATTGCACGGTACAACTCGCCCGCCTCACAGGCAGAACCGATGAGCAGTCCGTCCCGGTATTTGATAAACTCACTCTTCGGAATACGCGGTCTCTTGTGGTAATACTTAATATGCGCCAGCGAAACAAGACGGTACAGATTCGTGCGTCCCTGATCGCAGGTTGCAAGAATAATCGCATGGTATGTCGGCATCTTCTGGATATTCTCCACCGAAGCCGATGCCAGTTCATTGACCTGATCAAGCGTTGTCACACCGCGCTCCTCAAGCATCACGATAAACTTCACAAAAATTTCAGCCGTACACGCCGCATCATCGACCGCACGATGGTGGTTATCCAGCGATACTCCAAGAGCCTTGGCAACCGTATCCAGCTTGAATCGGTTCAGGTTCGACAAGAGCACACGCGCCAGACCGACCGTATCCACGATCGTCGGATTGCATTCGATGCCCTGCCGCATGCAGTTCTTCTTGATAAAACTCATATCAAAATCCGCATTATGTGCCACCATGATACATCCCTCGCAGAACTCCATGAATTTCGGAAGGATATCTTCGATCACCGGTGCATCGATCACCATATCGTCACGGATCGAGGTAAGTTGCTCGATTCGGAACGGAATCGGCACTTCCGGATTGACAAACGTTGAAAAACGATCCACGATCGCGCCATTCTGCACCTTGACCGCACCAATCTCTATGATTTTATTTGTCTCCGGGCTGAATCCCGTCGTCTCCAGATCAAATACAACATAATCCGCCTGCAGCGACTGGTTATGACTGTCCGTGACGATACCCTTTAAATCATCAACTAAGTATGCCTCAACACCATAGATAACTTTGAAATCATCGTCCGGGCTGACAGCATGGTTGGCATCCGGGAACGCCTGCACATCACCGTGATCGGTGATTGCGATTGCCTTGTGTCCCCACTTCATCGCACGTTTGACAATGTCTTTGACATCCGATACGCCGTCCATATCGCTCATCTTTGTATGACAGTGAAGCTCTACGCGCTTCTCCGCACTGTTATCCATACGAATGGTTGTAAAATCCGAACTCTTCTTGATACCGACGATGGAACCGATCGTCAGCTCACTGTCAAACTT
>CAVHWG010000143.1:13697-42673 GCA_963639645.1 Firmicutes bacterium TM09-10 | reverse complement strand
GCTATAATATTTTTGGAGCAAGATTGCTGGTTAATCATTCTTATAATGGTAAGAAATACTTATATGATATTGTGGCAATAAAAAAAGAAACGAGTAAGCCGCATCATTAAGTGCGGTGAAAACCCATTTCTTAATTGGTATATTACATGAATTTCAAATACTTGTCAAGAAAACTACATTTTTTTGCACCTTAAATGGTGTAAAATACACCCTTTAAGGTGCATTCCACGTTGCGATTACACCGTTTATGGTGTATAATACACGTTATGACAAAAAAGGAGAGAACATTGCAATGGATAATCATACAAATTTAAATACAACCGCTGATGCTTCGCATCACGGCTCAGAAGTACATCAAAGATGTACTTCTGTCAGAACAAGATTTGCACCAAGTCCGACAGGAAGAATGCATGTAGGAAATCTTCGAACCGCATTATATGCGTACCTCATCACAAAGCATGAGGGCGGCGATTTCATCTTAAGAATAGAAGATACCGATCAGGAGCGTTATGTAGAAGGCGCGGTCGATATCATTTACCGAACACTGGCTGAGACTGGTCTCGTCCATGATGAGGGACCGGACAAGGACAAAGGATGTGGTCCGTATGTACAGAGTGAGCGTCAGGCACAGGGCATCTACTTAGAGTATGCCAAGAAGCTTATTGAAAAAGGCGAAGCATATTACTGTTTCTGTGATAAGGAGCGCCTTGAGAGTTTAAAGAAGACCGTGGCAGGAAAAGAGATTTCAGTTTATGACAAGCATTGTCTGCATCTGTCCAAGGAAGAAGTAGAAGAGAAGCTTGCATCCGGAATTCCGTATGTCATCCGTCAGAACAACCCGACAGAGGGAACAACCACATTTGAGGATGAGATCTACGGAGATATTACCGTTGATAATGCGGAACTGGATGATATGATCCTGATCAAGTCTGACGGATATCCGACCTACAATTTTGCAAACGTTGTGGACGACCATCTTATGGGAATCACCCATGTTGTGCGCGGTAACGAGTATCTGTCATCCTCACCGAAGTATAACCGTCTCTATGAGGCGTTTGGATGGGATGTACCGGTATACATTCACTGTCCACTGATTACAGACGAAAATCATCAGAAGCTTTCCAAGCGTTGTGGACATTCTTCATTTGAGGATCTTATCGAGCAGGGCTTTTTGACCGAAGCAATCGTAAACTTTGTCGCATTGCTCGGATGGAGTCCGGCAGACAACCAGGAGATCATGTCACTCGACGAGCTGGTTGCCAAATTTGATTATCATCATATGAATAAGTCGCCTGCAGTCTTCGATTACACGAAGCTGAAATGGATGAACGGCGAGTATATCAAGAAGATGGAGTTTGATGCCTTTTACGAGAAGGCGTTGCCGTATATCAAGGAAGTGATCACGAAGGATTACGATCTTAAGAAGATTGCAAAGATGGTACAGACACGTATCGAGATATTCCCGGATATCCGCGATCACATTGATTTCTTCGAGGAACTGCCGGAGTATGATGTGGCAATGTACACACACAAGAAGATGAAGACGAATGCCGAGACCTCACTTGAGGTATTGACCGAGATTCTTCCGATTCTCGAAAAGCAGGACGATTACAGCAACGATGCACTGTATGCGACACTCCTTAAGTATGTGGAGGAGAAGGGTTGCAAGAACGGTTATGTTATGTGGCCGATCCGTACTGCAGTATCCGGCAAGCAGATGACACCGGGCGGTGCGACCGAACTGATGGAAGTTCTTGGAAAGGAAGAGTCCTTAAATCGTATCCGCAAGGGAATCGAACTTCTGACCGCAGCACAGGCATAAAGACAGAGGTATTATGAATTACAGCAAATCACAGCAGGAGGCCATCCGACACATGGGTGGCCCGATGCTTGTTCTTGCGGGACCCGGATCGGGCAAGACCGCAGTTATCACCCAGCGAACTATCAATTTAATCGAGCAGCATCATGTGAAGCCGTCCAATATTCTGGTCATCACATTTACCCGCGCGGCGGCACAGGAGATGAAACAGCGTTTTCTAGCGGCAATCGGGACGGATCGGACACAGGTGACGTTTGGAACGTTTCACGCCATCTTTTTTATGGTGTTGAAATACGCGTATCACTTTGAGAGCAGCAACATTGTCACGGATGAGCAGCGGTATCAGTTTATGCGTGAGATCCTGTCGTATCATCACTTAGAATATCAGGATGAGAACGAGTTTATCGGTGATCTGTTTGCGGACATCAGCCGCGTGAAGAATGAACGGATTCCGTTGGATCACTTCTATTCCAGCCACTGTGGGGAAGAGGTATTCCGCAAGATTTATCTGGCATACACGAGGCGGCTTTCGCAGAATCGTCTGATCGATTTTGATGATATGTTGACGTATACTTATGAGCTGTTCGCGCAGAGGAAAGACATTCTCTCGGCGTGGCAGAGACGCTATCCGTATATTCTTGTGGATGAGTTTCAGGATATCAATCAGATCCAGTATGACATTGTGCGAATGATGGCGCAGCCGGCGAACAATCTGTTTGTGGTGGGGGATGATGACCAGTCGATCTATCGTTTTCGCGGTTCGAAGCCGGAGATCATGCTTTCGTTCCAGAAAGTGTACCCGGATGTCAGGGTTGTGACACTCGAACAGAATTACCGCTGTACACCGGCAATCGTTGCGGCGGCTGGCAATCTGATCGCGCATAACAAAAAGCGATTTGATAAGAAGATCCGGGCTCAAAAGGCGGAAGGCGAGTCGGTACGCTTTTTCCAGTTTGAGGAGCAGCGGCAGGAGAATCAGTTTATCATTGAGGAGATCGCAAAAGCAAAGAGGGAGGGCGTACCGCTTTCCGAGATTGCAGTGCTTTTCCGGACAAATCTGCAGCCAGGGCTTCTTATGGAGCAGATGATGTCGGCAAATCTGGCTTTTACAACGAGGGATAAGATTCCGAATATCTATGAGCACTGGATCGCGAAAGATTTTCTGACTTACATACGGATTGCGCAGGGAAGCACGAAGCGTGCCGATTTCCTGACGATCATGAACAAGCCGAACCGTTACATCGGGCGCAACAGTCTGTGTGAGCCGGAGGTGGCGTTTGACGAGTGGATGAAGATGTACGATGAGCAGCCGTGGATCGCGGAGCGTATCGAGAAACTGTGGCATGACACGCGGATCTTAAATACGCTCAGCCCGTACGCTGCGATCAATTTTATCCGGCGCGGGATCGAGTACGATGATTATATCGCGGATTATGCCGAGTACCGCAATATCAATAAGGAAGATCTCTACGAGGTGGCGGACGAGATCCAGAGCAGTGCCAAGGGATACAAGACGCTCGAAGAGTGGTTTACGCATATCGAGGATTATAAGAAGGAATTGGAACTTCTCGCTAAGAAGCGGGCGGATATGGGGGATGCGGTCACGCTTGCGACGCTTCACAGCGCGAAGGGACTCGAGTTTGAGAGGGTGTATCTGATAGATGTTAACGAGGGCATGACACCGTACAAGAAAGCAGTACTCGAGCCGGATATCGAGGAGGAGCGGCGCCTTTTCTATGTCGGAATGACGCGCGCAAAAGAGAAACTGACGCTTTGCTCGGTGAAGAAGATAAGAAACAAAGAAGTAGAAATTTCAAGATTTCTGCGGGAAGCGGGCGCGCAGATTGAAGCGGAACAAACGAAGAAAGCATGAGTAAAATAAAGTGTGCGCATGCCGCACACTTTCGCGCGCGAGCGGTATGCTCAGCATAAGTTTCATCTCCGCGAGCTGCACATCCCCGCGGAGCATTGTAATTCATAGGAAGGAATTTCCTATGAATTACAAAAGCACCGGGAGCATTTGCTCTCAGCGCTTTTGCTGCATCTTATTCGTCGTCATCGCCCATTGCGTCGAACATGTTATCATCCAGGAATTCGTCGAATTTGTCGGCTGCGATCTCGTATTCTTCGTCGCCTTCGATCGGATCGATGCTCGGAAGTCCTTCTTCGTCCTCAGAGTAGCGGTACAGGTATACATCGCCTGTCTCGTTTCCCTGCTTATCAAGCGGCATCAAAGCGATATAATCGCGTCCACCTGCCTCAAAGATGGTAAGGATGGAGCATTCTACTTCGCCTTCGTCTAATTCTAATGTAACACGGATATCGTCTGCTTCTTCCGGAGTAACCGGTGTTGCCTTCTCGTTATCTGCCATAATGTCCCCTTTCTGAATCGATTTCATTGTTGTTTTGTTTCATTATATAGAGTCAGGAATGGCTTGTCAATGAAACCGAGATGAAAAAAGATCGGACCTTGGAGTATACAAAGGCATGAAAAAAAGGTATAATTTACAAATGAGACTTGAGACAGCATAGATTTGGCGGTAGAGAATGGATTATAAGATAAAAGAGGGAAATTACGAAAAACAGGGCGTGCAACAGCTTGGAAAATGGACCATCTTCACCTTTGAAGGGGAGAAGGAGGATGATTGCAGCGTTGTACTTTTGAATATGGATCAGGAAGTTGTGCAGGAGATTGCGGTTCCGAAGGAATATTGTATGGGATCGCTGCGTTCGATCGCGGTGGAAAACTTAAAGACGGAGGAGCTTCTTTATGTGTATGAGGTGAACGGCAAACGTCTACTCGATCCGTATGCCTGTCGCATTGTCGGCAGAGAAATCTGGAATGATGAGAAGCGTATGCCCAATGCGGTGTACGCCGCTTTTGCGCCGGCACGTTTTGCATGGGGAGACGATTGTGCTCCGGAAGTCGAACGTGCACGGATGATCATGTACAAGCTGCATGTGCGCGGCTTTTCGATGGATGCCAGTAGAAGCGGTAATAACGGAACCTTTGCGGCGGTTGCTGTCAGAATTCCGTATCTGAAGGAACTCGGTGTGACGACGGTGGAACTGATGCCGGTGTATGAGTTTGAGGAACGCATTTTCCCGGAGGAGAAGGTACTGCCGGATTACATTCAGTGGGAGGCACAAAAGGAGGATATGATCGCTCCGCCGGAAGAGCCGAATGTGTTTCCGAAGCTGAATTTCTGGGGTTATACGAAGGGGGATTACTTTGCGGTCAAATCTTCTTATGCGAAGAATCCGGATAAGGCGTCACAGGAATACAAGACGCTGATAAAGAAGCTGCATGGAAATGGAATGGAGTGTGTGATGGAGTTCTTTTTCCCGGAGGGCACCGATCAGAATTTGATTCTTACGGCGCTTCGCTTCTGGGTGATGGAGTATCATGTGGACGGCTTTCACCTGCTTGGAGAGAATCTGCCGATGACGGCGATCGCGCAGGACAAGCGTCTCAGCAGAACGAAGATCTTCTATACGGATTTTGGCGAGGCAGGGAATGCGCCGCGCAATTACCGCAATCTGTATGTGTACAAGGACGAATACCAGTATCCGGCGCGCAAGATGCTCAACCATTTCGGCTATGATCTTGATGAGTTTATTGATCAGCAGCGCAAGCAGGGAAGCGGGCTTGGCTTTGTCAATTATATTTCGGATAACAACGGATTCACGCTCGCAGATCTGTTTATGTATAATGAGCGCCATAATGAGGATAATGGGGAGAACAACTGTGACGGTAATGCCTGGAATTTCAGCAACAATTACGGTGTGGAAGGCCCTACGGCAAAGCGGTATATCAATCGTTTGCGCAGACAGCAGTGGCGCAACGCGATATTGATGCTTTATATGGCACAAGGGGTACCGCTTCTGTGGAGTGGCGATGAGTTCGGCAATTCGCAGGCCGGTAATAACAATGCTTATTGTCAGGACAATCCGATCGGCTGGATCAACTGGAAGACGGAAGTGACGCATCGGGATCAGAAGAAGTTTGTCGAGGCTGTGGCGCAGTTTCGAAGAGAACACCCGATCCTGTCGTATCCGATGCCATTTCAGTTCTGTGATTATAAGGCGTTGGGCTGCCCGGATCTGTCTTTCCACGGGGAGAATGCATGGATGGTGCGTTCACAGAATGGCGGACTGGCGCTTGGCATGTTATATTGTGGTGCATATTCACAGGACAAAGCACATCAGGAAGATGTGTATGTAGCCTACAATTTTTCCTCTTCGGCGACGGTTCTGGCTCTTCCAAAGGTAGGAAAGCACAGACGGTGGTATCTGACGATCGACAGTTCTGAGGAGAAGATGCCTTATCTTACAGAACCAAAGCTGTGGGAGGATGGCAGTATCCTTTTGCCGCCGCTTACGATTCGTGTGCTGACGGGCAAAGAGATGCCGCATCACAATAAGAAAGCGGTGAGTAAGAAAGACACAGTTAAGAAAGAATAAGGCAGGGAAAAGAAAGACATGGGTAATGCATGGAAACATTTTGTGACGATTACAAGACATAAGAATCTGGTTATGGCAGGCTGTTTTAGGGTTGGACTCTATAAGCAGGGGCTACTCCACGATCTGTCGAAATATTCACCGACGGAGTTTCTCGTCGGCTGTAAATACTATCAGGGAACGATGAGTCCGAACAATGCGGAGCGAAAGGATCGCGGCTATTCCTCGGCGTGGCTGCACCATAAGGGACGCAACAAGCATCATTTGGAGTACTGGATCGATTATGCGGTCGGAGATCAGAATTCCGGTAAGGTGCACGGCGGTATGGCGGGCATGAAGATGCCGCTCAAGTATGTGGTGGAGATGTTTATCGACCGTGTGAGCGCATCGAAAAACTACCAGAATGAGAAGTATACGGACCGCAGTCCGCTCGAGTATTTTGAGCACGGAAAGGATCATTATCTGATCCATGAGGACACGGAAGCCATGCTTTGTTATCTGCTCACGATGCTTGCGGTGCGCGGGGAGAAGGAGGCATTTGCTTTTGTGAAGAATGAGGTGTTAAAAGGCAAAGTTCCTTATGAGAAGAAAGAACTGGATCAAAGAATCAAGGCGCTGTAATTGCAGCGCCTTTTTTGTACTTATTTGTTAATGTTGTTTTTACGGATCTGACTTGGGGTACAGCCGAAATGTTCATGAAACATGTGGCGAAAGAGCTTGTAGTTCGTAAAACCATGCCGCTCCAGTATCATATTGATCGGGTCTGATGTGGAGATGAGATCCTGATATATATAGGAAAGGCGAAGCTCATTCAGGTATTCGAGAAATGTCATGCCCATATTTTTCTTGAAGAAACGGCAGAAATATCCCGGTTGCAATATGGCAACGTGTGCAATTTCTTCGATGGTGATCGGTCTTGCATAGTTTAAGGCAGTATATTGTAAAATCGGGTTCAATCGATCAAGTTCCTTTTTTCGTTTGATAAAGTTTGAGTGCAGTACGTGCGTGCTGAAGTTGTGGTAAAGCTGAAATAAAATATCGTACAGAAAACGGTTAAAAAGGAGCAGATAACCATCAGGCTGCATGTCGTTGGCAACTTGCATCTTTTGCAGTGTGTTTTTGAAAATATCAAGTTTGGTATGATACTTTGAATCCTTATTTGATTCATCCAGATGAAATACCAGATTCTGTACATTCGGAATATAGGTTTCCATGAAATCAAGCGGAATCTGAAATACGATTGCCGTGTTTGGTGTTGTACATTTGGTCGAGTGAATGACATTGGCATTGATCAGGATACACTGTCCGGCCTCCAGTTCGTAGGTGTGCGTATCGGTAAAGACGGATAAGGCGCCTGTCTGTATATAGATGATCTCAATGGCACGGTGCCAATGGGCGGTAACATAGCTTCCGTTATCGATCGAGGTAAAAAAGCGCACATTTGTGGCAGTCGAGGTATTTACAATTTCGTGATTCAGGATAGGATTTTGTTCCGGCATAGAATGATAACCTCCGATGAAATACGATTTCTGTTAATAAGAACATATCACATGAAAAGATGAAAAACAATAAAAAGAGAATATCGACCTATTATTATGATAATTTAGATACTAAACAGATATGCAAAAAGCAGATAGAATATAATTACATTAAGAGATAGAAATCAGCGCTGAACTATCAAATACTCAAAAGATGAGAGAAAATAAACCCTGTTAGGTCAATGAGATGATAGGAGAAAAATGATGGGAAAAGAGAAACTGACTTTTAAAAAGATCGCAGAACGTTTTTCGTACGGCTGCGGAGATTTCGGATGTAACATTATTTATACGGCGATGTCGGCATTTTTACTGTTCTATTATACGGATTATGCCAAAGTAAGTGCACTTGCCGTAGGAACGATCATGATGATCTCAAGAGTGTTTGACGGTGTAAGCGATATCATCATGGGTGTGATCGTCGATCGTACAAAGTCGAAGTTCGGTAAAGCAAGACCATGGATTCTTCGCATGTGTATTCCGTTCGCATTGTCTGGAATTCTGCTTTTTTCTGTTCCGGTGGGACTTGGCGATACAGCAAAGCTTGTGTACATTTTTATTACATATAATCTGACTTCGACGGTTGTGTACACGGCAATCAATGTTCCGTATTCTGCACTCAATGCGTTGATGACACAGGACCCGTACGAGAGATCCGTGTTGAGCATTTTCAGAAATCTGCTCGCAACGGCAGGAACACTGATCATCAATACCGTAACTTTGCCACTTGTTGAATTCTTTGGAGATAATGCGTCCGCATGGACCAAAGCATTCTGTGTGCTTGGAGCACTTGCGGTTGTCGCATTTTTGTTTACTTTCTTTGGAACGAAGGAGCGTGTGCATTCCGTTGCGGAAAAGCAGAGCGGTGAATCGGTGGATGTGCCTTTTAAAGAAGGCATTAAGGCTTTATTTAAGAACAAATACTGGATTATGATGACCTGCATGCTTGCATTGTTCTTCCTTATGTATTCGGTCAATGGTGGATCGACGGTTTATTATGCAAAAGATATTCTTGGCGACCGCAGTCTTGTTTCCACAATCAACGGAATCTTTAATGTGGTACAGATCCTCGCAATGTTCTTTATTGCAATGCTGGTAAAGAAATTCGGTAAGAGAAATGTGTTTGCACTTGGACTCATCCTTGATATCGTGGGAATGCTTATTCTGAATTACTCGGCAGGAACCATGCCGATGATCGTGGTTTCCTCCGTTGTAAGAGGTATTGGAAATGCATGTGGCGGAGCAACGATGTGGGCAATGGTTTCCGACACGATCGACTACGGAGAGTGGAAGACCGGATATCGTACGGAAGGTCTTGTGAACAGCGCCTGCAGCTTTGGATATAAAATTGGAAACGGTATTGGATCTGCATTACTTGGTCTGATCCTTGAAATCGGCGGTTATGTCGGCGAGGCAGCAGTACAGAGTGCATCGGCACTTGTTTCCATTAAAGTATGCTTTATCTGGATTCCGGTTGCGGTGTATGTATGCGGACTTGTGATTATGGCATTTTGGAACCTTGATAAAGAATTTGACGGAATCATTGCAGACTTAAAGCAGCGTGCGGCTGACAAGCAGTAAGGAGGAGCGGTATGTATATCAAAGGTGTAAATCTCGGAAACTGGCTTGTTTTGGAAAAATGGATGAGTCCTGCATTGTTTGAAGGGACCACGGCGGAGGATGAGTATTATCTTCCGAGGCAGTTGAGTAAAGAAGTATATGAGGCAAGAATTCAGATTCACAGAAGTGAATATATCACAGAACGCGATTTTGTGACGATCAAGCGAATGGGAATGAATGTTGTGCGTATTCCGGTTCCGTACTTTATCTTCGGTGACCGTGCGCCTTTTATCGGATGCGTCAGGGAATTGGATAAGGCATTCGCTTGGGCGGAAAAGTACAAACTGCAGATTTTGATCGACTTACATACGGCACCTATGGGGCAGAACGGATTTGATAATGGCGGAATATGTGGTGTATGCAGATGGTCGCAGATTCCGGAAGAAGTAGAATTTGTCCTCACTGTACTGGAACGTCTGTGCGAGCGATATGGTAAGCGCAAAGGTTTGTGGGGCATTGAGGTGATCAACGAGCCGATCACCGAGAATGCATGGAAACTTATGGATGTCAGTAACCGTTATCCGGCAGCAGATCAGAATCTGGCGGCAGGATCGGGACCGAATTCCATGACGTTTCTGCGACAGTTTTATATTGATGCTTACCGGAGAATGCGCGTGTATCTGCCGGTTGAGAAATATGTGGTCATTCATGACGGCTTTGAACTCATGGCATGGAAGGATTTTATGAGAGAAGACTGTTATCAGAATGTGGTACTCGACACGCATCTGTATCTGATGATGGCAGAGGCAAACGGCTGCCCACAGACCGTAGAAGGATATATTTCCTATATTAAGGAGAACTATGCGAAAGCGATCGAAGAGATGGAACAGTATTTTCCGGTGATCTGTGGAGAGTGGTGCCTGTTCAATTCGCTTGCCTGTGGATGTGATACAAAAGGCGGACAGTCCGTTTTAAACGGTGTGGACGGTGCAAAAACAGAGAGTCTGACAGCGGAACAGAAGAAGGATATCTATCAGGCGGTTGCAAAAGCACAGCTTGAAGCATGGCAGAAAGGCAGCGGTTATTGTTATTGGAGTTATAAATTGTTGACGGATACCGTGAATGAACCGGGCTGGATCGGATGGGACAGCTGGGATCTCGGACGCTGCGTTGATTTTGGCTGGTTTAAGGACGGAGGAGAAATCTATGATTAAAAATCCAATTTTTAAAGGTTTTAACCCGGACCCATGTGTTTGTCGAAAAGGCGATGACTATTATGCGGCGGTATCTTCGTTTGAATGGATGCCGGGAATTCCAATCTATCACTCGAAAGATTTAAAAAACTGGGAACTGTATACCCATGTATTAACGGAAAAATCGAATGTCGATCTGAAAAAACTTCCTTCCGCAAAGGGAATCTGGGCACCCTGCCTGACTTATTGCGAGGAAGAGGATTTATTTTATGTGGTATACGGCGTGATGAATTCTATGAATGCAAGATATTTTGATGTCGACAATTTTGTCATTACGGCAAAAGATATCAGGGGACCGTGGAGTGAGCCGGTCTATCTGCACTCGTCAGGCTTTGACGCTTCCATGTTCCATGATGATGACGGAAAGAAATATGTGGTCGCTTTGGAGTGGGAGACGAGAGAAGGCTACGAGAAGCCGGGATTTATCTGCATCGTAGAGTACGATCCGGCGAAAAAGGAAATTGTCGGATACCCGAAACCGATGTGGCACGGTGGAACTGATCGTGGATGCATTGAGGCACCGCATCTTACGAAGCGGGGCGAGTATTACTATATTATGTGTGCGGAGGGCGGAACCGGTTACAATCATTGTGTGACGATGGGACGCTCGAAGAATGTGTGGGGACCGTATGAGAAGGACCCGATGAATCCAATCGTGACATCCTCGCCGGGCGAGTCGAATGAGCGCAAGGACCCAGATCATCTGAAGCCAAAGTATTATAATCCGGATTCCATCCTGCAGAAGTCCGGACATGGAAGTTATGTCGAGACCCCGCAGGGAGAAGTCTATCTCATGCATCTGTGCTCCAGACCGTTTGTGCCGGAGCTGCGTTGCACACTCGGAAGAGAGACGGCAATCCAGAAGATGAAGTGGACCGAGGATGGATGGCTTCGTATGGCTGACGGGGGTAACCTCGCACAGATGGAAGTGCCAGAGAGTTCACTCCCTGAGGTGAAAATGCCGCAGATTCCGGAGTTTGACGATTTTGATTCCGATGAACTCGGCAACTGGTATTATGCGCCGCGCATCATGCCACAGACGTTTGCGGATGTAAAGGCAAGACCTGGGTTTGTGCGCATTCGCGGACAGGAGGCAAGAACTTCTTTAAATAAAGTGAGCATTTTGGCGCGTAAGCTGACGAGCGTGTATGCAACGATCACGACAAAGATGGAGTTTACACCGGAGATTCACCAGCACAGTGCAGGATTGATCCTCTATTATGACAATATGAATTATGTGAATCTGCGCAAATATTACAGCGAGACGTTAGGACAGAGTGCGCTATCCATTATTCAGCTTGAAAACGGTGAAAAAGAGGAATTTTTAAATACAAGGATTCCGGTGGAGGAGCGTCCGATCTATCTTCGGTTGAATATTCAGGGAAGAAAGTCTTACTTTGAGTGGAGTTACGACGGAACGACCTATACGAAGATTGGAAGAGTGTTTGATACAACGAAGTATTCCGATGAATACTGTAAGTACGGTGAGTTTACCGGCGCATTTGTCGGCCTTACCTGTGCAGACCGTATGAAGCACAGCCATTATGCAGACTTTGATTTCTTTGAGTACCGCGCCAATGAGGATGCGCCGGTAGAATAGAATCCGCCTTGTACGTTTTTATGAGGGAAAAGCACGAGATTTTGTGTCCTTTCATACAATATAGAAAGCGATGCAAAAAGGTGCTGCGTGAAAACATTTTTGGTTCCACTGTCACCGGAAGAGGAAGCGGACTGTCTGAAGCGATGGCAAAGCGGCGAGCAGGCGGCGAAGGAAGAACTGATTCTGCACAATATGCGCCTTGTAGCTCATGTAGCCAAAAAGTATGCAAGTTCAGGGGAGGATGCGGAAGATCTGATCTCCATCGGGACGATCGGGCTTCTTAAGGCAGCGGACAGTTTTAAATCGGACTACGGAAGCAGGTTTGCAACGTACGCGATCCGATGCATTGATAATGAAATGCTGATGTATTTTCGCAGTAAAAAGAAGATGAGGGGCGAAGTCTCTTTGTTTGAACCGATCGGCGTCGACAAAGAGGGCAACCAGATTCAGCTTGTGGATGTGCTGGAATACCATGATATTAATGTTGTTGATGATGTACAAAAAAAGGAACAGATCGAACAGATCAGAAAGAATATCAAGAGCATTTTGAGTGAGCGCGAGTATACGATCATATGCAGACGATACGGTCTGTTTGGGGAGAAAGAGTGCACGCAGAGGGAGATTTCGACCGGACTCGGCATCTCGCGATCCTATGTATCCCGCATTGAGAAGAAAGCGCTTGACAAACTGAAAAATTTTATGGGAAGTTCATAAAAATTTTAGATGAAAAAAGATGGATTCTATGCTATGATGAATTCATCTTTTTTTCATGCATGAATCATGCACATTCCCCGACAGTTGGAATGAGGTGAATATGTACAGTACAGTTATGACTTCCATGCTCTGCGGCATCCATGCGGTACCGATCCGGGTGGAAGTGGATATCAGCACAGGACTGCCTGCCTTCGAGATGGTGGGCTATTTGTCGTCCGAGGTGCGCGAGGCGAAGGAGCGCGTGCGCACAGCGCTTCACAATTGCGGTGTGTCTCTTCCGGCAAAACGCATTACGATCAATCTGTCACCGGGCAATATTCGTAAGATCGGAACCGGATTTGATCTGGCAATCGCGGTGGCACTTCTCTGTGCAATGGGTGTGTTAGAGGCGGATGTAAGTGACGGAAACGTGTTTGTCGGAGAGCTGAACTTAAACGGGCAGCTTTTGCCGGTGAACGGAATCCTTCCGGTTGTTTCGGACGGGATCGCAGAAGGCGTTTGGAATGGAGTTACAGATCACACATCGGAACGTATGGGCGCAGGCAAAAAAACACGTTTTTTTGTTCCAATCGGAAATCTTGTGGAAGGGCGGCTTGTGAAAGAGGCAAGTGTATTCGGCTTTTCTTCTCTGGATGCGGTGATCGCATTCCTGCGTGACGGAACGTATGAGAATGTCAGCATGGCAAACCGTGTGGAGGCAGAGACCGCCGATGTGGATTTTGCGGAGGTAAATGGTCAGCCTTACCTGCGCCGTGCAGCGGAAGTGGCGGCATCCGGCATGCATAATCTGCTTATGGTGGGACCGCCCGGGGCAGGAAAGACGATGATCTCCGAGCGGCTTGCAACGATCCTTCCGCCGCTTACGGAGGAGGAAAAGCTGGAGTTGTCGAAAATCTACAGTGTATGCGGAATGTTGAATAACCGGAATGCATTGCTTCAACAGCGCCCGTTCCGCAGCCCACATCATACTGTGACGAGAGCGGGAATGACGGGAGGCGGGATAACACCGCGGCCGGGGGAAATATCGCTCGCACATCACGGCGTATTGTTTTTGGACGAACTGACCGAGTTTGATAAGGCGACACTGGAAATTTTAAGACAGCCGCTGGAGGACAGACAGATCCATCTGACGCGTGCTTTGACAAGCGTGTGCTATCCGGCGGATTTCCTGCTTCTGGCATCGATGAATCCGTGCAACTGCGGATATTATCCGGACATGCAGAAGTGCCGTTGTTCGGCGGCGACATTGCGTCGTTACGCACAGAAAGTGTCGCAGCCGCTGATCGACCGTATTGATATCTGCGTGCAGGCGCCGATGGTGACTTACGCGGAATTGACCGGCAAGGGTAACAATGAGGATTCAGCATCGATCCAAAAGAGGGTTGCAGCATGCCATCAGATCCAGAGGGAGCGTTACCGGAATGAAACGTTTCATTACAATAGCCGGATTCCGGCGGCACGGATGGAAGAATTCTGTCCGCTCGACAGCAAAGAACAGGCGTATATGGAAGATATGTATCAAAAGATGGCACTGACGGCGAGAACGTATCATAAGATTTTGCGGGTGGCACGCACGATCGCGGATTGTGAGGAGAGTAAAAAGATTAACGTCGGTCATCTCAGCGAGGCCGTGTGTTATCGGAGCATGGATGAGCGATTCTGGGGAGGTGTGTGATGTATCGATACTGGTTTGATAACATAAAAGGAATAACTCCGGTCAAAAAGCGTATTCTGTATGATTTCTTCGGCAGTGCATCCGATCTGTATCATGCGCCAGAGAGTGTGATTGAAAAAGTGCCGGGAATCGGGGGTGAGGATCTTGGTGCAATCCTGGAGAGCAGGCGCAGATGGAGTCTGGAAGGGACCTGGGGAAGACTGCAGGAGCGGGGAATCTCGCTTGTGACGCTTGAAGATAAAGAATATCCTGCGAAGCTGCGGGAGATTGTCGCACCGCCGTATGCACTGTATTACGTGGGGAATCTTCCGGATGCGTCGCGTAAATCCGTTGCGATCGTCGGTGCGAGGGGAAGAAGTGCATACGGAAGTCAGGTGGCGCGTGCGCTTGCGAAACGGTTGGCACAGGTGGATGTGGATGTCATCAGCGGGATGGCTCTCGGCATTGATACGGACGGACATATGGGAGCGTTGGACGGGGACGGAAAAACTTACGCAGTTCTTGGCTGTGGCGTGGATGTCTGTTATCCGAGGAGCAACCGGTTTCTTTATGAGCAGATTCCGAAACAGGGTGGGATTCTCTCGGAGTTTGTTCCTGGAACGCAGCCGCTTCCGTTACTTTTTCCGCAGAGAAACCGCATCATTTCGGGATTGTCGGATTATGTGGTTGTGATCGAGGCGCGTCTGAAAAGCGGTTCGCTCATTACCGCCGATTATGCGATGGAACAGGCGCGGGAAGTTTATGCACTTCCGGGACGCATTACGGACGAGCTGAGTCAGGGGTGTAACCATCTGATCCAGCAGGGCGCAGGCGTGTTTGCCAGTGTCGAGGACTTCTTAAAAGAGATGCAGCTTTCCGGTCCTTCGATGGACGGACAAATGGACTTTCGGAAAAATCTTCTTGAAAAAGACGAATCGTTGGTGTATAGTTTATTCGATTTTCATCCCCTTGGTCTGGGGAGTCTGGTTGAAAAAAGCCCATACTCGCTTTTAGAGGTATTGAATATCTTAGAACGGTTGGAACAGAAGGGCTTTATAAAAGAAACCATTCCGAATTTTTACGTTAAAACGATCTGATAGACATCAAAGGAGCATTTTTCTTATGGCAAAGTATCTGGTTATTGTAGAGTCGCCTGCGAAGGTGAAGACAATTAAAAAATTTCTCGGCAAAAATTATGAGGTTATGGCATCGAACGGACATGTCCGGGATCTTCCGAAGAGTCAGCTCGGATTCTCCCCGGAGAACAATTTTGAGCCGAAATACATTACGATCCGGGGAAAGGGGGAAATTCTTGCAAAGCTTCGTAAGGAAGTGAAGAAAGCGGACAAGATCTACCTTGCAACTGACCCGGACCGTGAGGGAGAGGCCATCTCCTGGCATCTGACGAAGGCATTAAAGCTGGAGGATAGGAATGTCAGCCGAATCAGTTTCAATGAGATTACCAAGACTGCGGTGAAAGCATCGCTTAAGAATCCGCGCGAGATCGATATGGATCTTGTGGATGCACAGCAGGCACGAAGAATGTTGGACCGAATGGTTGGTTACCGTATCAGTCCGCTACTGTGGGCAAAGGTAAAGCGGGGCTTAAGTGCCGGCCGTGTACAGTCAGTAGCGCTTCGTATCGTGTGTGACCGTGAGGCGGAGATCGATGCTTTTATTCCGGAAGAGTACTGGTCCCTTGAGGCAAGTCTTCTGCCGGAGGGCGAGAAGAAGCCGATCATTGCCAAACTTACCGACAGGGATGGAAAGAAGATTGAGATTGCATCGGAAGAAGAGATGAATGCAATTCTTGCTGAGATCAAGGATCAGCCGTTTGCAGTTACGGATATCAAGCGCGGAGAGCGCGCGAAGAAAGCACCGCTCCCGTTTACAACTTCTACCTTACAGCAGGAAGCGTCCAAAGCACTGAACTTCCCGATTTCCAAGACGATGCGTATCGCTCAGCAGTTATATGAGGGGGTGGATATCAAGGGACAGGGAACGGTCGGTATTATCACCTACCTGCGTACCGATTCTGTTCGTATCTCCGATGAGGCAGATGCGGCGGCAAGAGAGTTCATCGGTGGAACATACGGTGAGCAGTATCTTTCCGCAGGAGAGGGAAGCAAGAAGAACGGTGCGAAGATCCAAGATGCGCACGAGGCAATCCGACCGACCGATATCAATCGTATTCCTTCCGATATCAAGGATTCCTTAAGCCGTGACCAGTTCCGTCTGTATCAGCTGATCTGGAAACGTTTTGCCGCAAGCCGTATGGCCAATGCTGTCTATGAGACAATGACCGTCAACATTGCTGCTGGTTCTTACGGATTCCGCGTATCGACATCCAAAGTTGCATTCGACGGATTTATGCTGGCATATACCGAGGCGGATGATGAGAAGGATACCAAGCAGGTGCTCTTAAAAGATATTGACGAGAATACGAAACTTTCTCTCGTCGAGATGGATCCGAAGCAGCATTTTACCCAGCCGCCGGCGCATTTTACGGAGGCGTCTCTGGTAAAGACACTCGAGGAACTGGGCATCGGCCGTCCGAGTACCTATTCGCCGACGATCACGACAATCATCGCCAGAAGATATATTACCAAGGAAAATAAAAATCTGTATGTAACGGAGATCGGAGAGGTCGTTAATTCGATCATGAAGGAATCGTTCCCGACGATCGTGGATGAACATTTTACTGCGAACATGGAGTCACTTCTCGACAGTGTGGCAGAAGGGGCCGTAAATTGGAAAACCGTTGTTGCAAACTTTTATCCGGATCTGGAAGCTGCAGTGCAGGCTGCGGAGAAGGATCTCGAGAAGATCACGATCGAGGATGAGGTTACGGAAGAAATTTGTGAGGTCTGCGGACGTAACATGGTCATCAAGTATGGCCCGCATGGTAAATTCCTTGCATGTCCTGGATTCCCGGATTGCCGCAATACGAAGCCTTACTATGAGAAGATCGGTGTCGCATGTCCGAAGTGCGGCAAGGATGTTGTGATTAAGATGACGAAGAAGGGACGCCGCTACTACGGATGTATCGACAATCCGGAATGCGATTTCATGAGCTGGGGACGTCCGGTTGCCAAGAAATGTCCTCGCTGCGGCGGTTATATGGTGGAAAAAGGCGCCAAACTTGCCTGTGCGGATGAGCATTGCGGTTACACGGAGGCCAGGGAAGATAAAAGCGAAAAATAAAATAAATCAATTGCACGAAAAATATTGAATTGTCAGAAAAATAGTGATAAACTCATAGTTAAATCGAAACTTTTCGCTGAGGAACGAGCGTAGTCAGGAGGATTGCATGAGTGTACAGCTTCTGGATAAAACACGTAAAATAAACAAACTGCTTCACAATAACAACTCGTCAAAGGTTGTTTTTAACGATATCTGTGAGGTGCTGACAGGAATTCTGGATTCGAATATCCTTGTGATCAGCAAGAAAGGTAAAGTGCTTGGATCAAGCGTCTGCAAAGGTGTGGACGAACTGCAGGAACTGATCGTGGATGAAGTGGGCGGATTTATCGATCCTGCCTTAAACGAACGGCTGCTCGGTATTCTTTCCACCAAGGAGAATGTTAATCTTGAGACACTTGGATTCGGAGATGAATCGCGCCGTTATCGTGCGATCATCACACCGATCGATATCGCAGGAGAACGACTCGGTACCCTGTTTGAGTACCGGAGCGAGAAGGAGTACGATATTGATGACATTATCTTAACGGAATACGGCACAACGGTGGTCGGGCTGGAGATGATGCGTTCGGTCAATGAGGAGAGTGCGGAGGAAGCTCGAAAAGTTGCAATCGTTAAATCGGCGATCAGCACACTTTCGTTCTCGGAACTTGAAGCGATTACACATATTTTTGATGAGCTGGACGGCAACGAAGGTATTCTTGTTGCAAGCCGTATTGCGGATCGTGTGGGAATTACGAGATCCGTGATCGTGAATGCACTTCGCAAGTTTGAGAGCGCCGGTGTCATTGAATCACGTTCTTCCGGAATGAAGGGAACGTACATAAAGGTTGTCAATGATGTGGTGTTCGAGGAGCTGGACAAGCTCAAACGCGATAAAGCAAAATAGAAAAATACCATGGAATGGGGCGTTTTAAAGGGACTTATACAAGATATAGGTTCCTTTTTTGCTTGCAAATTGTGCCTTTTTTACCAAAAACACTTGTTTTTTAAAAGAAGTATACTATAATTAGTATGATAGAATAATTAGGGGTACTAGATGAAGGGGGTTCTTATGCTCAGTACAAACGCTTTTGATTATGTCAATGTATTGGACAAAGCTGCGGATGCAAGCTGGAAGAGAGAGACGGTTCTTGCCAACAATATTGCGAATGTTGACACACCCGGATATAAGAGAAAAGATCTTGATTTCGAGGGGGTTTTAAAGCAGGAACTCGGACGTTGCAAACATACGTCCCTCGATACGAAGATTTCAAATATTCATTTGGATCATCTGAATCCTTCCGTCTACACGGATATGTCCAATTATTCTTATCGTCTGGATGGAAATAATGTGGATATTGATAACGAGGAAGTGGAGTATGCTTCCGAACAGATCCGTTATCAGGGAATTACGACCAGTATCAATAATGAATTTACCCGCATGAAGTCTGTGATCAGTTAAGGAGAGTAAGAGATGGGATTATTTCAGTCATTTAACATCAGCGCGTCAGGTATGACCGCGGAGCGTTTCCGCACAGATATTATCGCGGAAAATATTGCCAATGTAAATACAACATCAACGGAGAGTGGAGGACCGTACCGACGCAAGATCGTGACATTTCAGGAGCGCGCGGTTACTCCGTTCAGTCAGGTGTTTTCCAATTCAAAGAACCCGGCACTGGGCAACGGTGTCAAGGTGACCTCCGTGCGCGAGGATACGGAGACGGATTTTGTCAAGGAGTATGATCCGTCGAATCCGGATGCGGATGCGGATGGTTACGTATCCTATCCGAATGTCAATACGGTTACCGAGATGACCAACCTGATCGATGCACAGCGCGCTTATGAGGCGAATGCAACTGCATTTGAGGCGAGCAAGAGTATGGCACAGACAGGATTGTCGATCGGACAGTAATTTGAAGATATACAACAGAGGGGAATCATATGGATATTAGTTCATTGGGCGGTGTCGCGTCCAGTTATCTGAATACATTCACTCCGAAGACAACGGATGTGGATACGGACAAGAACAGTTTCAGCTCGGTACTTTCCGCAGCGATGCAGTCGATCGATGAGACGAACGACCTGCAGAATACCGCAGAGTCTGAGGAAATTCGCTTTGCACTCGGAGAATCGGACAATACGCACGATCTTCTGATCGCAGAGACAAAAGCGAATATCGCGTTGCAATATACCGTTGCCGTGCGTGACAAACTGGTTGACGGATACAAAGAAATTATGCAGATGTCAATCTAAGTGTAATTGGTAAGAGAGGAACAAAAGAATGCCGGAACAGCTACAAAAAATCATTAACCGTGTGGTGGAATGGTGGAAGAAATTTAATACAAAGCAGAAGGCTTTGATGATCAGTCTGACGAGTATCGTGATCGTTGCGCTTGTGATTCTTGGCGTGGTGATGACACGACCGACGTATACGACTCTTGTTGACTGTGATACGACCAAGGAAGCCAATCAGGTGAAAGAACTTCTTGACGGAGACGGAAGTATCGACTATAAGGTTACGAATTCTACGCACTTTGAAGTCAATGTCAATGATGAGAGTGCAGCGAATATGCTGCTTGGATCGAATGATATCGCGACTGCCGGGTATGATGTGTCCAAAGCGGATCTTTCATCGGTTGTGGATGGCGGATTTTCACGTACCGAGTCGGATAAACAGAAACTGAACAAAGCATACCTCGAGCAGAAGCTGGAGGAGGACCTTGCGACGAATGATATTATCAATTCTGCAACGGTTTCATTGGATCTACCGACGGATGACGGTACATTGATTTCCAAAATGCAGGAGGGATCTGCGAGTGTATCCCTTGATCTGAAAGAAGATATGGATGAGGATCAGGCTTATTCGATCGCACGTTTTGTCGCAACACAGATCGGCAATGATTCGACACAGAATATTACGATCCTGGATCAGAGAACATCGCTTCTTCTGTATTCCGGAGCGGATCAGGATTCTGCTTCTTCGGTTGTTTCGACGAATCTGAGTACAAAACAGAAGACGCAGAATATGGTCAAGGAAGAGGTCAAAGGCGTGCTTGTGAAATCCGGCATTTTTTCGGATGTACAGGTTGGACTGAATCTGGATATGAATTTTGATTCCGTTAAGAAGAATACTACGGTTTATTCTCACAATGATGGAATGGATAACGGTGAGATTACAAGCCGTTCGGAGTATACGGCAGATGCAACAGGCGGACAGGCTGCGACTCCGGGAACGGATTCGAACGATGATACTCCGACGTACGTGACACAGGATGGAGACGTGACGGAGTCCTCCGTATCGGATATTGATACACAGTATTCACCGAATAAGGAAGAAACCGAGACCGTCAGCAATGGGGGAACGGTTGATTATACGACGAGTTCCGTGGCAGTATCGGCAACCCGTTGGGTCGTATATGATGAGGATGAACTCAAGGCGAGCGGACAGCTTGACGGAACGACATTCGAAGAGTTTAAAGCTGCGCATAGTGATCCGGTTCAGGTAGATGCGGATCAGGAGTATATTGACATGATCGCGAAAGCGACCGGTTTTGATACCAACAACATTTCGTTTATCTGCTACGAGCGTCCGCAGTTTGTGGAGTCGAGCAGTAAGGGGATCGGACTGACGGATATTTTACAGATCGCACTTGCTGTTCTGATTTTTGCTTTGCTTGGATATGTTGTGTTTCGCAGCACGAGAAAGCAGGCCGAGGAAGAGATCGAACCGGAACTTTCCGTGGATGCATTGCTTGAGTCGACCACATCCGCAGCGGACGAACTGGAAGATATCGGATATTCTGAGAAATCAGAGACACGCGTTCTGATTGAAAAATTTGTAGATGAAAATCCGGATGCGGCGGCATTGTTGCTGCGCAACTGGTTAAACGAAGATTGGGAGTAAGGTATGAGCGAATCTTACACAGGAGTGCAAAAGGCGGCAATCCTTCTGATCACTTTGGGACCGGAGAAAGCTGCTACGATTTTTAAGCACCTGAAAGAAGATGAAATTGAAGAACTCACCCTTGAGATTGCGAATACGAGGAGCGTATCGCCGCAGACGAAGGAAGAAGTATTGGAGGAGTTTTATCAGGTATGTCTGGCACAACAGTATATCGCAGAGGGCGGTATCGGTTATGCAAAAGAACTGCTTGAGAAAGCGCTTGGAGAGGACAAAGCACAAGGGGTTATTGCAAAACTGACGGCGTCTCTACAGGTACGCCCGTTCGAGTTTGTGCGTAAAACAGACCCGAGTCAGCTTTTGAACTTTATACAGGACGAGCACCCACAGACAATCGCGATGATTCTGTCGTATCTGTCACCGAGTCAGGCTTCAATGGTGCTTGGCGCTTTGCCGCCAGAGAAACAGGCGGATGTTGCAAAACGTATTGCGATGATGGATCGTACATCACCGGATGTGATTAAGGAAGTGGAGCGCGTGCTGGAGCGTAAGCTTGCATCACTTGTTAATCAGGATTACACGATCGTCGGTGGTATCGATGCAATCGTTAATATTTTGAACAGTGTTGACCGTGGAACGGAGAAACACATTATGGAGTCTCTGGAGATCGAAGAGCCGGAGCTTGCAGACGAGATCAGAAAGAAGATGTTCGTGTTCGAGGATATTCTGTTACTCGACGACCGTGCAATTCAGCGAGTGCTGCGCGATGTTGAGAACGGTGATCTTGAACTTGCACTTAAGAATACTTCCGAGGAAGTTCAGAATGTTGTATTCAAGAACCTGTCGAAGAGACTTGCAGCTATGATCAAAGAAGATATGGATTTTATGGGCCCGGTACGAATGAAGGATGTCGAGGAAGCACAACAGAAGATCGTTGGTGTGATTCGAAAGCTCGAGGAAGCAGGAGATATCGTAATTTCACGTGGCGGAGGAGACGATATCGTTGTCTAATTTATTGAAACAGTGTTTTGTGGTGAATTCCACAGAAGGAAACCGAATTATCAATTCCGACCGGTATATGAAGGAATATATGTCAAGGGATGGCGGGATATCGCACGAAAAGGCTTTAGATGAGCAAAACGAACAATCCGTGGAAGAGGAAGCACTTCCGTCATTCGAGGAGGAAAAGGCCAAGATTGAACAGTTCCGCAAGGATATGATTGCCAATGCACAGACGATGGCGAACCAGATTACTTCGACGGCACAGTCGGAGGCGAACGGAATCCTTGAGGCGGCGAACCAGAGTGCTCGGCAGTTGTTCGAAGACCAGAGAAAACTTGGTTACGAAGAAGGCAATAAACAGAGCGTGCAGGAACTTGAAGCGGCAAAAGCACAGCTTCAACATGAATTTGAGCAGCGCAGGCAAGAACTGCAGAACGATTACGAGTCACGTATGGAACATATGGAAAGTGACATCGTGGATGCAGTTTCACAGGTGTTTGAAAAAGTATTTCAGATTCAGTTTTCCGATAAGAGAACGATTCTTTTGGCTTTGGTAAAAAATACGCTGATGGATGTGGATGCAGGAAATAAAGTGCGCATCCACGTAAATGAAGCGGATCATCAGATGCTGATGGAACATCTGGATGAGATACAGAAGCAGGTAGGTGGAGATGTCGCGATCGAATTTGTCCAGGAAAACAAATTCACGGACGGACAATGCCAGCTTGAAACATCTTATGGTGTCTTTGATTGTGGACTGGACACACAGTTTACGAACCTGATCAAAGATATTCGCTCACTAGTATAATAACCGGGGTACGATTGGCGTTGAGTGTAGCAGATAAGTATTTACAGCTTTTAGACAGACAATATTATAACAGCTACGGTAAGGTGGTCAAAGTTGTTGGGCTGACGATCGAATCCGTAGGACCGAAAGCGCGTCTCGGAGATCTGTGCAGGATCTATCTGGGGGAGGACCGACAGCAGCATGTGATCGCGGAAGTGGTTGGATTTCAGGATTCGCGATTGATCCTGATGCCGGTTGACAGCGTGGAAGGCGTTGGAGTTGGATGTATCGTAGAGAATACGGGACATCCATTATCTGTATTAGTAGGAGAAGAATTGCTTGGCCACACATTGGACGGCATCGGAAGAATTAGTGACGGCGATGTGGAAGTGCATGGGGAATATTACCCCCTTGAGCAGAACCCTCCGGATCCGATGGAACGTGAGATCATCAGCGAAGTGCTCCCTCTCGGTGTGAAAGCGGTTGATGGTCTGATCACGGTCGGCAAGGGACAGCGTATCGGCGTGTTTGCCGGTTCCGGTGTCGGTAAAAGTACGCTTCTAGGTATGTTTGCCCGTAATACGAAGGCAGATATCAATGTGATCGCGTTGATCGGAGAGCGAGGACGTGAGGTTCGGGAATTTATCGAACGAGATCTCGGGCCGGAAGGCATGGCTCGATCGGTGGTTGTTGTGGCAACTTCGGATAAACCTGCCCTTATTCGAAACAAATGTGCCAAGACAGCGACTGCTGTTGCGGAGTACTTCCGTGATCAGGGCAAGGACGTTCTTTTGATGATGGATTCCATGACGCGTTTTTCCCAGGCTCAGAGAGAGATCGGTCTTGCATCGGGCGAACCTCCGGTAACAAGAGGATACCCGCCGAGCGTGTATTCCGAGATGCCAAAGCTTTTGGAGCGCGCGGGAACGAACGATAAGGGTTCGATCACGGGATTGTACACAGTCCTGGTTGACGGTGATGACTTTAATGAGCCGATTACCGATACGGCGCGAGGCATTCTTGACGGTCATATTATGCTGGACCGAAAGCTTGGACACAAGAACCACTATCCGGCGATCGATATCCTGCAAAGTATCTCCCGTGTTATGAATTCAATCGTAACGAAGGAGCACAAGGCACTCGCGGGAAAGCTCAAGAATGTGCTGGCCACCTACAATGAGGCGGAGGATCTTATCAATATCGGTGCGTACAAGAACGGTTCCAATCCGGAAATCGACTATGCGATTAGAAAAATCAAGGATGTAAACATGTTCCTGTGTCAGGGAACGGATGAAAAATTTACCTTTGATGAGGTGGTTGGCCTTCTTGCAGATGTTTTTAAAGATTAAGGCGGTTGATCGATTATGGCAAAATTCGTATATCGAATGCAAAATATATTGAATATTAAGCAAAAGCTTGAGACACAGGCGCAGATGGCATACAGTATCGCAAATCAGAAATATCTGGATGAACAGAAGGTGCTGCAACAGTATCTGATCCGGCGTGTCGGCTATGAAAAAAAACTAAAGGAAGCAGTGCAGGGAAATCTGGATCTTGAAGAAGTTGCACATGCGCGCGCGAATGTGAATGATATGAAGACAATCGTGCGTCGCCAGATGATGAATGTGCATACGGCGGAAAAAGAGATGGAAGATGCGCGTGCAGCGCTCAATGAAGTGATGCAGGAGCGCAAGGTGCAGGAAAAACTGCGAGAGAAGGCTTTTGAGGAATTCAAACAGGAGATCGCTGCGGCGGAAACAAAAGAAATTGACGAGCTGGTAAGTTATACATACAACAAGTAGAGGTGAGTATATGCCATTTAAGAAGAAAAAGAACGAAAAAGATGTGACGTCGGATGCAAATACACAGGAAGAGGAAGAAAAGGC
Organism: Firmicutes bacterium TM09-10; assembly: GCA_963639645.1. Lineage (GTDB taxonomy): Bacteria > Bacillota > Clostridia > Lachnospirales > Lachnospiraceae > Roseburia. The sequence continues at coordinate 17,315 of CAVHWG010000143.1, read as the reverse complement.
AGGCGGCAAACTGGTTCTTGCTTTGGTGACGATATTGATCATTGCAATCTGGCTGGGAATTATTGCAATCCTGATCAAGACGGATGTCGGAGGTTTTGGATCGTCGGTTTTGTATCCGGTCTTAAAGGATGTGCCGTATATTAATAAGATCCTTCCGGCAACGGACAGCAGTGACCTTCCGACCGAGGACACACAGTATCGGTACGGCTCGCTGGATGAGGCGGTTGCACGCATTAAGGAACTGGAATTGGAACTGGATGAGGCAAAATCCAGTCAGCAGAAGGATTCCGAGACAATCGAAAATCTGAATGCGCAGATCGATGATCTGTCGACATATAAAGAGGATGAGGCTGCATTCGAAAAAGAAAAAGAAAAGTTTTACGAAGAGGTTGTTTTTTCGGATAATGCGCCCGATATAAATGAGTATAAGACTTACTATGAGAGCATTGATCCAAAGAATGCGGAAGTCTTATACAAACAAGTGGTGGAACAGGTTACCTACGATGATGAGGTTAAAGATTATGCCGAAACTTACTCGAAAATGAAGCCGAAAGAGGCGGCTGCCATCTTTGATACGATGACAGACAATCTTGGGCTGGTTGCCGATATTATGAACAATATGGGCACGGAGGAGCGAGGCAAGATCCTTGGTAAGATGGATGCGACGACTGCGGCGAAGCTGACAGAAATCATGGAACCGACAAAGTAGAACCTGGGAAAGGAGGAACCTATTTGACAAGTGCAAATGTATTTAATCTGAACTCTGTCGGTCAGAATCAGAATTTAAATGCAAATGCTGCAACAAGCAAAACAAAGTCTGGAAATTCAGGCGCTGCGGCTGTGTTTTCGTCAATGATGAATGCCAACTACTCTACAAATCAAAAAGTGAATGCGGACAGCATGACACAGGCATCCATTAAGACGAACGGCACAGACCGCGCGCAGAATTCCTACACACAGTATTCTTATCGTGATCGCGAGATTGCTTCCACAACCATGAATGACAAAATGGATGCGGCAGCGGATAATCTGGATGCGTTTGACAACAAAGTGGTTTCAAAAATTGCGGAAGATCTCGATGTGGATGAAGATGCGGTTCGTACTGCGATGGAAACTCTTGGATTGACGGCTTTTGGACTTATGGATCCACAGAATCTGGCGCAATTGACGGTACAGCTGACGGATGCGTCGACTCCGGAAGATCTGCTTCTTGAGCCTCAATTTGTCGACTTGATGCAGGAAATGCAGTCTCTGCAGACACAACTTGCGGACGAATTAAATCTGATGCCGGATGAAATGCAGGATTTACTTGCGCAGATGGAAATTGTGGATGATCCACAGACGTTGGGAGATACTTCTTTTTCGGAAGCTGCCTCACAGATTGTGCTGGACAATGAACCGGCAACGGCTGTTTTGGACAATGCAGCTGTACAGATACAGGAGGATACGACGGATGTGGAAGTTGTAACGGAGCAGACACCGGATGCGGTGGAAACAGTTGCGGATCAACAGACGGCGCAGGAAACAAAACAGGATGGCAGTAATGCAGATGATCTGACAAAACGGGAGAATGAAGTTCAGACTGCGGAGCGAACAGATACGCACGCGGCGGAACAGACACCGGATATGGTGTTTACGATCGATCAGGTTATGGAGGAGAATATTCCTCAGGTGGAGGATACTTCGTATCTGTCCATTGATACAATGGATCTGATCGAACAGTTTGCGGAGAATGTAAAAGTATCGATTTCGGAGGAGACATCTTCAATGGAGATGCAGCTCAATCCGGAGAATCTCGGCAAAATATATCTTCAGGTTTCATCGGAACAGGGAACGGTTCGTGCACAGATCGCGGCCAGTGAAGAGGCGGTAAAGACAGCTCTTGAGACACAGGTTGCGGAATTGAAAGAAACGTTGCAGCAATCAGGAATCAAAGTAGATTCCATCGAAATTACGGTAGCGTCACATGAGTTTGAGCGAAATCTTGAACAGGGACAGCAACGTGAATTCGAGGAAGGACAAAGACAGCAGGAACAACAGTCACAGAGGAGAAATATTAATTTATCATCGCTCGATGATCTGTCTTCACTGATGACGGAAGAGGAAGCCTTAGTTGCCCGGATTATGAAGGACAATGGTAACTCGGTTGACCTGACAGCCTAAGGAGGAAAATATATGGCAACAACATATACCGCTGCGGTAGAAAACGGTAAGCTGGTGACGGATTATCAGGCAAAGAAGAAAGCAGAGGAAGCGGACAAGAACAGTGGTTCTTCGCTCGGATATGACCAGTTCTTAACTCTTCTTTGCGCGGAGATGCAATATCAGGATCCTCTTGAGCCGACAAGCAATACTGAGTATGTTGCACAGCTTGCTACATTTTCACAGCTGGAAGCTACATTATCCATGCAGCAGACACAGGAAAATGAGATGGCAAATGCTTTGGTCGGTAAGCAGGTTATTCTGAAAGCGACAGACAGTACGTCCGGCCAGGAAAGCTATGTGACCGGTAAAGTGGATTATATCATGTATCAGGAAGATGGAAGTGTTATGCTCAGCGTGAACAATCGTCTGTACAATATCGATACATTGGATACAGTGACAGATGAGGATTACTATGACGCAGTTACCACTGCGAAAACATTCAGTGATATGATTGATCAGCTTCCGGATATTGATAACATCAATGAGAGCTATGAGACGGCAATCACACAGATCCGTGATCTGTATGACGGAATGACTTCATACCAGCAGAAATATGTCGGCAGTGATGATCTGACAAAGCTTGAAAATTATGAGAAACGTCTTGCGGAGATCAAGGCTTCACATGAAAACGAGAGCAGTGATGCGACGGATACCAACAACACAACGGATACCGTCAACAAGACAGACACGGATGATACGACAGATACGGACAATAAGACGGAGGAGAATGCATGAATCCGATAGCCGGTCAGTTTTCGTCGATCGAACAGGTCAGTGATCAGTATTTAAATCAAAAAAGTGTTAATCAATCTACGAAAAAGTCCGATATATCTTTTGAGGAAATCTTAAGAAGACAACAATCCTTAAGCGCGGCCGGAGACGGAAAACTGAAATTTTCCAAGCATGCCACACAGAGACTGGAAAGCAGAGGCATCAGCCTTTCAGATGAACAGAACATCCGGTTGCAAAGCGGTGTGGAGAAAGCGAGCGCAAAGGGAATCAATGAATCGCTGGTTCTTGTTGATTCGCTGGCATTTATCGTAAATGTTCCGAATAAGACGGTAGTGACAGCTATGGATCAGACGGAAACACAATCAAATGTATTTACAAATATTGATGGCGCAGTAATTATGTAGCTGGACCTTAATGGAAGCTACGGTTTCTGACTGACAGAGGAAACCAATTCAGTCATCGCAGGAGGTCAATGTACTATGATGAGATCAATGTACTCTGCTGTGTCGGGACTTAAGACACATCAGACAAGAATGGACGTTATCGGTAACAATATCGCTAACGTTAACACGGAAGCGTTTAAGGCTTCAAGCGTGCGTTTCAATGAAATTATGTACCAGACATTATCGTCTGCGTCCGGCGGCAACGGCACAACCGGAATCGGTGGTGTCAACGCAAAGC
>CAVHWG010000143.1:911-13687 GCA_963639645.1 Firmicutes bacterium TM09-10 | reverse complement strand
GTCTTGGCGTAAGCACGGGATCAACAACGGTCAACATTACGGGTGCAGGTGCATCAGAGACGACCGGTAATCCGTTTGACCTGAAGTTTACGGACAGCCAGTCGACTAATTTTTTTATTGTCAGCGACGGAACCAATCGCTATTTTACAAGAGCAGGTTCTTTTTACGTAGATGGTAACGGATATCTGTGTATGAGTTCTACCGGATATACGCTGCAGGGATGGCAGGTAGACCCGACAACCGGAGAAATCCGTAAAGATATCGTATCGGCTCTTCAGGTTATGTCTCCACAGAACCAGACGGCTTCGCCGGAGGCGACCACGAAGGCATATGTATCCGGTGTTCTGGATAAGAAGGATACGAACGTTACCAGCGAAGACGGATATACCATGACATTGGGATTCTTTGATAATCTCGGATATTCCTATACTGCGAAGTTTGTGATCAAGCCGGTTGAAAATGCACAGACGGATGGACAGTACCATATTACGCTGACGGATATTATCGATTCCAAGAGTGAGTCGATTCTGGGTACAACAGATGCAGATAAACAAGGAAAGATACAACAGGTATTCGGCAACGGTTACGATATTGTGTTTGATGCGAACGAAGGTACTTTCGTATCGATCGGCGGAAACAATCAGACGAGCCAGATGTTGAATCTTTCGGCTTTGTCAACCGGATATACAACCAATAACGGCAACGGACAGAATGTGACCAGTAATTTCCAGAATATCGAGATTGATTTCTCGAAGTGTATGAATTACAACAACGGCGGAACTTCTACATTGAAGATGTTAAAGGGTGATACGACCGGAGATGGAGCGGGAAAGAAACTCGGTGCGTTAACCGGTATCTCGGTTGATCAGCAGGGTCTGATCCACGGTTCTTATGACAATGGTAATACGGTTGTTCTGGGACAGATTCCGGTTGCACAGTTTGCGAACGCTTCTGGTCTGGAAAAGGTTGGAAACAACTGTTATCAGACAACATTAAATTCCGGCGAGTTTGACGGAATCGGTGTGGAAGTCAGTGCGGACGGCAGTGCGATCAATTCCGGCGAGCTCGAGATGTCCAACGTTGATCTGTCCGGACAGTTTACGGATATGATCGTTACACAGCGTGGTTTCCAGGCAAATTCCCGAGTGATCACCGTATCGGATACGTTACTTGAGGAACTGATCAACCTGAAGAGATAATACATAATCTGACAAGAATTACCAGAAAAATGCGATGGGAGATGACAATTCGTCATTTCCCATCATTTTTTTACCCTTTTTACCAAAAAGAAAGTAGACAAGAAAACAAAAGTTTAGTAGAATTATATAAAAGGGTCAATAGGTCAAGTTTGCACTTTTGCCCGTGTCCCGAATATGTAAAATGGAAGGTGCAGTATATGGATATAGCATCGTTGGCCGGAATTGTTTTTGGATTGGCCATGGTTGTATTTGGTATTATTAACAGTGGTGGAGTTGAGGCGTTCGTAAGCTTCGTGGATCTTCCTTCGGTCGCAATCACCATCGGTGGTTCTCTCGGAGCAACACTGGCGTGTTACAAGCTGCCGGACTTTATCAACGGTCTGAAAGCATTTACGCTGATTTTTAAAGATAATAAAAGTGATCCGGCGGAAATTATCAAGTCGATCATCGATCTGGCAAACGTCGGACGTAAAGACGGTCTGCTTGCTTTGGAAGAGGCAGCAAACGGAATTGAAGATGATTTCTTGAAGAAGGGTATTCTTCTTGTTGTGGATGGTACGGATCCGGAGCTGGTACGTGCAATCCTTGAGACGGATCTGATGTGCCTGGAGGATCGACACAAAAGTGTGATTTCGGTCTGGGAAAAATGGGCGGAGATGGGTCCTGCCTGGGGTATGATCGGTACGCTGATCGGACTGGTTAACATGTTAAAGAAACTGGATGATGCTTCCGCAATCGGACCGCAGATGGCCGTTGCTCTTATCACGACATTTTACGGTTCGTTGATCGCAAACTGGTTGTGTACACCGGTTGTCGGAAAATTGAATGCGAATAACAGTATGGAAGTTGTCAACCGACAGATTACGATCGAAGGTTTGTTGTCGATTCAGGCCGGTGAGAATCCACGTGTTATCGAGGAGAAACTGAAGTCGTTCCTTTCTCCGTCGAACAGAAGCCAGATTGGCGGCGACAATGCCGGAGGTGAGGAATAGTGCCTAAGAAGAGACAAGAGGATCCACCGAAAGGTTCCCCGGCGTGGATGGCGACGTTCTCCGATCTGATGAACCTTCTGTTATGCTTTTTCGTATTGCTTTTCTCAATGTCGACGGTCGATGCGGACAAGTTTCAGCAGATGATCGCTTCTCTGCAGAGCAGTGTGAGTATCCTGCCGGCGGGTGGCGCGAGTATCGGAGAGGGAGAGATGATCTCTGCCGGCGTTCGCCAGCTGGAATTCATGGATTCTTATTATAATGAGATCGCCAATTCAGCTGCGGAGGACAGCGAGGATCAGACAGACGGCAAGGAATCGGTGCAGGAACAATATGAAAAGCAGGAACTTGCCGAGTCGGAGAAGATGGCGGAAGAAATACAGAATGCTCTGGATAAATCGGAGCTTGGTTCCAAAGTGGATGTTGATTTTAATGCAGAATATGTACAGCTTAACTTAAACGGAGCAATCCTGTTTGATTCCGGTCATGCAGACCTGGTAAGCGGAGCAATTCCAATTGTGGATAAGATTGGTAAGGTGCTTGAAAAGTATGATGCCAATGTGATCGAGATTGAGGGACATACGGATAATGTGCCGATAAGGAGCAACGGAAAGTATGAGAGTAATGAGGTCCTTTCCGTATATCGTGCTTTGGCGGTGGCGGAGCGGCTTCGTGATCATACTACGCTTGATCCTAAGTATATCAAGTTTGCCGGACGAGGTGATTATGTCCCGGTCGCGGATAATAGTACACCGGAGGGGCGTGCACGCAATCGACGTGTGGAAATCAAAGTATATAATTCTTATAATTCGAAAGTGAATTAGGAGGAAACAGATACAATTATGAAGAAAAATTTAATTTCAGTATTGATACTTGCGCTGGTGTTTGCCAACTTTGTGCTGACGGCGATTCTGATGTTCAGTGTGCTTCCGGAGACAAAGAAAGCGAATACATTGATCGAGAAGGTATGCTCGGCAATTGATCTTGATCTGAACAGTGGAGCTGCCAGTGGCGTTTCCAATGTGCCGATCGATCAGCAGGATATCTACAAAGTAAACGAGGGAGAGAAGATTACCACGAATCTTGCAAAAGGCGAAGACGGCAAGAGCCATTATGCCGTGCTTAAGGTATCGCTTGTGCTGAACAAGAAGAGTGATAATTATGAAACTTACAATCAGGACTTCTTTACAAGTCAGGATGAGACAATTAAAAATGATATTATTCAGGTGATCGGTGGATATACACTTGATCAGTTTGAAGCAAACAAGGAAGAAGTAAAGGGAGAGATCCTTTCGGACATGCAGGAACTGTTTGGTGCAGATCTGGTGGTTGGCGTGAACTTCTCTGAATCGACGTCTGAGTAAAATTATGAAGACAAACCTTAGCGGTACATCTTTGATGTATCGCTAAAATTGTGATGCATCTTTGATGTGTTGCGAATTCTGTGATACGTCTTAGGTACGTGACAAAAGTAACAGGTGGTGAGAAACAGATGGGTGACGTATTATCTCAGAATGAGATAGACAGTTTGCTGGCAGCGTTAAGTACCGGTGAACTGGACGTAGAAGAAATAAAAGATAATAATGAAAAACAGGTTAAAGATTACGATTTTGCCCGTCCTTCCAAATTTTCCAAGGAACATCTTCGTACTTTGGAGATCATTTTTGAGCATTATGGAAGACTGCTTTCCACAAACCTTCCAGTTTATCTGCGTAAGAATGTGCAGGTGGAGGTGATGAATTCCGAAGCGGTAACTTATTCGGAGTTCTCGAATGCACTATCCAACCCGGTGCTTCTTGGACTTGTAAATTTTGCTCCGCTACAGGGCAATATCATTATTGAGATGGCCTCGACACTGGGGTATACGATCGTGGATCGAATGCTTGGAGGACGTGGTGATCCGATCGATAAAGTGAGAGAATTCTCGGAAATCGAGCTTTTGATCATTGAACGTATTATGATCGTTTGTGTGAATCTTCTTAAAGAACCGTGGGAGAATGTTGTTGATATTCATCCGCGTCTGGAACGAATTGAGACGAATTCACAGTATGCACAGATTATTTCACCGAGTGAGATGATTGCGATCGTAACCATCAATATGAAGATCGGTGACGTAGAAGGACTGATGAATATCTGTCTTCCGTATATTACGTTGGAAGATGTTATAGATAAGTTGAATACCAAGTATTGGTATTCGAATATGCAGGATCAGGATGATAAGAGTTATGCGGAGGCGATTGAATCGCTGATCCAGCGTGCACAGATACCTGTGAAAGCAGTGCTTGGTAACAGTGCGATTTCAGTGAATGACTTCGCTATGTTACAGCCGGGAGACATCATCAAGCTTGACCGTGAAGTAGATGACGAGTTGGATGTCTATGTCGGAAATATTCGAAAATTCACTGCATTACCCGGATCTTCGGGCGACAATTATGCAGTAAGGATCATTTCGGTGATCAGAGAGGAGCAATAAACGTATGGATGGAATTTTATCGCAGGAGGAAATTAACGCACTGCTGAGCAATCCCGGGGGAACAGGGACGGCACAGGCAGAAGCGGAACTTTCGGAAGCTGAAATTGATGCGATCGGGGAGATTGCCAATATCAGTATGGGTACGGCTGCGACAACGTTGTTTTCTCTCGTTAATCGTAAGGTGGAGATTTCAACTCCGGTTGTGTCTTATGCAACCTGGGATGACGTTGTAACAAAGTATGAGAGACCGTGTGTATTTATTCGAATTGCGTATACCGTTGGTTTGGACGGAAGCAATATTCTCGTGCTGAAAGAAAAGGACGTTAAGATCATCACCGACCTTATGATGGGCGGTGATGGAACCAATACGGAAGGAGAACTTGGAGAGCTTCATCTGAGCGCAATCAGTGAGGCTATGAACCAGATGATGGGATCGTCTGCAACGTCATTGTCTTCCATGCTGAATCAGAAGATTGATATCAGTCCGCCAAAGGCTGATCTGATTGATCTGGCGGGAGAAATTGATGAGAGCGAGATTGACGAGTTCTTATCCGGAAAGTTTGTTAAAATCTCATTCCGTATGGAAATCGGAGATCTTGTCGACAGTGAGATCATGCAGCTATATCCGATCTCATTTGCCAAGGAGATGTGTGCCGGCGTGACACATAATATGGAGATGGACAGCAGCAGCATGAAAGAAGAGCAGGCTCCTGCACCTGCTCCGCAGCCGGCGCCGCAACCAGCTCCACAGATGAATGCGCAGCCGCAAATGAATGCCCAGCCACAGATGAATGCGCAGCCGCAGATGAATATGCAGTCGCAGATGAATCCGGCAATGGGGCAGCCGATGATGGGACAGCCGATGATGGGGCAGCCGATGATGGGGCAACCGGTGATGAATCAGCCGGTCAATGTACAACCGGCACAGTTTACCGCTTTTACCGGTGGCAATTTCGGAACGTATCAGCCGGAAAATATCGATTTGATCATGGACGTTCCGCTTGAGGTTACGGTTGAACTCGGACGAACTAAGAAATCAATTTCCGATATTCTTGATTTCGGTCCGGGCAAGATCATTGAGTTGAATAAGATCGCCGGCGAGCCAATCGATGTGCTTGTCAACGGAAAGTATGTTGCGAAGGGAGAAGTTGTGGTCATTGAAGAGAGTTTCGGTGTTCGTATCACAGAAATTGTAAATTCTTCGAAGCCACCACAGGCATAGAAGGACTATGACAATGTTATTATCGAGTTCTTTGCACAGTCTGATACAGCTGATCGGTGCTTTGATCATTTTTGCTTTTGTGCTTGGCATTACATATCTGACAACTCGTTGGATGGGAGGATTCCAGAAAAGCCGTAGCAATAATAAGAACCTGCATGTGATCGAGACGATTAACGTCGGGAACAACAAATATATCAGTATCGTAGAAGTGGGAACGGTATATCTGGTTGTATCGGTCGGCAAAGATGAAGTGCATCTCCTTACACAGCTTACGAGAGAACAACTCAAGGATTTCTCGTTTGAACATCAGGGAGAAAAAGAAATACAGGAATCCTTTGCAGAGATTCTTGGTAAATGGAAAGATAAATTACCAAAGAAACAGGATTAGTATGAGTAGAGGAAAAAAGATATACTGCGCAGCAAGTTTTGTGTTTGCCTGTGCAGTTTTAGTACTTACAATTGCATTATGTATGCTGCATCCGGTAACTGCCTATGCGACATCGACGAGTCAGTCGACAACCGGAAGTACAGAAGTGGCGAATCATAATGATCAGACGGATGGTCTTTCCATTACTTATAATAATGAGAATGGATCACTTTCCACGCCGGTGAGGATGCTTTTGATCCTGACGGTTTTATCACTTGCTCCGTCGATCCTGATCATGATGACCTCTTTTACAAGAATTATTATTGTATTGCATTTTGTGCGTACGGCAATCGGAACGCAGACTGCACCGCCGAATCAGATTTTGATCGGGCTGGCACTGTTTCTTACATTTTTTATTATGTGGCCGACGTTTCAGCAGATCAATACAGATGCGATTCAGCCGCTTGACAGGGGTGAGATTACACAGACGGAATTTCTTGAGAAAGCAGAGGCTCCAATCCGTGAATTTATGATCAAGGACGCGAAGATTCAGATCCGCGATATCAATCTGTTTACGGAGATATCGGGGGAGACATATGAGGATACGGATGAGCTATCCGATGTGCCGTTTACGACGCTGGTTCCGGCGTTTATCTTAAGCGAGCTGCGTAAGGCGTTTATCATGGGATTTTTGATTTATATCCCATTTATTGTAATTGATATGGTTGTATCGTCCGTACTTATGTCTATGGGTATGATGATGCTTCCGCCGACAACAATTTCCCTTCCGTTTAAGATTTTGCTTTTTATTCTTGCGGATGGCTGGAATCTTGTTATCGGTTCTTTAGTTCAGACGTTTTATTAGGAGGTGTCAAAATGATTTCAGAGAGTGCAGTACTTGATATTGCCAGAGATGCCATCTATACGATTATCATCACGTCAGCACCGCTTCTTCTTGTGTCGCTGATCATTGGTTTGATCGTTAGTATTTTTCAGACGGTAACATCCATTCAGGAACAGACGCTTACTTTCGTGCCGAAGATTCTTGGTGTGTTTGTGACAATGCTGATCTTAGGATCATGGATGCTTAATAATATGTCAAGTTTTATTGAACGTTTATGGTCCAACTTTAGTTATTACCTGAGTCTGGGATAGTTGCATGGTTAACTTTACATTTACTCTGGAAAATTTTGAATATTTTTTATTGATTTTGGTGCGAATATCCTGTTTTGTATATATTGCGCCGCTGTTCGGGCAGACAGGTATTCCAAATCAGGTGAAGATCGGATTATCGTTTTTCATCTCGATCCTTTTATATAGTGTGGTCGCAAGACCGGAGCTTACGTATGAGAGCGTTGTCGGTTATGCGGTCGTTGTGTTAAAAGAAGGAATTACAGGACTGCTCATTGGTTTCGCTGCAAATATCTGTAATTCTATTGTTTTGTTTGCAGGTAGTGTGATCGATATGGATATTGGTTTATCGATGGCGGCGGAATTTAATCAGGATATGGGAACAGAAGTGACCTTATCCGGTAATTTCTATTATTATCTGATCATGATCCTTATGATTGCTTCGAATTTTCATACGTATCTGTTGCAGGCAATTTCGGATTCGTTTTCCGTTATACCGATTGCCGGACAGGCATTTGACTGGGATCATCTGTTGAATGCAATCGCACGTTATATGGGGGATTTGTTTGTAATCGGATTTCGAATATTTCTTCCGTTTTTTGCATGTATTATGATTTTGAATTGCGTGCTCGGAATTATGGCAAAGGTTGCACCACAGATGAACATGTTCTCGATTGGTATGCAGCTTAAGGTGTTGGTTGGATTTGTTGTAATCTTTCTGACAGTGTTTTTACTGCCGGATGTTGCAAATATGATCTTAAATGAGATAAAGACGATGGTGAAGTTGATTGCCGAAGGTATGTATTAGCGAAGAATATAACAAGAATCAAATATTGGAACTGAATCTGCAGTGGTTTGCCAAGGATGGCGAGGGTGGAGAAAAGACAGAACCGGCTACAGCCAAGAAGTTGAAGGATGCCCGTGAGGAAGGCAAGGTTGTCAAAAGCAAGGAGCTTACGGCGGCATTCAGCCTGATCGTTTTATTTTTATGTCTGAAGATCTTTGTTTCGTATGTGGGAGAGAGCCTGATCAATGTTTTTTCGATGATCTATAATTCTATGGCGGATTTTGTAAAAATAAACGAGGGAGCATTGTCTGCACAGGCTGTGTCATCCCTGTTTTTTGACGTTATCATACGTTGGCTTCTAATCGTGCTTCCGTTTTTTGCGTTTGGTTTTGTAATTACGATATTGGTGAGTATCGTGCAGGTGGGATGGAAGATTTCTACGAAACCGATGAAGCCGGAGCTGAGCAAATTTAATCCGATCAACGGATTTAAACGCATTTTTTCCAAAGATTCACTGTTTCAGTTGCTGCTTTCCATCGTGAAGATAGGACTCATTGGATATATTGCGTATTCTTCGCTGAAGGACAGGGTAAATGATCTGTTCATCCTGTATGATCTGTCACTGAATCAGGCGGTAGGACTGGTCGGTACTCTGATCATCAATGTGGGACTGAAGATCAGTCTGGTTTATCTGATTATCGGAATTGCGGATTTTGCATATCAGAAATTCAAATTTAACGATGATATGAAGATGACCAAGCAGGAAGTAAAAGATGAATATAAGAACACAGAGGGAGATCCTCAGATCAAAGGACGTCAGCGCCGTAAGATGCAGGAAGTTTCGCAGCGGCGTATGATGCAGGATGTTCCTCAGGCCGATGTCGTCATTACAAACCCGACGCATCTGGCGGTAGCTTTAAAATATGATGCTGAGGCAAGTTCAGCACCAGTCGTGCTTGCCAAGGGTGAAGATTTTCTGGCGCAGAGGATAAAGGAAGTTGCCAGAGATAATAATATTGAGATTGTGGAAAACAAACCGCTTGCGCGAATGCTCTATCATAATGTTGACATTGGAGCGGAAATTCCACCGGAACTGTATCAGGCGGTTGCGGAAGTGCTTGCACTTGTTTTCAGAACAAGAAATCCATAAAAGCAGCGGCAAATAAAAAACTGGGATTTGTATAAAAAAGAAAGGAGGGGAAGAGAGGATGTTTAAGAAAACGGATATCGGAGTAGGATTATATCTGTTGGCTGCGGTTGTGTTCTTTATCGTGCCGATTCCGTCCCTCTTATTGGACGTGATGCTCGCTATCAACATCTCGATCGCCCTCATTATTCTTTTTAATGTATTGTTTGCGAAGGAAGTTCTTGATATGTCGTTCTTCCCGACCTTGCTTTTGTTTACGACGATCTTTCGAATTTCATTGAACGTATCATCCACCCGTCTGATTCTTCTTACCGGAGATCCGGGTAACGTTGTACGAACATTCGGCAGTTTCGTTGGCGGCGGTAATTTGGTTGTCGGTACGATTGTATTCATCGTTTTGGTATTGATCCAGTTTATCGTTATCAATAAAGGTTCCGAGCGAGTATCCGAGGTAACCGCTCGATTCACACTCGATGCGATGCCTGGTAAACAGATGGCAATCGATGCCGATCTGAATACGGGAGCCATCACGGATCAGGAAGCGAAGGAACGAAGAGAGAAGATTCAGCGTGAGTCCAGCTTCTTCGGTGCCATGGATGGTGCGACAAAGTACGTAAAAGGAGATGCGACCGCAGGTCTTATCATCACTTTTATCAACCTGATCGGTGGTACGATCATGGGTGTTATGAACATGGGACTGAGCTTTAATGATGCTATCTCGCAGTTCGGACTTCTGACCATCGGTGATGGACTTGTATCGCAGATTCCTTCCCTTTTGATTTCTCTGTCAACCGGTATTCTTGTTACAAAGGGATCGAATGAGGCGGATTTCTCCGGAGTCCTTGTAAAACAGTTGTTTGGAGTTCCCCGTGTGTTATATATCGTAGGAACCGTAATCATTTTCCTCGGTGTTGTGACGCCGTTGAATCTGGTCCTTTTTGTCGGACTCGGTGTTGTATTTTTACTGGCGGGAAGAAGTATCAGCCAGAATATCGGAGAGGAGACTATTGAAGAGGAGGTACAACAGGCGGAGACGGAAGCGGAGGAAATCCGAAAACCGGAGAATGTGGTATCACTTTTACAGGTGGATCCGATCGAGTTGGAATTCGGATATGGAATCATTCCGCTTGCGGATGTTAACCAGGGGGGAGATCTTCTTGACCGTGTGGTTATGATTCGAAGACAGATCGCTTTGGAACTCGGTACGGTTGTGCCGATTATTCGTCTGCGCGACAACATTCAGTTGAATCCGAATCAGTATATTATTAAGATCAAGGGTATTCAGGTAACAGAAGGAGAAATCCTGTTTGATCATTATATGGCTATGAATCCAGGCTATGTCGAGGAGGAGATTACCGGTATTCCGACATACGAACCGTCGTTTCATCTTCCGGCGATCTGGATCACGGAAGCCCAGAGAGAGCGTGCGGAGAGTCTTGGCTATACGGTTGTTGATGCACCGTCCATTATTGCGACGCATCTGACGGAAGTGATCCGGAGCCATATTGCAGAGCTTCTTACAAGGCAGGATGTACAGAATCTGGTCAACAATCTCAAGGAGAGCAATCCGGTGCTTGTGGACGAGCTTACGCCGAAACTGCTTGGACTTGGTGAGATTCAGAAAGTACTTCAGAATCTGCTTGAGGAAGGCATTTCAATCCGTGATCTTCTTTCGATTTTTGAATCGCTTGCCGACCATGCGCAGACAACAAGAGATACGGATGTGCTCACAGAATATGTGCGACAGAGCTTAAAACGTGCGATTTCCAATAAATATTTCCCTGCAAACGAGACAACAAGCGTAATTACGCTTGACCCGAAAGTGGAACAGGAGATCATGTCATCTGTAAAGCAGACAGAACAGGGAGCGTACCTTACGATGGATCCGGAGAAAACGCGTGCGATCATGGATTCTGTCGGAACGGAGACTCAGAAACTTGAGGGACTTGGTAAAGCGGCAATCATCATTACATCGCCGATCGTGCGTATGTACTTTAAGAAACTTACGGAAGATTATTTCAAAGATTTGATTGTGGTATCATATAATGAAGTGGAATCCGATGTAGAACTGCAATCAGTAGGGATGGTGACAGCGTAAATGACAATCAACAAATTTCAGGGTAAGACCGAGGAAGAAGCAATTGCAAAGGCAAAACAGGAATTCGGGGAGAATGCGGTGATCATGAATGTGAAGGAGGTCAAGCCGAAGGGGCTGTTTCGTGCATTCAAGACATCAACGTATGAAGTGACGGCTGCAATGGAGGAAAAAGAACAGTTTGTGAATCCGAAACGCGCACTTCAGAATACGAAGAAGCTGCATGACAGCATTAATCTTTCAGCAGATGAGAAGATTGAGATTCCAAAACCGGAAAATAAACCGGATTTCAGAGAATTGATTTCGAAAACAAACCGGAAAGAATCTTCCTCACTTGATGAGCCGGAAGAAAAGAAAATCGAGAAACGTCTTGACGATCTGTCGAACCGTCTGGAGGAGAGCCTTGCACGGACTCCAAAGGGGGAGCGCGTGCCGGAACAGACAGTGGTTAAGGAGAAACCGAATTCGGAGGAGTTTCATTTTGTGCGTATTTTGTACAGCACACTTTTGAAAAATGAAGTAAATGAAAAATATGTGAATCAGATTCTTGATGAGATTGAAAAATTTATCCGTCCCGGAAACAGTGTAGATCTGATCCTTTCGAATGTATATCAGAAGCTGATCCTTCGTTTCGGACAACCGAAACAGATTGATCTGTCGGGGAACAAACCGAAGATTTTGTTTTTTGTCGGACCGACCGGAGTCGGAAAGACAACAACGATTGCCAAGATTGCTTCGAAATATAAAGTGGAGTATGAGAAGAGAGTGGCCTTTATCACGGCAGATACCTATCGTATTGCTGCAACCGAGCAGCTTCAGGTATATGCCAATATTTTGGATGCACCGATGTCGATCGTCTATTCGCAGGATGAGATGAATGATGCGATCGCAAAGTTTGAGGACTACGATCTGGTTTTTGTGGATACAGCAGGTTTTTCGCACAAAAATGAGAAGCAGCGAAACGACATGAAAACGTTGCTTGACGGTGTGGATGAGGAGTATAATAAAGAAGTATACTTGGTTCTCAGTGCAACAACGAAATATGCGGATCTTCTTGATATTGTGGACAGCTATCGTGAGATTGCGGATTATAAGCTGATCTTTACGAAACTGGATGAGACGACAACGTATGGAAATCTGCTGAATATTAAATTGTATTCCGGTGCGGATCTCTCTTACACAACGAATGGACAGAATGTGCCGGACGACATTGAAGTGTTTGATACGCAGAAGATCGTGAAACAGTTATTGGGAGGCAATTCGTAATGGATCAGGCACAACAGTTGCGCAATGTAATCAAGAAACATAATCAGATCAATCAGAATACAGCAAGGGTTGTGACAGTGACGAGCGGCAAGGGAGGCGT
>CAVHWG010000143.1:0-901 GCA_963639645.1 Firmicutes bacterium TM09-10 | reverse complement strand
GGTAAGTCAAATCTTGCAGTCAATCTTGCGGTACAGCTTCGAAAACAGGGAAAACGCGTGGTCATTTTTGATGCGGACTTCGGATTGGCAAATGTGGAAGTGATGTTTGGCGCGATACCGCAGTACAATCTTTCGGATTTTATCTACAGAGGCAAAGGTATTAAGGAGATCATTACGCAGGGCCCGATGGATATCGGCTTTATTTCAGGCGGATCCGGAATTATCGGATTAAACAATCTTTATCGGGAACAGATCATGTATCTTGTAAAATCAATCAATGAGTTGAATGATCTTGCAGATTTTATTATTATTGATACAGGAGCAGGAATTTCGGATCAGGTGTTGGAATTTGTGATGGCAAGTCCGGAGGTTCTTCTGGTATCGACACCGGAGCCTAGCTCGCTCACCGATTCCTACTCGCTTTTGAAAGCGTTGTATCGGAATCCGAATTTCGTCGCAGGCACAACTGCTATCCATGTTGTATCAAACCGCGTGACAAGCTCGGAAGAGGGGCAGGCTGTCTATGATAAGCTGAACTCTGTCGTGTCGCAGTTTTTGCACGGCAAACTGAATTATCTCGGAATGATCCCTCAGGATGCGGCTCTGGAGAGAGCGGTGCGGCAGCAACAGACGGTTTCTTTGTTTGATCCGAATGCAAAGTCTGCCAGGGCATTTGAAGTTCTTGCTGGTAATTTATTAAACGGAACGCATAATCAGGTTACGATGAGAAGGGGAATCGGCCAGATGTTTTCCAGTTTCCTCATGGGGCATAAATAGGAGAATAAGAGTATGGATTTTTCCAATATCATAATTCCAGGTGACAAAATTGATATTCGCCTGATCCATCAGGTGAATGCCGAAGAGAATGGCGGTCAGCAGGCAAAAGTATACCAGAGTAATG
>CAVHWG010000142.1:0-11093 GCA_963639645.1 Firmicutes bacterium TM09-10 | reverse complement strand
GTACGTCATATCTCGGATGATATCTGCGTGATGTATCTGGGACAGTTGGTTGAGACTTCTCCTTCCAAGGAGTTGTTCCTGCGCCCGTTGCATCCGTATACCAAGGCGCTGCTTTCTGCAATCCCTTCAACGGATCTGGATCATCCGATGCAGCGTGTGCAGCTTAAGGGTGAGATTACGTCGGCCATCAATCCGGAACCGGGATGCCGGTTTGCGGCAAGATGTCCGTACGCATGTGAAAAATGTAAAGAACCGCAGCAGTTGACCGAAGTGGAACCGAGACATTTTGTTTCCTGCTGCAGAGTAAAAGAAATCAATGATTAAGTGAGGTTTTTCAAGTTGAGAAACAGACAGGTCGGAAATGATATTTATGGAGTAAAAAGCGGATGGAAATTAGAGCAGCGTCTGGGTGATACTGCCGAGACCGGATTCCGCCATAATGATTATTATCATAAGTATTTTCATGGGTATACAGAGTTAAGAATTGAGAAGCCGAACGGAAGATACAAGATTGAGCGCTATTATACGGATGACTGGTACATGCAGGACTGTTCGGATAAAAAATGGATTTTGCAGAAAATTTTCCAAATGGGACTTTCTCTTATCGCGGCTTTTGGTTATTTCTGGCTCATGTCGAGACCGAATCTCGAAGGAAATACATCGCATCTTGTTGCGATTCCGGGATTTGTCTCCGTTGTGCTCCTTATCCTGCTGGCAGCTTCATCGATTGGCTATGTGGCGACGAAGCGAAAGATGACATGGTGGGAACATCATGCCAGCACAACAAGGATGGAGCGGTACACCCTGCTTACCGGAGGAATGATCGTATTTACGGGAGTGGTAGATCTCTTACAATTATTTACCGGTGTTGAGCATCTGGGCACGGAGATCGGATTAGCGGCAGGTATTCTGCTTATGGGCTGTATTCCGTTTCTCATGTATTATCTTGAGAAAAAAATGCGCTATACAACGGAGAAGAACGATGTGGAACTTCCGCCGGGAGAAAAGCACTTAATCAGCTAGGAGATGACTATGGACCAAAAGGATATTGTACACATCACCGCGGTCACACAGGTGAGACCGGATGGAGAGAAGTGTACGCAAGCGGTAATTGAATATAAAGAGAACATCAAAGCATCGACGCTGGAAACGGATACATACGAAGTGAAGGAACGAACCGTTACCGGAATCGAATCCGAAGGCAATAAAGTCACATTGTATTTGGATGAAAAGGAGAAAGAAGCATCGACCATACGTCCGGGAATGCCATGGAAAGGAAGGTATGCTTCTCTGATCGAGGCGAAAGTCATGGTCCGACAGCAGAAAGAAATCCAGACCGAGGATGACAGGATCATAGAAAAGTCAGATGAATGGATCGAATCGGATCAGGTCTGCAATAAGGAAGAAGAACAGTTTATTCAGATGACGTATCAGAATCAGAATTACAATCTGTATATTCCGAAAGACTATGATCCGAAAAAGAAATACCCGTTAGTTCAGTTTATTCATGATGCAGGGGCTTGTGGAAAGGACACAAGACTTGCACTGGCACAGGGGACGGGAGCTCTGGTGTGGGCTTCGCCGGAAGTACAAAAAGATCATCCGTGCTTTGTGTTCGCACCACAGTTTGACGGAACGCCGATCGTGGATGACGACTGGAATGTGGACGAACGGCTTGAGGATGCAAAGGCGGCACTGGACAATGTGCTGGATCTGTACAGTATTGATCGAAACCGCATCTATACGACCGGACAGTCCATGGGCTGCATGGCGTCCATTGTGCTGAATGTTCGTTATCCGGATTACTTCGCTGCTTCTTATCTGGTGGCAGGCCAGTGGGATGAGCAAAACATTCCGGGACTTGAGAAACAGAAACTATGGATGATCTGCTCGCAGGGAGACGCGAAAGCATTTCCGATCATGAACCAGATGTGTGTGAATATGGAGCGCGCAGGCGCAAGGGTGACCAGACGCGTGATCGATGTTGGTTTGTCTCAGGAGGATTATGTAGAGATAGCGGATGAAATCATGCAAGAGAAGCCGAATATTATTTTTACACCATACAAGCTGGAGACCGTGGCAGACGGCTGGCATTCCAACGGCGGAGAGCATCATGTAAGTACATGGCAGACTGCTTATGACCTTAAGGCCATCCGGGAGTGGATGTTTGCGCAATGTAAGGAGGAGTAGGTATGCTGGTAGATTTTTCATCAAAGCATGATATATTGATCCATCACAAGGACGGAAGCTATTCCCCTATGGATGAACCCTATTATGAGGTGACCAGGATTGATGAGACAACCTGGCAGATCATGAGTTCCGGGGATTATCACTATCTGCTCGTCGGAGAGGATGAGGGAATTGCGATTGACACCGGATATGGCGCCGGAAACTTAAGAGAATTTCTGGAAAAACTGTGTGGCAAGCCGGTTCGCTGTGTGATCAATACGCATCACCATTTTGACCATTCTGCCAATAACTGCTATTTCGAAAAGGCATACATGGCAAAAGAGGCGCTCCCGTTCGTCTCCGTTCCGTACAACAGTTTCGCGGGCATGGATTTCTTTAAGGATTCCTACGAGAAAGTGGTTGTACAGGATGGTGAAATCATTCCTTTCAAAGGAAGGGAGCTGCAGGTTTTTCGGATCGGGGATCATACAAAGGATGGGATTGCTATCCTGGATCGGACCTGTCAGTATCTGTTTTCCGGCGATGAATTCATGCCACATGGAAAAAGCATGATGGGTTCTGTCTGGGAATGGAACCGGAATCTGAAGAAGTTAGCGCAGTATCGGGATGCATTTACGATGCTGTATGGAGGACCGGGAGCTTTTCCAGCAGAGCTGTTTGATATTTTTAAGGAGGCATCCGACTTGATGGTAGAGGGAATGGAAACCGTGCCTTTACCGGAGGAGATGACGCATCCGTCTCCGGAGCAGCCGATGCACGACGGCCATAAGGTGTATGACTGTCAGTTTCCACATATCGAAGATATCCCGAAAGGGGGATTTTTCGGGGAAACAAAGAAAAGTGTATTGCTGTACAAAAATTATAAGTTCGAGTATAGCAAAGAAGAGACAAAAGAGATTTAAAATGGTGAAAAAGGAGGAGATAAAGTGAAAGTCGGAGCAGGAAATGCGCAGATCGTGTTTCAGAAAGAGTTGTTTCCTCTGGAAGGATTTTGTGGAGTTCATGATCTGCCGAAGGTCAGTGTGCTTGTTATAGAGGATGGGCAGAAAGTGGCCATTGTGTCGGTCGAGATCGTTATGCTGTGGGATGCCTTTATTGGGCAGTGCAAAGAAGCCGTAGCAAAGATAACGGACACACCGATCGAGAATGTGTGGATTCATGTCACTCACGCGATCACAACGCCGCATGCTCCGGGAGGTCCGCAGATCGGACTGGGCGGCGAAGTGACGGGAAAGAAGGAAAATTCCCCGGAAGCGGAACTTCTGCAAAAGAGGGGTTGCTATGAAACGTCCATCATGCAGGCGCTGCAGGCGGCGGCAGACAGCGCTTCAGTATTAAAAGAAGCAGAAATGTCTGTCGGTACGGGAATCTGCGATCTGATCCGGGGACGAGATATTGAGACTCCGGGCGGCTGGTGGATCGGAATCGACGGAGCCGGAGAATCCAATGAGACCATGACGGTACTGAGCTTCCGGGACACAGATGCCAATCTGATCGCAGCATTGATCAGTTATGGCATGAAGCCGTGCGTCATTGATAATTCGGAGATGGACAAAGGTACACGTCTCATCTCGGCGGATGCACCGGGACTGTGCTGCAGAGAACTGGAAAAAGCTTTCGGCACAACGGTTCTTTATTGTACGGCGGCAGCAGGAGACCGCGTGCCGGTCCGGACGGCCTGGTATGATCAGGTTGGTCCGGATGGCAGACCGGAGACGGTGGATCTTGGTGTGGAACAAGGGATCGCCTTTGCACAGGATCTTGCACATCAGATGGCAGCAACAGCAACGAAGATCATCGATGAGGCAGAGCCGGACGAGGTGTATGGCATCTCCCATAAAGCAGATCGTTTTGTATGGGAGACCAAAGGACGCATTCCGATGCAACCGTACAAGGAGCTTGTGTTTACGGGCGACGGACAAAAAGAGGTTCCGGTAGAGGTGATCTCTCTCGGAGATGTTGTCCTGGTTGCCGGAAAACCGGAGATCAATACCATTACGGAACGGCAGTTAAAGGAGCGCTCGCAGTATGCGCATACGCTCTATTTATCGATGGTAAACGGAGGTATGAAGTATATGCCGGATCTGGAAGCCTACCACAGGTTGTCGTGGGAGGCACTTACTTCCATGTTGATGCCGGGAGCTGCGGAAGCGTTTGTTGACACTGCAATAAAATTGATGGAGGAAAATTAAGATGGCGAAGCCAACACAGATAGAGGAACCGAAGATAACGATTTTAGATGTCCGGATAGCAGTGGCTGTTCTGATCTGTTTTCTGGTGAGTACGATATTAAGTTATGCCGGATTTCTTTTTACCGTCGGTGAAAAACATATTGAGATCATTCAGAAGATGACGGCCTGTATTGCATGCCTGTTGTGCTGTCAGGATAATCTGATGATCAGCCGCAAGGCCGGAATTAATCGTATCATTATTACATTTATCGGTGGGCTGGTCGGAATCGGTGTGATCTTGCTTGACAATATCATTGGTAACGACTGGATCATGGCGGTGATGGTGTTTATTGGAATTATTGTAACACTGCTTCTTTGTAAAGCAGCAAAAGTTCCATATATTAATGCGAGAATCGGAGGCGTTACCTTCATTCTGGTAACTTGTACATTACATAGCAGCGAGAGAATCTATTATGGATGTTTCCGTTTTATCTCAACGATCTTCGGCGTGTTGGTCGTTATGCTGGTAACATGGATATTTTCGCTTTTTGCAAAGAAAACAGCAGAATAGGACGCAGTGGATAGAGAAAGGAGTTTTCATGAGAGTAAAAGAAATCAAAGACATCGATGGATTCTTTAAGACACTGGAGAAGTGTCAGGGCAGGGTAGAGTTGATCACGGACGAGAAAGACGTGTTAAATCTGGCGTCAAAGCTGACCCAGTTTATCGGATTGACGAGAGTGTTCAGCAATCCCGATATCAAAGAATATGAGATCGTTTGTTATAATATAGAAGATTATGAGCTGATCAAAGATTATCTGGTTCCGGTAAAGTGAAAATAAGGCCTGAAAGAGTCCCTCCCTTTCTCTTTCAGGCTTTAAATAATTTATCGTTACACAGATTGATAAAAAGCTGTGCGTTCCTGGACAGCGGCTTGTCATTGCGGTAGCATATGGAGATCTGCGAAGAGATTGCCGGTGTGATCGGGATCGAACACCATGGTGAGCAGATTCGTTTCGGACCGTTCTCAGGCAAGGAAAGATGGGCATCCATCAGGAGTGCCACACAATTCTGGTTGGTTACCATATCCAAAATGGAATCAATACGGTGGCTTGTAAACACGATATTCGGCACAAAGTCAGCGTTCTGACACGCGTTCATAGACATTTGATACATAAGAGATCCCTCTTTGATCAGACAGAAGCGTTCGTTTTTTAACTGTTGCAGTGTCAGTGATTTCGATTGTGCCAATGGATGATGGATCGGCATAAGCACAACCAGCTGATCCCGCAAATAAGGAATTCGTGTGATCAGGGTGTCATTTAGAAAATTCTTTTCAAAGGTAGCTTTGTCTTCACGCTGAAAAACAATCTCACAACTTGCGTTCTCAAGATAGTTCATCAGATTTACAGGATCGTCCTCTGTTGTGCGGATGGTCGCATCCGGGTACAGGGTCTGAAACTGTGAGAGTAGCTGCGTGATATGGTATTGTGGCATGGAAGGAAATACTCCGATGGTCAGAAGACCGTTTTCAATGTTCTTCATTCGCTGTAAGGTGGAAAGTCCTTCAAATTCAAAATGAGTGATCGATTTTGCATATGGAAGGAAGGCTTTTCCGTAGTTGGTAAGTTCCACACGGCGTGTTGTCCGCGAGAACAGATCGACACCGAGTTTGGCCTCGAGACTTTTGATATGTTTGGAGAGGGTCGACTGGTTCATATAGAGCCGGTCGGAAGCTTCCCAGAAGTTTTTGGTTTCCGCAAGAACAACAAATTCCTTGAGATTTTCCGTATTCATAGCGCATGCATCCTTTAAGTCAGATTTTGACTTAATTCTAAAGGAAGCAGAATTGTTTGTCAACGAAACACCTCATATAATAAAAGTATCAAATCAATACAGATGAGGGAGGTTTTCGTATGGAAAACAAAAAAAGAGGTAGTATATGTACGATTTAACTTTTGATCCTAATAATTATGAGGTAAAAACATGTAAGCTCGGCGAGCGGAGCGTTACCTACCGGGCATTTGAGCACATCGTGTACTGTGCGAATCCGGCAAGCCGTGTGCAGACATTGAATATCTATGTGCCGGAGGCTTATTACAACGGCGAATCCATCAACGGCTATTCTTTAAAGACCGCTCCGATCTTCGCACCGAACACGGTCGGCGGTTATATGGAAGGACCGGCGATGGAGGTCGGAATCGACAAGTTCAACCACAAGCCGAATACAGCATTTGAAGCTTTGCTTCACGGCTACGTTGTGATGTGCACAGGTATCCGCGGCCGCAACACTGGTATGCAGTCAAAGGAATTCTTTGTGGGCGGCGCCGGAGAAGAAAACGACAGCATCGAGGAAAAACGCACAGGACGCGCGCCAGCGATCATTGTTGATATGAAAGCGGCAATCCGTTATATGAGACATAACGCCGCTCTTGTGCCGGGGGATGTGGAGAAGATCATTACCAACGGAACATCCGCGGGCGGTGCATTATCCGCATTGGCAGGGGCAACTGGAAATGCCGGAGAGTATGCACCGTATCTGGAGGCAATCGGTGCGGCGGACGAGCGTGATGATATTTTCGCGGCGAGCTGTTATTGTCCGATCCATAATCTGGAACATGCGGATGCCGCATATGAATGGCTTTTTCAGAAAGAGCCTGTCTTTCATATGATGAAGTTTGAGATGAGTCCGCAGGGACCGAAGATGGTTCCGGTCGTGGGAGAACTCAGCCCGGAGCAAAAGGAATTGTCCGTTGCATTGAAGGCTCTGTTCCCGGCCTATGTGAACTCGTTGCATCTTAAGGATGATGCGGGAAAAGAACTCACGCTTGAGGACGACGGTGAGGGTTCGTTTAAAGATTATGTGATGCGTTTTGTCCTGGCTTCGGCATCGAAGGAGAAGGCAACGCATGATTCACAGAATCGTCTGCCGGATCTGGCGGTCCCAGGGAGTGCAATCGATGAGCAGGCGTACATCTCTTTTGAAGGTGAGCAGGCGAAAGCGCTTGATGTTGATGCCTATATTGCAAAGATCACGCGTATGAAACCGACCCCGGCATTTGACGCGCTGTCGCTGGACAGCCCGGAAAACGAGGAATTCGGTGATGAGAAAGTGATGGCAAGACACTTTACGGATTTCGCACAGGAACATTCCAAGGCGGGCGGCGAGAAAGCGGATGAGCAGATGATCAGACTGTTAAATCCGACAAAGTTCATCGGCGCATGTGATACGACGAAAAACTGGAGAATCCGCCACGGCGCATTCGACCGTGACACATCCATTGCGATTCCGGTTATCCTTGCAACCTTGCTTAAAAACAAGGGGTACAATGTAGATTTTGCACTGCCTTGGGGATTGCCGCACAGCGGGGATTATGATCTGGAAGAATTGTTCGCATGGATCGATGGTCTTGCAAAATAAGAACAAACATAAGAATTAGGAAAGCATGCAGCTGACTTGGGTTGGCTGCATGTTTTTATTTTAGTGAAATCAAGAGAGTGAAATTTACTGCATTACGTTATTGCAATAAAGCAAACAATCTGCTACAATCTTGAGTAACAGGCGCACCGCGCAAATCCAATATAACGCAAAGGAGTAGAATTATGTACACAATGGATGATATTCAGGCAGTTGATCCTGAGATCGCAGCAGCCATTCAGGCAGAATTTGACAGACAGAACAGCCACATCGAGCTGATCGCATCAGAGAACTGGGTAAGCCAGGCGGTTATGTCCGCTATGGGAAGCATTCTGACGAACAAGTACGCAGAAGGTTATCCGGGAAAGCGTTATTATGGCGGGTGCGAGTGCGTAGATGTTGTAGAAGAACTGGCACGTGAGCGTGCAAAGAAGCTTTTCGGATGCGAGTATGTAAATGTACAGCCGCATTCCGGCGCACAGGCAAATATGGCAGTGCAGTTCGCAATCCTTAAGCCGGGTGATACCATCATGGGCATGAACCTTGACCACGGCGGACATCTGACACACGGATCACCGGTCAATTTCTCCGGAACTTATTTTAACGTAGTTCCTTACGGAGTCAATGACGAGGGATTCATCGATTACGATAAGGTAAGAGAGATCGCTTTGGAGTGCAAGCCGAAGATGATCATCGCCGGAGCATCTGCTTATGCCCGCACGATCGATTTCAAGAAATTCCGTGAGATCGCAGACGAAGTCGGCACAGTACTCATGGTTGACATGGCTCATATCGCAGGACTGGTTGCAGCAGGACTTCATCCAAGCCCAATCCCATATGCGGATGTCGTAACCACAACAACACATAAGACACTTCGCGGGCCGCGTGGAGGTATGATCCTCTGCAGCGAGGAAGTGAACAAGAAGTACAACTTTAACAAGGCAATCTTCCCGGGAACGCAGGGTGGCCCGCTCATGCATGTGATCGCAGCCAAAGCCGTATGTTTCGAGGAAGCATTAAAGCCTGAGTTCAAGGAATATCAGACACAGATCGTGAAGAATGCGCAGGCTCTGTGCAAGGGATTACAGTCCCGCGGCATCAAGATCGTATCCGACGGAACGGACAACCATCTGATGCTTGTTGATCTGACACCATACGAGCTCACCGGCAAAGTCGTTGAGAAGCTTCTTGATTCCGCACATATTACAGCGAACAAGAACACGATCCCGAACGATCCTCAGAAGCCGTTCGTAACAAGTGGAATCCGTCTCGGAACACCGGCTGCTACATCAAGAGGATTAAAGGAAGACGATTTTGATCAGGTTGCAGAGGCAATCGCTATGCTCATCAAGAACGGGGAGTCAGCCGTTGAAGATGCCAAGGCGATCATCAAGAAATTAACCGATAAGTACCCACTTCAGCCAATGCACTAAAATCCGCTTGCTTTTTGGTATACAAGAGGCTATAATAGCAGAAGATAAGCAAGAGAGCGAAGACGGAAGCTACGATTTTGAATCTTTTCAGAGAGCCGGTGGCTGGTGTGAACCGGTAAGAAAGACAAGTCTTTCCACTTCCTGAGCTGGCAGTGAAAGCTGCAAGGTTCGTA
The DNA here is from genome assembly GCA_963639645.1 of Firmicutes bacterium TM09-10. Lineage (GTDB taxonomy): Bacteria > Bacillota > Clostridia > Lachnospirales > Lachnospiraceae > Roseburia. Next base: position 1,708 of record CAVHWG010000142.1, on the reverse strand, counting down.
CCCTTTACCGTACGTGAGAGGCTTCGCAAGGAGCAACTTGGGTGGTACCGCGGAAAGTATATGATGACCTTTCGTCCCAGATGAATAATCTGGGATGGAAGGTCTTTTTAGTGGAATCACCAATGTGCAAGTCGAACATAATTTTATTAACATTCATAGGAGGATGTCATGATTGATTTAAAATTTTTAAGAGAGAATCCTGAGGTAGTTAAGGAGAACATCAAGAAGAAGTTCCAGGATCACAAGCTTCCACTCGTTGATGAAGTAATCGAGCTGGATGCCAAGGCGCGTGCCGCAAAGGCAGAGGCCGATGATCTTCGCGCAAACAAGAACAAGATCTCCAAGCAGATCGGTGCTCTGATGGCACAGGGCAAGAAGGAAGAGGCTGAGGCTGTCAAGGCTGAGGTTGCCGCAAATGCTGCCCGTCTGTCTGAGCTTGAAGTACAGGAGAAGGAACTCTCCGAGAAAGTTACCAAGATTATGATGACCATTCCGAACATCATCGATCCTTCTGTTCCAATCGGAAAAGACGACAGCTGCAACGTAGAGATCGAGAAGTTTGGCGAGCCGGTTGTTCCGGATTTCGAGATCCCATATCATACAGACATTATGGATCGCTTTGACGGCATTGATCTTGACGCAGCAGGAAAAGTTGCCGGAAACGGATTCTACTACCTGATGGGCGACATCGCAAGAATCCATTCCGCAGTCATCTCTTACGCAAGAGATTTCATGATCGACCGCGGATTTACCTACTGTGTACCGCCTTTTATGATCCGTTCCAACGTAGTAACAGGTGTTATGAGTTTTGACGAGATGGATGCCATGATGTATAAGATCGAGGGCGAGGATCTCTACCTGATCGGAACATCCGAGCATTCTATGATCGGTAAGTTCATCGATACGATCAACGACGAGGAGAAGCTTCCATACACACTGACAAGTTATTCTCCATGTTTTCGTAAGGAAAAAGGCGCTCATGGTATCGAGGAGCGTGGTGTATATCGTATCCACCAGTTCGAGAAGCAGGAGATGATCGTTGTCTGCAAGCCGGAAGAGTCCAAGGTCTGGTACGACAAGTTATGGCAGAACACCGTTGATCTGTTCCGCAGCCTGGATATCCCGGTTCGTACACTCGAGTGCTGCTCCGGAGATCTCGCTGACCTTAAGGTGAAGTCCTGCGACGTCGAGGCATGGTCACCGCGCCAGAAGAAGTACTTCGAAGTTGGAAGCTGCTCAAATCTCGGTGATGCACAGGCTCGTCGTCTTAAGATCCGTGTCAAAGGCAAAGACGGCAAGAAGTATTTTGCACACACCTTGAACAATACTGTTGTCGCTCCGCCACGTATGCTGATCGCATTCCTCGAGAATAACCTGAATGCAGACGGATCGGTTAACATTCCGAAGGCTTTACAGCCATACATGGGCGGCAAGGAAAAGATTGAGCCTAAGCACGACTAAAATGGAGAGACAAACTATGCAGGATACAGATAAGCTTCAGGAAGAATGCACACACAACTGCATGACCTGCGGGCACGGATGTGGCGGGAACTCAGACGGTGTCGGTTTATTTGAAAAGGCGTTAAACGGTCTGAGCGACATCGACAGTGATGAACTTCTTGCTGCGCTGCAGCAGATCGGCGCGGACAGCAGTGAGGAGAAATAAAACCTGGCTTTTCGGATGCTTTTTCCGCAAGATGGGATGGAT
>CAVHWG010000141.1:9464-16207 GCA_963639645.1 Firmicutes bacterium TM09-10 | reverse complement strand
CTGCAGATTGTGGCGGACTGTTGGCATACAACTACTTCTCCGGTGAGAGCATTACAGGATTTGAGGAAGGCCGTCCGCTTTTTGCAAGAACACCGGACAGCAGGTTTAATCTTGCAAACTTCATGCGTGTGCATCTGTTTACCGCACTCGGCGCACTCAAGAATGGTCTGGATATCCTGCTTAAGGAAGAACATGTCAAGATCGACAAGATCTACGGACATGGCGGTCTGTTCAAGACCCCGGTTGTCGGACAGCGCATTATGGCAGCGGCCATGGACACACCGGTATCCGTTATGAAGACTGCCGGCGAAGGCGGTGCATGGGGTATCGCGGTACTCGCTTCTTATATGAAGAATAAGAAGGACGGACAGTCGCTTGCCGATTATCTGAACGATGAAGTATTCGCAGGTCAGGAAGGCGTGACAGAGGAGCCGGCTGCTTCCGATGTCGCAGGATTCGATGAGTTCTTAAAGCTTTACAATGCAGGACTTCCGATCGAGCGTGCAGCAGTCGAGACAATGAAACTGAACTAACAGACGAAAAGAGGATCATTATGCTTGAAGAATTAAAAAAACAGGTATATGAGGCAAATATGGAACTCCCACGCAGAGGTCTGATCACCTACACATGGGGCAATGTCAGCGGAATCGACCGCGAGAGCGGCTATTTCGTCATCAAACCAAGTGGCGTGGATTATGATAAGTTAAAACCGGAAGATATGGTTGTTATGGACCTTGAGGGCAATAAGATTGAGGGCGATTACAAGCCGTCTTCCGACACACCGACGCACCTGGAGCTGTACAAAAAGTATCCGGACATCGGCGGTGTGGTACATACACATTCACCGGAGGCAACTTCGTGGGCACAGGCGGGAAGAGACATTCCGCTTTACGGAACAACACATGCCGATTATTTCTTCGGACCGATTCCGTGTGCGAGAAGTCTGACACCGGAAGAGATTGATGAAGCATACGAGACAAACACCGGTAAAGTCATTATCGAGACGTTTGAGACCCGCGGAATCAATCCAATCTATACACCGGGCGTGCTCTGCACGAACCATGGCCCGTTTACATGGGGCAAGGATGCGGCAGAGGCAGTACACAATGCAGTGGTACTCGAGGAAGTTGCCAAGATGGCAACCCGCACGGAACTGATCAATCCAAAGGTGCAGCCTGCACCGGATTGCATCCGCGATAAGCATTTCTTCCGCAAGCACGGAGCAAACGCTTATTACGGACAGAATTAATATTGCTAATCACTAATATTTGATACAAGAATTTTCATAGTTTTTCTAAAATCTCCTTCTTAAAAGCCTCCCTTTCCCCCAGGGAGGCTTTTAAACAATCATTTTGACGAAAATAACGAGGACCGGTATAATAATAGATAAAAAAGTATCAGGGATTTTTACAATATGAAACCAAAGAAAAAACAAAAAAGAAAAGTCGCTTTTTCCATCCGGAGAAAGATACTGATCCTGCTGTCGACATCGATGCTGCCGTTTGTGCTGATCAGTGTCTATCTGTTGGTTACGATTGCGAAATACAACCGGACTTACAATGAGATCGTCGATAATCTGACGATTGCAAACAATTACAATATCAGTTTTAAAGAAGAGATGGATGAGAGTCTGTACAAGATCGTTGTCGGCTATGTGTCGATCGATACGATCGCGCAGGATCAGACGCTCAAGAATCCGTATACCATGCTCAAAAGTCTGCGCACAAGCTGTGAGCAGCTGAAGGATATGACATCGGACTATGAGAGCCGGATGTGGCTGGACAGTCTTCTCCGCAACACGGATACGCTGGAAAACCGTATTACCGACATTGTGGATAATATTCATCGCGGAAACCAGTATGATAAAAATATCAAGGAGTTGGATAATAATATTTATATTCTGACGGAACTGATCCAGGACGATATCCAGCAGTATATTTATTATCAGACCAACCATATGGAGCGTGTCACCGATGAGATGAATGCACAGGTGCGCACCTTTCTGATCGTTCTGGCAATCCTGATCGCTGTGCTCGGAATCGGTGTGGCGGTGGCTGCGTTTCTCGTGACATCAGGAATCCTCCGCCCATTGTGGCAGCTGTATGATGCGACCGGGGAGATCGCGGAAGGGAATTTTGCGGTCCGGACGGATGCCAGAACCAACGATGAGATCGCTGCGCTCAGCCAGGAGTTCAATGAGATGGCGGGCAATATGCAGATGCTGGTCGATAAAGTAAGAGATGATGAGCAGAAAATGCGCAAGGCGGATCTTCGGTTGCTGCAGGAGCAGATCAATCCGCATTTTCTCTATAACACACTGGATACAATCGTCTGGCTGATCGAATGCAATGAAGCGGATCAGGCAGTGGAGATGGTTGTGACACTTTCGAATTTCTTCCGGATCGTGCTCAGTAAAGGAAAAGAATTTATCAGTATCCGGATGGAGGAGCAGCATATTCGCAGTTATCTGCAGATACAGGAAGCACGCTACAGTGATATTATGGATTACGATATCGCGATCGATCCTGAACTCTATCTATACCGGATTCCGAAGCTGACGTTGCAGCCGATCGTGGAGAATGCGCTCTATCACGGCATCAAGTACAAGCGCTCCCACGGAACGATCCGGATTACAGGACACAGAAAGGGTGAAAATATCGTCTTTGTTGTACAGGATGACGGCGCAGGAATGGATGAGGCCGGTCTGGCACAACTTCGCGAGGACATCTGCAAACCATGCAAGGAGACGGACCGCGGGTTCGGCCTTGCCAATGTCAACGAGCGCATACGGATGTATTTTGGAGAGGAATACGGACTTACGATCGATTCCGTGCCGGGCGAGGGAACTTCGGTCACGATCGTAATACCGGCAACGATGGAGGAAGCGGCGGCTGTGCCGGAAGGAGGTGCACAAAGTGAAGTGGAAGCATAAAATGTGCAGATGTATGGCGATTTTTCTGCTGTTTACGATGTTATTATCCACTGGATGTGCATCGGATCCAGGCGAAAAGGATGCGGATACGCAGGCACGTCCGGATGAAAATATGACCGTGATCGGCGTATCACAGCTTGGAAGTGAGTCGATGTGGAGAACCGCGAATACCGCATCTTTGCAGAGTGCCTTTTCCAAAGAGAACGGGTATTTTTTAATGTTTAACAATGCAAGGCAGAAGCAGGAGAATCAGATCAAGGCGATTCGAAGCTTTATCTCGCAGAGGGTGGATTACATTATCTTTTCGCCGATCGTGGAGGACGGTTGGGAAACCGTTCTTAATGAGGCGAAGGAAGCAGGCATTCCTGTGATCATCATGGATCGAAATGTAAATTGTGATCCCAATCTGTATACGGCATGGGTCGGTTCTGATTTTGAAGAAGAAGGGCGCAACGCAGGAAGATGGCTCGCGGACGATCTGAAGGGCAAAAATTTCGGTCATAATCAGGTAAATATTGTGATCCTGCAGGGAACACAGGGATCGTCAGCGATGATCGGGCGAACGAAAGGGTTTCAGGAGATCGCGGATCTTCAGGACAACTGGAATATTTTAGCCTGTGAGGATGCGGATTTTACCACCGCCAAAGGCAAAGAAGTGATGGCAGAATATTTGCAGAATTATGATGACATCGATGTCATTGTTTCACAGAATGACGATATGACGATCGGGGTTCTGCAGGCAGTGCGGGAAGCCGGATTGACAACGGGAACCGGCGGCGATATGACTCTGATCTCGTTTGACGGAACGAAGAGTGCTTTGGAAAAAGTGAAATCCGGTTTGATCAATGTTGATATTGAGTGCAATCCGCTGCAGGGATCCTATCTGGAAGAAATTGTCCGCAAACTGGAGAATGGAGAAACGGTCGACAAGATCAACTATGTCGAAGAGAAAATTTTTACGCAGAAAAATGTATTGTCCGTATTGGATGACCGGACATACTAGCAGGGGATGAGAAAATGTTAAAAGTATTTATTGTGGAAGATGAGACGGTAATCCGAGAGGGACTTCGCGACAGGATTCCGTGGGACCAGTATGGCTACCGTTTTGTCGGGGAGGCATCCGACGGGGAGATGGCACTGCCGCTTATCCGAAAGAACCGGCCGGATCTGATCATCACGGATATCAAGATGCCGTTTATGGATGGGCTGACGTTAAGCCGTATGGTAAAGGAAGAATTTCCGAAAACCAAGATCGTCATCCTAAGCGGGTATGACGATTTTGAGTATGCAAGGCGTGCGATCACGATCGGTGTCGATCAGTATATTTTAAAGCCGGTCACGCGTGCTGCGATCCGTACGGTGCTGCAGGAAATCCGAGAGAAGATCGAGGCGGAACAGCAGCAGGAGGACTATCAGACGAAGCTTGCGGATGAGATGCGTGAGTATGAGCAGTTTTCGATGCGTCACTTCTTTGAGAAAATGCTTGAAGGCGAGATGAGCGTTGCGGAAATTTATGATGAGGCGGCGAAGAAATCACTGGACCTGTCGGCGTCCGGCTATAATCTGATCTTTTTATATATGCAGGAAGATAAGAAAGGCCTGCCGGAAAATGATGTCAATCATTTTGTGCAGACGCAGGAAGAGATTCTTCATTATTTTCTGCGTTTTCCGCAATATATCCTGTTCCGCTGGAGCATCAACTGTTACGGGATCCTGATCCGCGACGACTGGGAACGGATTCAGGAGGACACCGATCTTGCCATCGAGCAGATCCGCATGGTATGCGATCGGGACAGCAGTGACTATGAGTGGTATGTTGCGGTGTCCGATCCGGTTGAACGACTCAGTATGCTGCCGGATTGCTATGATGGAATCCGTCGTTATTCCGCTTACCGGTTCATTTATCCGCGACAGCATTATTTTACAAAGCAGACCATACAGAGTGCCGGTTCCGCACTGGATGACACACAGATTGCGGGAATTGAATATTCGCAGTTGTCGCCGGAGATCATACAGGAGTTCCTTGCAAAGGGAAGCCGTATGGAGGTGTACAGTTTTGTGGATTCTTATCTGGAGAAGATCATGGATGCGTTGAATTCGACCATGTTTCGCGATTATGTGGTCTTAAATATCCGTTTTGCAATCCTTGCATATCTTGATAAGATCGGCGTGCAAAAAGAAGATTTCAATGCCCGGCTGGTATCGAATCCGGAGCATGTACATATTTCCAAAGAGGAAGTAAAGGACTATTTCGCGCAGATGCTTCTGGCCGCGTTCGCGATACGGGATGAGCAGACGAGCGGCCAGAGTGGCAGAATATTGAAGAATGCGATGGATTATATCGATTCGCATTATGAGGATGAGGCGATCACACTTGGCAGTGTCGCCTGCGAAGTGCAGGTAAGTGCCAATTATCTGAGTTCGATATTCAGCCAGAACATGAAGCAGACTTTCACTGAATATGTGACGGACAAGCGGATGGACAAGGCAAAGACACTTTTGCGCAGTACTGATCTTGCCACATCGGAGATCGCCGCGCAGGTTGGATACAAGGACCCGCACTATTTCAGCTTTGTATTCAAAAAGACACAGGGCATCAGCCCGAGAGAATACCGCAGCGGCAAAGGTGTATGATATTCCCGGAAAGTTAACGGAGCGGATTCTCCCATGGAAGAGACACAGATTGTGCAGTTAATCCCCTGAGCGGAGCGAGTGCGGCCCCGGCAAGCGGCTGTTCCCATGCATGTTCCGGATGGGCAAGCGACAGGAACGGGTGCAGTCCGGCATGGCATAGATAGCTGTGGTCGAAGGAGACGACTGTGATCTCGGCAAGTTTCGGATCCGTGGAGGCATGCAGCAGTCGGACAACTTCATAGGCAATGAGGTCATTGTGACACAATATGGCGGTACAGGAAGCAAAGGATTCCTGTATCGCTTTTTTGATGAAATGCGTGTTATTTTGCAGCAGTTGCTGTAATTCCGGGGTGTGAAACCAGCGGACATGTTCTGCCGAAGGAAGCAGGTCGTGATCACGCAGCGTTTCCGTCATCCCCTGATACCGCTCGATTCCGGCGAGATCATCTGCATCGAAAAAGGCGCCGATGGAAGTATGGTCATGGGTAAGCAGATATTCCGTGAGCATGCGGCCTCCGGCAATGTTATCTTCCCTGATGCAGACAGTGTGGCGCAGCTGCGGATAGCGATAACGGAGGAAAACCATATGAGTACCGGCACGCTGCAGTGCAAGATACAGATCGAGATTCGGGTTCGGGAGTGCACTCATGACCGGTTCGATGATCAGCGCGCGTGGTGGTTCCGCCAGAAGACCGGCCAGTATATTACGTTCTGTGTCCAGCCGGTTTCCGGTTGCGTGCGCCCGGAGCGAGAAGCCGCGGTGCATCAGTTCGTTGCGCAGATCGTACAGAAATTTTGGGTAGGTGTAATCGGAATCGCTTGTGATCAGGATTGGGATTATATTTTGCTCCGCGGAGCGTGTCCGTCCGGTCAGATAGCTGCCGCTTCCCTGCCGTTTTTCGATCAGCCCTTCTTTTGTGAGTAACGCAAGTGCCTGACGTACCGTCTGCCTGCTGACTTTGTAGCGGCCTGCAAGTTCCGCTTCCGTCGGCAGCTGGTACTGTCCGCGTACGGCGTAGTCCGGAATCTGCTCCCGCAGTCGTGAAGCAAGCCATTTATATTTGATTGCCATAAAATTTTCTCCTTTTTTCGAAACTGAAATCGGTGTTGTGTTTATGCTGATCATAGAAAATCAAACTTTTCGCGTAAAAAAATCATCCTGTTTGTCACGCTTTTT
>CAVHWG010000141.1:0-9454 GCA_963639645.1 Firmicutes bacterium TM09-10 | reverse complement strand
GTCAAAATTCCTTAAAATTCCGGTCAAATCGACAAAAATCATAAAATAACATATTTTTTTATGAAAAAAACAAACCTGAAAACAAATTTGTATTTGTTTTGATGATAGCATACAAAATTTGTATTGTAAATATGTGACAAAGCCTATAAAATCAGTAAAATTGAAATTGTTTAAAAAAGGGGTGGATGGTATAGTGAACATACAACAGAGAAGGGCCCACACGAAACAAACAAAAACAATGAAAAAAGGAAAATTGGGAGGAAAAAATTTATGAAGAAAAAAATCTTATCAATCTTAATGGCATCAATGATGGTATTTGGACTGGTTGCCTGTGGCGGCAATTCATCAACAGGCGGAGCCGGAGACACATCTGCATCAGGCAGCTCAAGCGGAGATCTGATCAAGGTCGGAATCATCAACAACGATCCGAACGAGTCCGGATATCGTACCGCAAATGATAAAGATATGAAGGCAATGTTCACAAAAGAGAACGGATATGATGCATCATTCGCATACAGCCTTAAGAATGACGAGCAGATTACAGCAGCTCAGAAGTTCATCCAGGACGGTGTTGACTACTTGCTTCTTTCCGCAGCCGATACATCCGGATGGGATTCCGTATTAAAGGATGCACAGGATGCAGGAACACAGGTTATCCTCTTTGACCGTGTTATCGATGCAGATGAGAGCCTTTACGCAGCATCCATCGTTTCCGACATGGATAAGGAAGGCGAGACCGCATGTGAGTGGTTAAAATCACAGAACCTTGACGAGTACAACATCATCCACATTCAGGGTGTTATGGGATCCGCAGCACAGAAGGGACGTTCCGGAGCACTTACAGATACAGCAGCAGCTGAGGGCTGGAACATCGTAAATGAGCAGACCGCTGAGTGGAATGCAGAGAAAGCACAGCAGATCGTACAGTCCGTTATCGACAGCGGTGAGAAATTCAACGTTATCTACGCAGAGAACGACGATATGGCAAAGGGTGCCGTAGCCGCTCTTGACAAGGCAAACATCTCACACGGCGTTGGTAAAGACGTCATCGTAATGGGATTTGACTGCAACCAGTGGGCATTACAGGAACTCTTAGATCAGAACTGGAACTATGATGGACAGTGCAACCCGTTCCAGGCATCTTACATCGCTGACGTTATCAAGAAACTTGAAAACGGTGAGGACATCGGTGAGAAGACGATCATCATGGATGAGAAGGGCTTTGATGCAACAACCATCACAGAGGATGATGTAAATAACTACGGTATCTAATCAAAACCAAATAATACGAAACAACACAAAGGACTGACAAACGCGGCGCAGCGTATGAGGAAAACGCAGCGTCGCGTTTTCTGACGAATGAGCAAGGGGTGAATGAGCTGGTGAAAGAAAATGTAGTATTACAGATGAAAAATATCCATAAAAACTTTACAGGAGTAAAGGCATTGCAGGCGGTTGATTTCTCCCTGCGCAAAGGCGAAATCCACGCACTGATGGGCGAGAACGGAGCCGGAAAATCGACACTGATCAAGGTCCTGACCGGTGTATATGAGAAAGACGGAGGAGAAATCTTCCTGGAAGGAAATGACAAGGCGGTGGAGATCCACTCGCCGCAGGATGCACAGAATCTGGGAATCAGTACCGTGTATCAGGAAATTACCCTCTGCCCGAACCTGTCCGTTGCAGAGAATATGTTCATCGGACGAACGAAGGGCGTGGGACAGAACTGGAAAAAAATGAACGAGGACGCAGATAAGATTCTGAAGTCACTCGATATTCCGGCAAAGGCAACACAGCAGCTTTCCAGCTGTTCGATCGCGATCCAGCAGATGGTGGCGATCGCCAGAGCCGTAGATATGGATTGTAAAGTATTGATCCTCGATGAGCCGACCTCCTCTCTGGATGACAAAGAAGTACAGAAACTGTTCGGACTTATGAGGGATCTCAGATCCAGAGGCGTAGGAATCATCTTCGTTACGCATTTCCTGGATCAGGTATATGAAGTATGCGACCGTATCACCGTTCTTCGAGACGGCAAGCTCGTCGGGGAGTATGAGATCGAGAAACTCCCGAGAGTACAGCTGGTAGCCAAGATGCTTGGCAAGGAACTCGATGACGAAGCACAGATCAAAGATGAGACACAGGTTTATCATGCAGACGAATCGGTTCCTCCGGTATTTGAGGTGGAGCAGCTGCAGAGCAACGCGGGAATCAAGCCGTTTGATTTCTATATCCGAAAAGGCGAAGTCAACGGATTTACCGGACTTCTCGGTTCCGGTCGAAGCGAGTGTGTGCGTGCCATCTTTGGTGCGGATCGTGTGATCGGTGGTAAGATCAAGAAAAACGGAAAAGAAATCAAGATTTCGAAGCCGATTGACGCTATGAAGAACGGAATCGCCTACCTTCCGGAAGACCGTAAGGTGGACGGAATCGTCGGGGATCTCTCTGTAAGAGATAACATTATTCTCGCGGCACAGGTGCTGCGCGGATTCTTCCGACCGTTCTCGAAAGCACAGGCAAACAAATTTGCAGACGAATATATCAAGCTGCTGGAGATCAAGACCGCATCGGCAGACACACCGATCAAGTCACTGTCCGGTGGAAACCAGCAGAAAGTTATCCTTGCCCGCTGGCTTTTGACCCATCCGGAATATCTGATCCTGGATGAGCCGACACGAGGCATTGATATCGGAACTAAAATTGAAATTCAGAAACTCGTATTGAAACTTGCATCTGAGGGTATGAGTGTAACCTTTATCTCTTCCGAGACGGATGAGATGCTGCGTACCTGCTCCCGACTGATCGTTATGCGTGACCGCAAGAAGGTTGGTGAGATCACCGGAGAAGACTTAACACAGAGCAAGATCATGGATACGATTGCCGGAGGTGACGAGAAGCATGCCTAAAACACAATCATCAACAAAGAAAAAAAGCATTATGGATATGCTCAGCGGAAAGCAGATCCTGATTCCAATCGCAGCGCTGGTGCTGCTGGCGGTATTTAATCTGATCGCAGATCCGTCCTTTTATAAGATTACAATGGCCCTTAACAGTTCCGGAAACCATGTATTGTCCGGATATCTGATCACAATTTTGGATTACGGCTCAGAGCTTGCAATTCTTGCAATCGGAATGACGCTTGTTACAGCGGCTTCCGGCGGACAGGATATCTCCGTCGGCGCAGGCATTGCGATCGCCGGTTCCGTAATCTTAAGAGTCCTGTGCGGAAGCAACTCGCGTCCGGATCAGTTACAGGCTCCGATTATTGTTGCATTTCTGGTAAGTTGTGTTGTTGCAATGCTTTTTGGAGCATTCAACGGAATATTGGTGGCAGGATTTAAGATACAGCCGATGGTCGCAACACTTATCCTGTATACAGCAGGACGTTCCATCGCTGCATGGATCAACAATAACGAACTCCCGGTTATCAGCGATCCATCTTTCGGATACTTCGGAGGATTCATCCCGGGTATCCCGATCCCGACTCCGTTCTTTATCGCTGTTGCCTGTATGATCGTGATCGCGCTTGTTATGAAATTTACAAGCCTTGGATTGTACACACAGGCAGTCGGAATCAATGAGAGTTCATCCCGCTTAAACGGACTGAACCCGGCGTTTATCAAGTTCTTAAGCTTTGTGATCCTTGGTCTTTGCGTAGCGGTAGCCGCACTCATCAAGGTAAGCCGTATCTCGACCATTAACTATTCGGTTATTGCAAAAGATATTGAGATGGATGCCATCCTTGCCGTAGCACTCGGAGGAAACTCCTTAAGTGGTGGTAGTTTAACCTTGCGGCATCGATCCTGGGCGCATACGTTATTCAGTTTTTGACCACGACACTGTATAAATTCAATGTAAAATCAGAAGCAATCTCAGCGTACAAGGCAGTCGTTGTTATCATTCTGGTTGTTATCAGTGCCCCAGTGGTAAGAGAGAAATTCGCATCCTTCACACAGAAGATGAAGGTAAAAAATGTAAAGGAGGTAGGCTGATATGAAAACAAAATCATTGAAAAAGTTATCACTTTCGGATGCCAACCTGCTTTTGACCATCACGATCGTAGTATTCTTCTTAATGTACATCGGAGCAATGATCTTCGAGGGCGGCGGATTCTTAAAGCCGCAGACATTCTTTAACATCTTAAATGCCAACGGCGCATTGATCATTACGGCATGCGGACTCAGTCTTGTCATGATCACGGGAAGTATCGATATTTCTGTCGGCGGTGTGGTTGCCTTAGTCAGCATGTGCTGTGCTGTATATCTGGACTTCATGGGTGGAAATGTATTTGTTTCACTTCTGATCGCACTTGGTATCGGACTTGCATTCGGACTGGTACAGGGATTTCTGGTAGCATACCTTGACATTCAGCCGTTCATCGTAACACTTGCCGGAATGTTCTTTGCACGAGGCATGACATCGATCGTACATACGGATCCGTTCAACGTAGAGAACGAGGCATTCGTAAAACTTAAAGATACCCGTGTGATCGTACCGGGAATGGGATCGGTAAACCGTATCGGAAAATACGTCAACGCCTATGTTGAGATCGGTGTGATCGTAGCAATCCTGATCGTGATCATTATGTTTGTTTTACTTCGCTGGACAAAACTCGGACGTTCGTTCTACGCAGTCGGCGGTAACCGCCAGAGTGCACTCATGCTTGGAATCAATGTTAAGAAGACAAGATTTCTTGCGCATCTGTTAAGCGGACTTCTTGCAGGAATTGCCGGATATGTATATTTCCTTCATGTAGGTTCCGGAGCTGCAACGCATGCGAGCGGAATGGAAATGAATGCAATTGCATCCTCCATCATCGGCGGAACATTGCTGACCGGTGGTGTCGGTAATATTATCGGAACATTCTTTGGTGTACTTTCTCTTAGTACCATTCAGAATATTGTCTCATCCGCAGGTCTGGATCAGGCATGGTGGACAGGAATTACCATTGCAGCAATGCTTTGCCTGTTCCTCGTAATTCAGAGTGTTGTCCTCGCACGTAAAAAGAGAGGTTAGTAGTACCCATAACGGGAAAATGTCTGCTTTTGTAAAATGAACAAAAAGCAGACATTTTTTCTGTTTATATCATGGAATTTACATTGCCAACTGACGGCATAAAACTTATAATTAATACATAAATGAAAGGACAACAAAGGAAAAGAAGGGTTTTTATGAAAGATACGAAAAAGAAAGACAAGCAGGAGAAGGTGCTTCACGGTCGGTCGAAGCGCAAGGGCGGCGGCTCGAAGCACAATATGGAAGAATTTTATCGTAAGAAGAAGGTGGGCGATAAACTCCGGTTTGCATTCGGAAGTGTGATTATCACATTCTTTATTGCACTGCTGATGGCGTTCGCTGCGATCATTTTGATGAACATTGACACAAAGAAATTCTACGAAGAAGCCTACACGAGCAGCGTGACACAGATGGAGATCCGCAAGGATGTGCAGATGACCGGCAAGAATATCCTGTGGGCACTTACGGTGGACAATACCGGAGCGACGCGGTCGTATCTGAGTGCGGCGGATCAGGCGGCACAGAACGTGAGGGAGGAAGTGGAGGAACTGAGACAATCCTTCTCCGATCAGGATGCGGTGGACGATCTGCAGCAGGCGGTAAATGAGATGGAAGAAATCCGCGCGAATCTGATGGATCTTGCCGAGCAGGGAGAGAAAGCAAAGGCACTTGTCGTATTTAACGGAGACTTTAACAATGCGACCGTTTCCGTGCAGAATAAACTGGTGAATATCGGCGATGCTGCAACGCAGGAAGCGACTTCACAGTATTTGTCAGCGCGAAGAACCGGAATCGGATCTATTATTCTTATGGTGATTCTTGCAGCAGTAAGTGTGTTTTTTGCAATGAAGATCCGTAAGGCGATCACGAAAAATATGCTGCGTCCGATCAAGGAGATCCAGAAGGCATCCGCAGATCTGAAAGCCGGCAATCTGGATGTGGACATTACCTACGAATCACCGGATGAACTCGGACAGCTTGCGAAAGACTTCAAGGATGCTTGCGCGGCCTTACACGAGATGGTTGTGGATACGGGCGTGCTGCTCGGTCAGATGGCAGGAGGAGACTTTACAATCTCCGAGGAGAACCGCAGCAAGTATGTCGGATCGTTTGTGGATCAGTTTGAGTCGATGCATCAGCTGGGAAGCCAGATGAGCGATACGTTAGAGCAGATCAATATCGCATCCGAGCAGGTGGCACAGGGATCCGGACAGTTATCCTACGGTGCGCAGGCGCTCGCAGAGGGTGCGACCGATCAGGCGGGAGCGGTACAGGAGCTGACCGCTACGGTAGAGAATATTACACAGGTTGCCAGAGACAACGCAGAGGCTGCGCAGCAGTCGTATGAGAGCGTGAAGGCGGCAGCGGAGCATGCGGGACAGAGCCGCGAGGATCTCGAGAAGCTTACGGAGGCGATGCACCGCATCAATGCGACCTCGCAGGAGATCCAGAACATTCTCGGATCCATCGAGGATATTGCGGAGCAGACAAACCTGTTATCGCTGAATGCATCTATTGAGGCGGCCCGTGCGGGCGAAGCCGGACGAGGATTTGCAGTCGTTGCGGAGCAGATCGGTAAACTTGCCGGGGACAGTGCAAAGGCGGCTGTCAATACGCGAGAACTTCTCGGCAAGGCATTGCAGGAAGTGGAGAACGGTAATGCGATCACCGAGAAGACGGTTGACGCATTAAACCAGATCCTTGCGATGATGAATGAGTTTGCGGAAGCGGCAAAGGGATCGAGCGAGACTTCCCGCGAGCAGGCGGAGATGTTAAATCAGGTGGAAATCGGTATCGAGCAGATCTCGACTGTTGTGGAGAGCAATTCCGCATCGGCGGAGGAGACCTCAGCGACAAGCGAGCAGCTTTCCGCACAGTCGGAGGAGTTAAAGACACTCGTTGGCAAGTTCAAGCTGATGGGACATGGGGATGCCGGTGTGAAATGATTGGGAGCGTTACAACTCTTAGGCAAATTACATGATAAATGAATAAGCAAAAGAGATGGGGTGCCACACAAATTGTGTGACACCCCGTTTTTGGAAGGAAAATTTTTATAAAGAAGAAAACTGATCATCCCATAATTACTTCAACGTTGACATCGGTTTTGCCGTCTGGAAGAGGAACCATGTTACCGCTTATTGCAACACCGTCCACCGTCATGGATGCAACGCCTTTTTCCACGTGGTCCGGATTTTTGACACAAATGTGATAAGTTACACCTCGGAAATCACGTTTTGCTTCAAAACCATCCAGCGAAGATGGAATACAAGGATCTACCGTAAGTCCGTCGTAATCAGGACGGATTCCAAGGATGTACTGTGATACATCAAGAAACGTCCATGCAGCGGTACCGGTCAGCCAGCTGTTCTTGGCTTCGCCAAAGTTCGGAGCGTCTTTTCCTGCAATCATCTGGGAATATACATAAGGTTCCGTGCGATGAATCTCACTGATATCCTCAATGTAGGCCGGACAGGTTCTTGTGTATACCTGCCATGCGCGATTGCCACGTCCGACTACAGTCTCCGCAATGGAAATCCATGGATTGTTGTGACAGAAGATGCCTGCATTCTCTTTATATCCTGGTGGATAAGAAGAAATCTCACCAAGTTCAACATGATATTTATGATAAGGAGGCTGAAGAAGAACGATGCCGTATTGAGTGTCGAGATACTTCTCGACGGACTCCATTGCTTTCAGGCAGTTGCCTTCTTTTAAACCGATTCCTGCCATGACGCAGAATCCCTGTGGCTCGATAAAGATTTTGCCGTCTTCACATTCTTTTGAACCGATCTTATTTTTATAATGATCATATGCTCGAAGGAACCACTCGCCGTCCCATCCTGCGTCGAGAACGGTTTTTTCCATCTCTGCAATTGCGTCTTCCGCAAGTTTTGCCTCGTCTTCCAGTCCTCTGTGACGACAGATTTCTACATAATCTTTACCGTAGCGGACAAACATGCCGGCGATAAATACGGATTCGGCATTCGGACCTTCGGATGGACCGAATGTCTGGAACGATTCGCCGGGCTCGGTCGAGAAGCAGTTTAGGTTCAGACAGTCATTCCAGTCGGCACGTCCGATGAGCGGAAGCTTATGCGGTCCGAGATGATCAATCGTGTAATGGAAGGATCTGCGCAGATGCTCCATGAAATCGGTTGCCTTGGACGGATCACTGTCATACGGTGTCTGCTCATCCAGAATGCTATAATCACCGGTCTCTTTAATGTATGCGGCAGTACCTGCGATCAGCCAGAGCGGATCATCGTTGAATCCACTGCCGATATCGGAATTACCCTTCTTGGTAAGAGGCTGGTACTGATGGTATGCACTACCGTCCTCGAATTGTGTAGCAGCGATATCTAAGATACGCTCTCTTGCACGGTCCGGAATCAAGTGAACGAAACCGAGAAGATCCTGGCAGGAATCCCGGAATCCCATGCCGCGTCCGATACCGGATTCGAAGTAGGAGGCGGAACGGCTCATATTAAAAGTTACCATACACTGGTACTGATGCCATACATTTACCATTCGATCCAGTTTTTTCTCGGAGGAGGACACCGTAAAATGCGACAGTAATTTATCCCAATAAGTTTTTAATTCGGCAAGTGCGGCTTCTGACTTCTCTTTGGAATCAAATTCTTCCATCAGTTTTTCGGCAGGAGCCCGATTGATCTTGCCATCTTCTGCGGGGCCGATCCATTTTTCTTCCACAGGATTCTCGATGTAAGCAAGAATAAATACGAAAGTTTTGGAATCACCAGGAGACAGAGTGACTTTTAAGTGGTGAGATCCGATCGGTGCCCATCCGCTGGCGATGGAATCCTTGGATTTGCCAGATACGACAACTTCCGGATCGGAATTCTCTCCATATGCACCAAGGAATGATTCGCGATCGGTATCAAATCCGACGATCGGAGCATTGACCGCGTATAATGCATAGTGATTACGACGCTCACGATACTCTGTTTTATGATAGATCGCAGAATCATGAACTTCCACCTCTCCGGTTGAAAAGTTACGCTGGAAATTGGTCATATCATCCATCGCATTCCATAAGCAGAACTCTACATATGAAAATATGGAAAACTCTTTCATTACATTGCTGTTGTTGGTAAGGGTCAGCTGGTTGATCTCACAGTTTTTGCCAACCGGTACGAATGCAATCAGCTCTGCAGCGAGATCGTTTTTACTGCTTTTGAAAGTAGAATATCCCATTCCGTGGTGACATTCATAAGAGTCAAGATCTGTCTTCGTTGGCATCCAACCAGGATTCCAGATGGTATCGCCCTCTTTTATATAGTAGTAATGTCCGTTGCTGTCATAAGGGACATTGTTGTAACGGTATCTCGTCAGACGAAGCAGCTTCGCATCTTTATAGAAGCTGTAGCCTCCGCAGGTATTGGAAATCAGAGAAAAGAAATTCTCAGAACCAAGATAG
>CAVHWG010000140.1:0-9321 GCA_963639645.1 Firmicutes bacterium TM09-10 | reverse complement strand
TGCTCAGCCTCTTCGTAAGCTGCCTTCTCCCAGTAGAGACCGATCTCCGGATATCCCTCACGATGAGCAACGCGTGCCATGCAAAGGTACATTCCAACTTCTGAGCACTCGCCCTCAAAGTTTGCCTTAAGCTGATCGAAGATGAACTTCTTGTCTTCATCACTGATCTCCGGATTATTCTTAACAGTTGAAGCGTATACGCCAAACTCATGCTCTGCTGCGAGAGTTAATTCACCCTCAACCTTCTTGAACTTGTCAGCGCCAACGTGGCATACCGGACACTCTGCCGGTGCTGCTTCTCCCTCATAAATGTAACCACATACTGTACATACCCACTTTGCCATAATTAATGTCCTCCTTAAAATATTTAACTTGTTTGTTTTCTTGCGCAATCCGGGCACAATCCGAAAAATTGAATCGTATGCTTTTCAATAATTCCGTCAAAATGCTCTGCTGCCAATTGGTTCAATGCATCCTGCTGCGGCAGATCCAGATCCATCACACAACCACAACTTCTGCAACCGAAGTGGTAATGCGGCTTTGGATTTCCATCAAAGCGATCCGGCCCCCCACTCATCGTAAGCTTCTGAATCTCCCCGAGATCCGCCAAAAGCGACAGATTCCGGTATACGGTTCCTAAGCTGATATTCGGAAATTCGTCCTTGATATCCATATAGACGGTTTCCGCGGTAGGATGATCGTAACGTCCCATCAGGCATTGCTGAATTGCGTCTCTTTGTTTGCTTCGTTTAATCATCGTAACTCCTTAATCAATAATAAGAACTGTTACTGATATTAATATAACAGCGAGATGCATTTTTGTCAACTGTTTTTTCAAAAACTTTTATCTATTAACTTTTATCTATCTTGATATGATTGCTTTGTAACAATTCTTTCACCGAAAAATAATTAAGAAGCAAATATCCGAATGTCACCATTATATTTTCCATTTATCCATCATAAAATACTAACAATAGACAGAAGGAGTTCATTCATTGAAACGATTTGTTACTTATCTATACGAGTACGACCGAACCATCCGCGGTCGCAACGTTGGTTTCATCCGCAACGATATCCGAAATGACTGCTGCCGGATGGAAATTCATATCCGTGGATTGGAACGCATCAAAGAAAAAGCGCCCATCTACATTATCGTCCGGGACGGTGACTGCATCGGCATTCCCGCAGGAGAAATCGTCATCTCACAGGGTGTCGGAAATGCCTGCCTTGAATTGTGCGGTGATCGTATTGGAAAAACGGATTATTCTGTGAGCAATATTCAGGCGGTCATTGTACGCTATGACGGTGGAAAAATACTGTTGGGATGCTACGTGCAGCATCCGGCAGGCGATCTGCTCAGCGGAACTTTCACAAAGTGGGAGGCGCAGGCAGTTCCCGAGCCCCCGGCAGCTGAACCAAATGCCACGCGGGGCATAGACAGCGATTCCGACTCTTTACGCCCCGATAATCAAGCCACGCGGGGCGTTGACGACAATTTTGACACTCCACGCCCCGATCCTCAACCCACGCGGGGCGTTGACGCCAATTCCGACGCTCCACGCCCCGATCCTCAACCCACACGGGGCGTTGACGACAATTTTGACACTCCACGCCCCGATTCTCAACCAACGCGGGGCGTTGACAACAATTCTGACTCTTCACGCCCCGCCGAGGACGATTCTCAGCGTGCGGAAGTACACGCAGAAGAAATATGCCCTGATAAGGAAGATAAACCGCAGCCCCCAACCTACAAACGAATCGCCATCACCGACATCCACTCCCTTCCGTCACGCAACTGGCATCTGTGCAACAACAGTTTCCTTGTGCACGGCTTTTTCTGCTATCACTACCTTATATTAAAAACAGTAAACGCCCCTGACGGCACAAAGATGTATCTCGGAGTACCCGGAATCTTTGCCCAACAGGAGCGCATGATGGCTTTATTATTCGGTTTTAATGATTTTGAAGTCTCGCAAGATGATACTCATGATCCGCAACCGTCTTCCGACGGCTTCGGCTACTGGTTGTGTCCTCTTGAAACCTGAAAATCCGAAGGAAGAATACTGTATAGCGCATGGCTCTGCCATGTGCCATGCAGGAAAAGGTAATCACGACTGATTCCTTCAAATACAAATCCGACGCGTTCAAGAAGATGAATACTCGGCGCATTATCCGGCAATACCCATGCCTGCACACGATGCAGCTGCATTTCATAGAAGATCACTTCCAGCACTTTGGACAAGCCCTCCATCGCGTAACCTCTGTGATGCACTTCGCTTGAAAATTTGTACCCGATCTCACAGGAATTCGAAAATCCCCGCATAATATGATGAAAACTGATCGTACCGATAATGCGATTCGGGTTCTGCTTCTCATACACATAGAAGCGAAAAAGTGTGCCCTGCACCGCCATATTGTATTCAAACGTGAGGATCTGTTTCTGGAATCCAACCGTGTAAAATCCCTCTGCGCGATCCGGCTCAAAACGTTCAAAAAGGTCTTTATCGCGAAGATAGAAATCCAACACCTGATTCGCCTGCACCGGTTTTATTATTTTTAAAAGCAATCGCTCTGTTTCATATTCAAAAAGCATTCTTACTTCCTTCATGTTCTGATTTATGATATGATTAAGACCTAACATCGAAGCTTTGCTTCGCCTAATTATATTAGTATATTCAAAGAGGAAAGTCTATGACCGAAGATGAAAAATTTATGAAAGCTGCGCTCAAACAGGCGCAGAAAGCATACGCGATCGACGAAGTTCCAATCGGATGTGTGATCGTGCAGAACGGACATATTATCGCACGCGGATACAACCGCCGCAATATCGATAAGAATACATTGGCGCACGCGGAGCTTGCCGCGATCCGCAAAGCCAGCAAAAAGACCGGCGACTGGCGTCTCGAAGACTGCACCATGTACGTAACACTGGAGCCTTGCCAGATGTGCGCCGGCGCGATCGTGCAGTCTCGCATGAAGCGCGTCGTGATTGCCTCCATGAATGCCAAGGCCGGATGTGCCGGATCGGTGCTCAATCTGTTACAGATGCAGCAATTCAATCACCAGGTTGAGATCACACAGGGCGTTCTCGAAGAGGAATGCTCGCAGATGCTCTCCTCTTTCTTCCGCGAACTGCGGGAGCGCAAGAAGCGCGCGATACAATCATTATAGGCGAAACAACTTCCTTACCAGCTTCTTCACCTTCGCACCGGGCACCGTGATACAGCGGCGCACCGGTCGCATCACAAGCCAGATGCGCGACAGGATACGATACAACAGATCATCCGAAGAAAACAATTTCCCCTTGCGCACAAATCCGGACATGATTCCGATCACCTGCTCCTTTCTGAGCGGCCCCTCAACCTGAACCTGATTGTCCCCAACCATATAATATCCATCCTCTTTGCAACGACAGATGCGATGCAACACAAGAATTCCGGTATCCCTGCGGTACAGTGCAACCTCACCTCTGCGCAGCGGACGATCCGGAAGCGGCGACAGGATCACCTCATCCCGCCCCGGCACAAGAAGTGGATACATGCTGTATCCCTGCGGAAAAAGCTGTACGGACTGACCGCTTTTTAACAACGTTTCTATATCCATAAATTCACCCACTATGTTTTTCCTCATTGTAGCATTTTCCCCTATAAAATGCTATACTGAAAGAAATTATGATCGTGCAGAAACGGAGTATGGAATCATGAAAATTCGAGAAGGTTATCAAAAAGTAAATCTGGCGGCTGACACCTACATTATGCCGTATGGACAGAATGCCGCAGACCGCGCACACGCGTTGAAACTCAATACAACCAGCGAGTTTCTGTGGGATGCCATCGTGGATGGAGCAAACGAGGAGCAGCTGGTTGCACTCGCAGCAAAAGAATTTGAAGCTACGGAAGAAGATCTTCCGGTTCTCCGCAGTGATATCAAACACTTTGTCTCGGCGTTGGCCGCAAACAGTATCGTGAAACTGTCGGATTCGGACACTCCGCATTCCAGCTATGAACCAGCCTATTACAAGATTGGTCCCATGACATTTGCCTACTATGGTCCAAAGGAGTTATACGACCAGTATTTTAAGAAATTCGCATGCGCACCGGTAGAGCATGCAGATCAGGAAATCTATCTGAAAACCGGAATGCCCCGCTACAAGGAAAGCGGAACCATCCTTCTTCGCACGGAGGACTTGCAGTTGTGCGATGCCGGTTCCGTGTATCGCTTTTTCTTCCGGAGAAGCTGGGGCATCTATGAGATGACCATCACGAAGGATGGCAGCCTCACGATGGCATATTGTACACCGGACGCCTTCGACGAAGAGCATATGGAGCAGGTATTCCACGCGCTGCGCTTCGCATTCCTGCTGCTTGCCCGGAAGCACCATCTGTATGCGCTGCACTCCGCCTCCTTCTTATATAAGGACAAAGCATGGCTTTTCTCGGGCCCGTCCGGAACAGGAAAGTCCACACACACGAATCTGTGGCACGAGCTCTATGCGGTTCCGCTGCTCAACGGCGACCTCAACGTAATCGGTATTGAAAACGGAGTTCCGATGGTATATGGTCTGCCATGGTGCGGCACATCCGGAATCAACACCGCGGAGAATCATCCGTTAGGCGGTATTGTTTTCCTGAAAAAAGCGTTAGAAAACCATGTGATCACCCCGGAGATCCCGGATCGTGCGTTCATGCTCATGCAGCGTCTGATCTCTCCTGTCTGGGATGCCTCTATGCTCAAGGAACAGGCTGCTTTCTGTGAATCCATGGCAAAGCTTGCACCACTTCTGTCTCTTTGCTGCACAAAAGAGAACGAAGCCGCTGAAACTATGAAGCAGGCCATCGACCAACTATAAACGATAAGGAATAAGATATGGCGAACTCACCAAAATATTACATAAAACGAATCAAAGAGGGCGTTCTACACGAAGTGTGGGAAGAAACCGTCTGGATCTACGAATACGCAAGGCATTATTGGAAGGCTATGATCTTCTACACCCTGCTCGGTTTGACCGGAACTGCGGTCTCGCTGATCTCAAGCATGATCTCCCGTGATATGGTCGATATCATTACCGGACACCAGACCGGACTTCTATTGAAGACATTCTGTCTGTATATCGGTTTCTCCATCGGTAATATCGTGCTCAATCAGATTTCTTCATACTTTTCAAACAAGATCAGCATCGGCGTAGACAATTCGATCAAAGCGGATATCTTCGAGAAAATGCTTTGCACCGATCTGGAATCGATCCAGAATTATCACACCGGAGATCTTCTGACCCGCTGGAGTTCCGACGCATCAACGATATCTAACGGTATCTTGAGCTGGATTCCAAACCTGATCATCTATCTGGCGCGCTTTATCAGTACCTTTGCATTGGTATTCTATAATGATCCGATGTTCGCGTTACTCGCACTCATCGGTATGCCGGTCAGTCTTCTGATGTCGAACCGCATCTTGAAACGCATGCGCAACAATAATCAGAAGAGTGCCGCGATGGGAGCCAAGATGTCCGGCTTCAATCAGGAAGCCTTCTCAAATATTCAGACGATCAAAGCCTTTGATCTGATTCGCCTGTACAGTCTGCGTTTGCGCGAACTGCAATCCGAATATCTGTCGATGCGGCTCACCTTCCAGAAACTGTCTATGGCAACTTCGATCATTCTGTCTCTGGTCGGTCTGTTTGTATCTTACAGCTGCTACGCGTTCGGTATCTACCGCGTCTGGAGCGGAGCGATCTCTTACGGAACCATGACAATGTTCCTCTCGCTCTCCAGCTCACTTACCGGCACACTGAATCAGCTGGTATCGCTCGTTCCGACCGCGATCTCCATGACGACGTCTGCCGGACGACTCATGGATATCCTGAATATGCCGAAAGAAGATTTTGACCATACCGAAGAGGTTGATGTCTTCAAGGAGGAAAATGTGAATGACGGAATCAGCCTGCAGATGTCGGATTTCTCCTATGCGTACCACAACGGAACGCAGGTATTCGAGCACGCAAACTTTACGGCACGTCCGCATGAGATTGTCGCTTTGGTCGGTCCTTCCGGAGAGGGTAAGACAACGCTGCTTCGACTGATTCTTTCGCTGCTTCATCCGCAGGAAGGGGAATCCTGCCTGTACGGCAACTCCAACGAGGAAACCATTGCGCTCACCCCTTCGACTCGAAGATTATTCTCGTATGTTCCGCAGGGAAATACCATGTTTTCCGGAACGATTGCGGAGAATATGCGCAATGTGCAGCCGGAGGCAACCGATGATGAGATCATCGAGGCTCTGAAAGCCTCCTGCGCCTGGGATTTCGTAAAGAAACTTCCGGATGGCATCTACAGCAAAGTCGGCGAACGCGGAACCGGATTCTCGGAAGGTCAGGCACAACGCCTTTCCATCGCACGTGCATTGCTTCGCCATGCACCGATCCTGCTTCTCGACGAAGCGACCTCCGCATTAGATGTCGCAACGGAGCGCCAGGTTCTCAAAAATATCATGAAAGACGATTATCCGCGAACCTGTATCGTGACCACGCACCGCCCAACCGTACTTGGCATCTGTAAAGAAGTATACAAGATCCGCAATCTTCGATGCGAGCCTCTGAACCCGGAGGAAATCCGTGAGTTGGAGGATTCCTTCTAAGCAAAAAAATGGCGTAGCCAAACAGCTACGCCATATCATCAGCCAGAAAAAGCTTCGACAAAACTGTCGAAGCTTTCTTAATTTTGCAATTACCTAATTGTAATATGGTGGATCTTCTGGTTTCTTTCCGTCTATTTCCCAAGTAGGTCTAAAGTCTCCATTTGCGTTAAGCTGTGACGTATCTCCTACTGAAATCTTACATTTAGCGCCATCATCCGCAGAACAGCCTTCACAGCCTCTAACATGCATAATGTCACCACTTGACTGTTGCCATGGTTTAATCCAATTTCCTTGTAAGTACTTACTTCCGCAAACGAACTGTCCACTCGCTAAATATACACCTTCGCTCAAATTGTCTACTCGTAAAATGTCAGGCTTCTCATAATGCATCATCATAATCTCACTCTCCATTTCCTAATATTCTTTGCTCTCTCTTACTACTATTTATTATATTATAGCTTCTTTGTCTTTTTTTTGCAATATTTTGAGTTGTCTATTTTTGTCTTTTTACTGCATTAATTGTCCTATTTTGTACCCTTCCGCCTCATATTCCTGCTCATTTGCAAGATAAATGACCTCATCTGTTGCCTGATCGTGAAGCTGAAAGTATACATCATAATCTTCTCTTGAGAGATCATGCAGCGGAATTGTTGCCTGAATCGTTTCAATCTGGTCTGTCTCATTTCCACCTGCTAATTCCGATAAGTTCTGATCAGCCACCACGGAATATCTCTTACCATTCTCTGTCTTTGGGACAAACACCAGACTTGCCTCACACGCCTTATAGATCGGCGCAAAGCCAACATTTGCGATATCCAGCTCAACTTGCAACGTATCCTTCCAAAAATCCTGCTGCATCCGGCATTCCTTTAAAACCAGACGATAGCCAAGGCGTGCTTTCATGTAAGAAAACCCATCCATACCATCAAAACAGTCATCCGTGTGAACAATGGAATCACTCCATTTCTGAAGTACATTACGATCATAATCCTCATTCAGATAAGTTACATGCATTCGATTAAAATCCGTTATTGCATTTTCCAGGTCATTGTATTCATTATCGTTGATCACCTCCCCGCCAATTGGTACCGTGCGACATAAATCATCCTGAAAATTCAGTTCCTCATCGCGCGTCCATTCTTTATATAAGCCAACTTCCGACTCACTTTGTGTTCCGTATGTTCCGTAATCGCCTTCGTTTCCTAACATACCATCGTTAAACAATCCAAGACGGTATGCATACGGCGAATCACTGTTCAGAAACTCCGTGATGTCTGAAGTCTGCGTAATCTTACGCCAGTGCATCGGTGTCCGCACCGCAAGATAGGTGCCTGGGTCACTGACGGATGCCAGCGTAGATGCCAATGTTCTCAAGGAATTCTCATCTACATATTGTGTGCCATTCATTTCTCCCCAGTTGCCGACAAACAATCCCTGCAACGTAAAGATTCGATCTGCATACTTTCGCAGGACCGGCTCTACCTGCTTCATGTGCCCCACAACAATGTCGATGCTCTGCGGTTCATATTGCTCGTTTTCCCCATTCCAATCATAGAGAAACCGAACTAAATAGTTCTTATCCTGTTTTGTCAACGCTGCAAAAAGCGTCTCCATATCTTGCATCCCCGCTTCCGTGATTGCTCCATCATGGTATTCCTGTAGATTTATTTCAATCAGTGCCAACGTGGAATCTGTATCGTTTTCCATTCGGGCCGCAACTTCCGACTCCCAATCCGTCGACTCATCTTTGATGCGGAATCCATAGATATAGTAAAATCCACGATTGGGATTGTTTAACTCTTTTGACGACTCCGAAAAGGTCTCCGCCTGCATGGACAAGTTCCAATGGAAATGTAAGAATACAAACATTCCCACTCCTACCCCCAGCAGAAGCAGAAAACTGCAGATGACGATTCCTATTCTGTTTTTCCTCTTATTTGTCATTACTCCTCCAGATTAAACAGACGGTACGTATTCTGGCGAACAACATAACAGATAAAATCGTCATCTTCATAATACACACTTGTATCATTCGGAAATGATTTACCAAATTGCTCACACCATTGATTCAACTTGGATTCAAGAATCGTACGGCTTGTCAGATCAGAATAGGTCTGCGATGGTCGTGCAAAATACTCCAATTCCCGCTGCGCATACACACTTGAAATCGCCGACTGATTAATATCATCGCCTTCGCTAAAATAGGTCGTATAATATTGCGTGTATTTCTCTTGCGCCAGCCATTCAGGACCTGTATAAAAATGGCTCTGTGCATATTGTATCGGTCGCTTTTCCACATAAAAGAAAATGTATTTTGAGGGAATTGAATAATTTCCATATTGCAGTTCACGCAAGAAAGTTAATGCTTCTTCATGCCATCCATATTCTGCCACCTGATACAACTCGTCGGTCGGTGATACGATCGTGTAACTATTCTTTGGAAAATTAGCAATAATATTGTTTGTCACATCAACAACAGAATTGTACCGTGTCAACTCGTTATATAAGAAACCATGATACACATCAAAATAGTTTGCAGCCACATAGATTCCTCCAACAAGGGCTAACGAGACAAGTGGCAGCACAATGCGCAAAATGGTCAGCCCGATCAGATACAAAAGCAGATCTACCGGAACAAACATCATTGCTAAAATCAATAACTGACCTGTCGAGCAGACACGCGAGCCC
>CAVHWG010000139.1:0-6098 GCA_963639645.1 Firmicutes bacterium TM09-10 | reverse complement strand
GTGTTGATATCGTATCCCGTCCAACCGTTGATGTTGTACAGATCGAGAAGGGGCAGCCTTTCATCTATACAGCAGAGGTTGCTGTAAAGCCTGAAGTTACACTTGGCAAATATATGGGCGTAACTGTTACGAAGATCGATACTTCCGTTACAGACGAGGAAGTAAACGAAGCATTAGAGCAGCAGCGTAACAATAACGCAAGAACAATCGCTGTTACAGATCGTGCCGTAGCTGTCGGTGATACCGCAGTGATCGACTTCGAGGGATTTGTAGACGGTGTTGCATTTGAAGGCGGCAAGGGTGAGAATCATCCGTTAGAGATCGGTTCTCATACATTCATCGATACATTCGAGGATCAGCTCGTTGGCAAGAATGCCGGAGATGAGGTTGAAGTAAACGTAACATTCCCTGAGCAGTATCAGGCAGCTGATCTTGCAGGAAAGCCTGCTACATTCAAGGTTAAGATCAATGAGATCAAGGCTAAGGAGCTTCCGGAGCTTGATGATGAGTTCGCACAGGACGTATCCGAGTTCGATACTCTTGCAGAGTACAAGGAGAGCTTAAAGAAGAACCTTGAGGAGAAGAAAGAGAACGAAGCAAAGCGTACAAAGGAAGACGAAGCAGTTCAGAAGATCATCGACAAGTCCAAGATGGATATTCCTGAGGCAATGATCGATACACAGTGTGAGACTATGATCGAGGAGTTCGCTCAGAGAATCGCACAGAGCGGTCTGTCTATGGATCAGTACTTACAGTTCTCAGGACTTACCGTTGATGCATTAAAGGAGCAGGTTCGTCCGGAAGCATTATCCCGCATTCAGGCAAGCCTTGTTCTTGAGCAGATCGCCAAGGATGAGAACATCGAAGTATCTGATGACGATGTAAACGCTGAGATCGAGAAGATGGCAGCAAGCTACGGAATGGAAGCTGATAAGCTCAAAGAGTACATGGGAGATGCCGAGAAGGATTCCATGAAGAAGGATCTTGCAATCAACAAGGCAGTAGAGCTCGTAATGGCTAACGTTAAGGAGCGCGCTAAGGCAAAAAGCAAGAAGGAAAAGGAAGCAGAAGAAGCATAATTTCAGTTTCTTAGAGTCAATTACATGGACTGGTCTGGGCAAAACCAGACCGGTCTTTTACACTTTTATTA
Source organism: Firmicutes bacterium TM09-10 (assembly GCA_963639645.1). Lineage (GTDB taxonomy): Bacteria > Bacillota > Clostridia > Lachnospirales > Lachnospiraceae > Roseburia. The sequence continues at coordinate 4,948 of CAVHWG010000139.1, read as the reverse complement.
AGGAGGCGTTTTTCTATGAGTTTAGTACCTTACGTCATTGAACAAACGAGTAGAGGCGAGAGAAATTACGATATTTATTCCCGCTTATTAAAAGACAGAATTATTTTCCTTGGGGAGGAAGTAAACGAGACAACTGCCAGCCTTGTTGTGGCACAGTTACTGTTTCTGGAGTCTGAGGATCCGGGAAAAGATATTCAGTTATATATCAACTCTCCGGGAGGAATGGTGACTGCTGGTCTTGCAATCTATGATACCATGCAGTACATCAAGTGTGATGTTTCAACGATCTGTATCGGTCTTGCTGCAAGTATGGGAGCTTTTCTTCTTGCAGGAGGAGCCAAAGGCAAGCGTTATGCGCTTCCGAATGCAGAGATCATGATCCATCAGCCGTCCGGCGGAGCCAAGGGGCAGGCTACTGAGATCGAGATCGCAGCAGAGAACATCTTAAAGACAAAGAAGCGTTTGAACGAGATCCTTGCTGCCAACACCGGCAAGCCATATGAGACCATCGCTGCGGATACGGAGCGTGATCATTATATGTCTGCGCAGGAAGCTGCCGATTATGGATTGATCGATGGAGTGATTACGAGCAGATAATCATCTGGATTGTCCAGATTATGCGCCTCCGGCCAGATAGCCGGAGGTGTTGTTAGATATAAGTAAATTTTTGACAGATATATGGAGTAATGATTTATGGCTGGAAAGAATGATGGAAAAATTCGCTGCTCTTTTTGCGGCAAGACACAGGATCAGGTAGAGCGCCTTATTTCCGGACCGAACAACGGTGTCTTTATCTGTAACGAATGTATCGACATCTGTGCGGAGATTATCGATGAAGAAGGCTTTAACGAGAGCGGGTCTTCTTCCGCAAAGGAAGATATCAATCTGCTGAAACCGGAAGAACTGAAAGCTTTTCTGGATGATTATGTCATCGGACAGGATCAGGCGAAGAAAGTGTTGTCCGTTGCGGTATACAATCACTACAAGAGAGTGCTCGCCGGCGGAGATCTTGGTGTAGAGTTACAGAAGAGTAATATTTTAATGCTCGGACCGACTGGTTCCGGTAAGACACTTCTTGCACAGACGCTCGCGCGTGTCATCAATGTTCCGTTTGCGATTGCAGATGCAACAACACTGACCGAGGCCGGATATGTCGGCGAGGATGTGGAAAATATCCTCTTAAAGCTGATTCAGGCAGCGGATTATGATATTGAGCGTGCACAGCACGGAATCGTATATATTGACGAGATCGACAAGATCACAAAGAAGTCCGAGAATGTTTCAATTACAAGAGATGTATCCGGAGAGGGTGTACAGCAGGCACTCCTTAAGATCCTCGAGGGAACGGTTGCCTCGGTTCCGCCGCAGGGTGGAAGAAAGCATCCGCAGCAGGAGCTGATTCCGATCGATACGACCAACATCTTATTTATCTGTGGCGGTGCATTCGACGGATTAGAGAAGATCGTGGAGTCGCGTATGGATGCTTCAACGATCGGATTTAACGCAGAAGTAAAGTCAAAGTCTGACATGAACATCGGTGATGCATTCAAACGTGCATTGCCTCAGGATTTCGTGAAGTTCGGACTGATCCCTGAGTTTATCGGACGTGTGCCGATCACGGTATCGCTCGATTCTCTGGATCGCGATGCGTTGATCCGTATCTTAAAGGAACCGAAGAACTCTCTGATCAAGCAGTACACCAAGCTTTTTGAGCTGGACGGTGTCGGACTGGAATTTGAGGAAAATGCGATCGAGGCGATCGCGGATAAGGCATTGGAGCGCAAGACCGGAGCAAGAGGACTTCGTGCGATCATGGAGGCAGTTATGCTGGATCTCATGTATCGTATCCCTTCGGATGAGTCGATCAGCAGATGCGTGATCGATAAGGATCTGGTGGAGAAGAATCTTGCTTTGGAGGCAGAGGAGAACCCTGCAATCGAGCAGAAGGAAGAGCCGGAAAAAGAAGAACTTGCGTCTTAATCAGGAGTAGATACAAGTGAGAGATGAAATTAGAATGCTGCCTGCGGTAGCGTTACGCGGAATCACGATCCTGCCGGGGATGATCGCGCATTTTGACATCAGTCGGGATCCATCCATTAAGGCGGTCGAGCGTGCGATGAAGGACGGAGAGTCCATCTTTCTGGTGACACAGAAAGATTCGAACAAGGACAATCCGATGCTGGAAGATTTACATTCCATGGGCGTGATCGCAGAGATCAAGCAGGTTGTCAGATTACAAAATGATATTATGCGTGTGATGGTCGAGGGACAGCAGCGTGCCGAAGTGTATGAGATTACACAGGAGCTGCATGCGTACCTTGAGGCGCGCGTGATCGTCTATATGGAGGAAGATGAGCAGCATCTCCCGGCGCAGGCCGAAGAGGCGATGGTGATGAGCGTGCAGGAGACGTTTGCCAGGTATGCTTCGGTGCAGGGCCGCATCGGCAAGGAAGTGGTCCGGCAGGTGCAGGAGATGACGGATCTGTCGCATTTACTGGATTATGTCGGCAATAATCTTCCGGTCAGCTTCGAGAAGAAGCAGAAGATCCTCGATGCGATCGCAGTGACAGAGCGATATGAGGTATTGCTTGCGATGCTGTTGCAGCAGATCGAGGTTCTTGCAATCAAAAGCGATTTTCAGAAGAAAGTGCAGGAGCGTGTGGAGAAGCACCAGAAGGAATATGTCCTTCGGGAGCAGATGGCGCTCATCCGGGAAGAACTCGGGGAGACGAACACGGATTCCGATGCGCAGGAGTATGAGAAAAAACTTGAGGAGATTCAGGCTTCGGATGAGGTCAAGAAGCGTATTAAGAAGGAAATTCAGCGCTTCAAAGGCATTGCGTCCAATTCTTCGGAGAGCACGGTAAGCCGTGGTTACATTGAGACGCTTCTGGAACTTCCGTGGGATAAGACGTCCGTTGATAACCGGGATCTTGCCCATGCGAAGGAGATCCTCGATGAGGATCATTACGGACTGGACAAAGTGAAGGAGCGCGTGATCGAGTTCCTTGCTGTCCGCAACTTGACCGGTAAGGGCGAGAGCCCGATCCTGTGTCTTGTGGGACCTCCGGGAACCGGTAAGACGAGTATCGCGCGTTCGATCGCGCGTGCGCTCGACAAGCAATATGTGCGCATTTCCCTCGGGGGTGTGCGCGACGAGGCGGAGATCCGCGGACACCGCAGAACTTATGTCGGTGCACTTCCGGGACGTATCGTTTCGGGACTTCGCTCTGCGGGGGTAAAGAATCCGCTCATGCTGCTCGATGAGATCGACAAGATGAGCAGCGATTACAAAGGAGATACGGCATCCGCGCTCCTTGAAGTGCTGGATGCGGAACAGAATAGTAAGTTCCGTGATCATTATGTGGAACTTCCGGTGGATCTGTCCGAAGTGCTTTTTATCGCAAGTGCGAACTCACTCGGCGACATTCCGGGACCGCTGCGTGACCGTATGGAGATCATCGAGGTCAGCAGCTACACGGAGAACGAGAAGCTGCATATTGCCAAGGATCACCTGATCGAAAAGCAGCTTGCCAAGAACGGTGTTACGGCATCGCAGCTTAAGATTTCGGATAAGGCGCTTCGCGAAGTAATCTCGTTCTACACGAGAGAAGCCGGAGTACGAGGCTTAGAGCGCAGGATTGGCGAGATCTGCCGCAAGGCGGCGCGCCGCATCTATGAGGGCGAGACGGAGAAGATCCGGGTATCCGGCACGAATCTGGAAGAGTGCCTCGGCAAGCCGAAGTACCGCCAGGACAAGAAGAACAAGAAGGATGAGGTCGGCATCGTGCGCGGTCTGGCATGGACGAGCGTCGGCGGTGTCACACTTGAGATTGAAGTCAACGTACTTCCGGGCAAGGGCGAACTGGTTCTCACCGGTAAGCTCGGCGACGTGATGAAGGAATCCGCCCGCGCCGGAATCAGTTATATCCGTTCGATCAGTTCCGATTACGGTATTGACCCGGAATTTTTTGCAAAGCATGACATCCATGTGCACATCCCGGAGGGCGCAGTCCCGAAGGATGGACCGTCTGCCGGTATCACGATGGCACTTGCCATCTTATCCGCGATCACGAACCGCAAGGTTCGCGCAGATATCGCGATGACCGGAGAGATTACGATCCGCGGACGTGTGCTTCCGATCGGCGGACTTAAGGAGAAGCTTCTTGCTGCGAAGAATGCGGGCATGAATACCGTGTGCATTCCGAAAGACAATGAGCGCGACTTAAGTGAGATCTCTGAGGAGATCACCGACGGAATGGAGATTCTTCCGATTGAACACATGAACCAACTCATAAAGGCTGCCTTTGTATAAAGCAGCCTTTATTTACTAAGCAACACCTGTTTCTTAAAGGCGCCTCGCTTTTGCATTTTTGAATGGCGTCGCCGGGGTGTTGCGTGGATATGCTTCGATCGGTGTCCTGATCGTGCGCGTCCTATTAACCGAAAGTTTGAATGATACCTCGAATCATATGCATGTTTTTGAACGGCGGTTTCAGGCAGAATCGCTGAATTTAACAGCGGTGCCTGTTTCGCTTAAATTTTGTGTACGACAACGTTTGAACCATTCCGTGGCGGTGTCCGCCGGACACAGATGCGCTCAAAATTTCTAGTCTGCCTAAGCGGAGCACTTCACAAATTTTATTGTGCCCGCTCTTGGTTAATGTCGCCCATGGATGCATAAAGAAAAGCCTTAAGTGGAACGAGGGCGCAAACACAACCCACGGGCACTCTATTGCTCAGCACTCCGCGTAAGGCAGACACGAAATCCATCGGACACATTCTGTGTCAGACGAACAGCGCTCAGCCACTGTCTAAGCTTGAGCGGACAGAAATCATAAAAAGAGGGATGCAGGTGTTTTCTGCAAATTCGTGATTCTGGATAACCAGTGCCGCATTAGAAGCCGTCCCGGGGAAGCTGCTGCCATATTGCATTCGCAATCGCTTA
>CAVHWG010000138.1:0-5742 GCA_963639645.1 Firmicutes bacterium TM09-10 | reverse complement strand
AACATGCACAACAGAGTTCTGTTGTGCATGTATTATGTTTGGAATGTATTTATATGGAAGAACGTGTTATGACTGTCCTTCGTTGTCAAGATAATGCATCTTCGTGTTAGGGGTGGCCGGAGCGGAAACAGTACCGCGTCCACCGTTTAACAGCTTCAGGCACTTCGGGCAAAGCGAACCGAAGGTGACAGGAGCACCGCAATGCTGGCAATGCATACCGGAGATTGTACCGGAAGAGGTGTTCGTTGTATACTCGATACGGCCTTCACGGATCCAGGCTTTTACCTGCTTGAGGGGGATGCCGAAATGTTCTGCAACTTCATATTCATTCACCCGATTGGCGCGAATGAATTCCTTGACATCGTGGAATAATTTATTATCTTTACACCGTGGGCAGAGAACATCTGCGTAATCGTTCGGAAGAGGACGACCGCAAAATTCACATTGCTTGTATTTCCCGAAAAGACCTTCTTCTGTTGACATAACCTGTCTCCCCTTGTCAATCTGTATAAAATGATTATAGCATAGAGTTTACTATAAAGAAAGAATTGTTTATTTTTGGAAAGGAAGTGTGCTTCTTGGCTTACTTATTACAAAAAGAAAATCCAATCGCGGTATTTGATTCCGGTGTCGGCGGAATCAGTGTATTGCGTGAACTGGTGAAGATCATGCCGCAGGAAGATTACATATATTTTGGAGATTCGAAGAATGCGCCGTATGGAATGAAAGAACAGCCGGTGGTTCGTGAGCTTACAATTAACTGTGCAAAGCAGCTGTTTGATCAGGGGGCCAAGGGGCTTGTCGTCGCCTGCAATACAGCGACGTCTGCAGCGGTGCGTGTGCTCCGTGAGATGTATCCGGATATTCCGATCGTTGGAATTGAACCGGCCGTCAAACCGGCCGTGTTTTGTATGGATCATCCACGTGTCCTTGTGATGGCGACACCGATGACGATCCATGCGGAAAAATTTCATAAACTTATGGATCGCTACGAACAGGATGCAACGATCATCCCGCTTCCGTGTCCGGGGCTGATGGATTTCGTGGAACGTGGGGATATCAATGGAGAAGACTTGAAAAAATATTTAAACGAACTTCTGTATTCCTACAGTGGTCATAGGGTGGATGCGGCAGTACTGGGCTGCACGCATTATCCGTTCGTGCGGGAGCAGATCCAGAACGTTCTCGGCGATTCCGTGCGTATTTTTGACGGAGGAGAGGGAACAGCACGGGAAATGCGAAGGAAACTTTCTGAGGCCGGATTGCTGCGTGAAGAGGAACGACAGGGCACAATTTGCTTTGAAAACAGCCTTGCGGACGAAAAAAAAGTTGAGTTGTGCAGAATGTTGCTTGAATTATAAATAATGTTGTGGTGAATCTAAAAAAAATATTAACTAAAATCGGGTGAATTAATAAATCTTTTTGAAAAAGGACATATTAAGGACATAATTTATGCATATACTATATCTTGTAAACGGAAATCATTCCTTTACATTATTCCCTTTTTATTTAATAAACATTTTCATAACTAAACTCCTCGAAAAGAGTTCCTTCCGAAAGGATGGGGCTCTTTTCATGTGTAAAAGTGTATATGAAAAATGCTTAAAAATTTCTAAATATATTGTTAAAATTCTAACAAATAGACAGTTTCATTTTAAAAAGGTGGGGTGTAAAATAGACAGAGATTTGAAGGAGGTAATGGTCATGGGAAATATACCACTTTGGCTATGTATTCCGTTTGCAGGCCTGCTGCTTTGTATTGCAATTCTTCCGCTTGTAAAAGGTGAATGGTGGGAGAAGAATCGTCCGTGGGCGGTTATTGCATGGTCGCTGCTTTTTATCATTCCATTTGCAGTGAAGTATGGCGCAGGAGAAGCTGCGGAGACAGTGCTGGAATGCATTGTAAATGATTACTTAACGTTTATTGTATTATTGTTCGGACTCTTCTGTGTATCCGGCAATATCAATCTGGAAGGCGATTTCGTCGGTTCACCGAGAATGAATACCGGTCTGCTGGCAATCGGAACTTTACTTTCCAGCTGTATCGGAACAACCGGAGCAAGTATGCTTCTTGTTCGTCCGATGATCAAGATGAACTCATGGAGAAAGAACAAGAGCCATATTATGGTGTTCTTCATCTTCCTGATTTCTAACATGGGTGGCTGTCTGACACCAATCGGTGATCCGCCGCTTCTGATGGGATTTATGCGAGGTGTTCCGTTCTTCTGGAGCTTGCATCTGTTCCCGATTCTTCTGTTTAATATGGTAATTATGCTTACCGTATTTTATTTTCTGGATCGCAGAGCATACAGAAGAGATATTGCGATGGGCATGAGACCGGATATCTCAAAGCCTAAGACAGAGTTTAAGGTCAACGGACTTCATAATATTATCTTTATGGTAATGATCGTTGTTGCCGTAATTTTAAGCGGTACACTTCCGACACTCCCGGCTTTCCAGGATGCATCGGGAAATGTACTCGGAATCCATATTTTCGGTGATGTGCAGTTAAGCTATCCGTCACTGATCGAGGTTGTTATTATTTTACTGGCTGCGTTCCTGTCATTTAAGACAACAAAGTCAGAAGTCAGAACCAAGAACCATTTTACATGGGGAGCAATCGAGGAGGTTGCGGTACTGTTCGTCGGTATCTTTATTACCATGCAGCCTGCACTTATGATCCTGAAGGCAAAAGGTGCACAGCTCGGACTGAACAATCCGCTTGAGATGTTCTGGGCTACCGGTGCTCTGTCAAGTTTCCTCGACAACACACCGACCTATCTGGTATTCCTGACAACCGCAGGAACACTTGGAGCAACGAGTGGTATTGCAACAACCGTTGGAACGATCGCTGTCAAGATGCTGATGGCTATCTCCTGTGGTGCGGTATTTATGGGTGCCAACACTTATATCGGTAATGCACCGAACTTTATGGTTAAGTCGATCTCGGATGAGAACGGTATCAAGATGCCGTCATTCTTCGGTTACATGCTTTGCTCATTGAAGTTCCTCATCCCGGTATTTATTATTGACACATTGGTATTCTTTTTGTAGGAGGTAGAAGACTATGAAAATTGATCATGAAAAAAGTCTGCAGTTAGCTACCAGAATCTACGAACTGGATGCTAAGGTATATGAGTCTTCCGGTTCGGAACTGGGACGTACACTTTCCGGTAACAGAAAGCGTAATATTGAAGATCTTGCTTTCCTGATCCAGACAAACCCACAGGGACATATTCTTCGAAGTGAGCTTGCTTTGATCGGTAATATGGCAAGAACCATTCGTGACAAAGACCTTCGCCATGAGGTGATGGTAGAGTATAATGAGGTCTACGAAGAGATTAGGGCTCTTCCGGAGAGCTTCGGATCGGTCGATATCGTCGATCAGGATCTGGCGGATATGAACTCTTCCATCTTAAGTAAGAAGTTCTCGGACAAAGATCATCTGGTTATCTGTATCAGCCGTTCAAGCGGTAGTGCGGGAACCGATATCGGATTCGCTTTATCTGAATCCCTGCACATTAACTACTATGATGAGGCGGTATTAAATCAGATCATCACACGTAGGAATGAGAAGAAATTCGGTGCGGATATCGAGAAGACAAGTTCATTCAGCCGTTATCACGGTCTGTCCAAGCAGGATGCTTTGTTCTTCGAGCAGAGTGACCTCATCTGTGAGCTTGCCAAGAAAGAAGATATGATCGTCATCGGACGTTGTGCGGATGTCGTACTGACCGGCCAGCACATTCCACACATCAGTATCTTTATTACCGCTCCATTTGCGCAGCGTGTAAGCCGTATGATGGAAGTTAAGAATCTGGATCTTAAACAGGCAATCTCCATGATTCGTAAGATGGATCATAAGCATCAGAATTACTATCATTCCTATACAGGAAAGCATTGGGGCGATGCGATCAACTACGATCTGTGCATCAACAGTGCATGTTATGGTATCGAGGAATCGGTAGAACTGATCGAGCGTCTGATCAACCGTCAGGCAAAGCATCATTCAAAGAAAGAAAATTAGCAGTAATTTTTAAAAACGATGAATTTGAAACGGGAATCCGGGAAGTTTGTGATAGACTTCCCGGATTCTTTTTGTTTATAATAAAAAAGTTGTAAAAGTTTGTAACGAATCGGATATTTCTCCGTCTAACTTATGAAATCGGGAAGGAGGTGAGTGACCATGAATGCCGAAAAAATATACCATACCTATTTTATGCAGGTATACTCGTTTGTGATGAATATCGTAAAAGACCCGGGACTTGCGGAAGAAATCACACAGAGTACCTTTTTTAAAGCGATGACCGCTAAGTCGGACTTTAATAAAGAAGCTGCGGAATACACATGGCTATGTTCGATCGCCAAAAATCTCTGTAACGATCATTTTCGTAAAAGCAAAAGGATTTTCGACTCGTCCGAAGACATCGAAATTTTAAGTGATTACACTCATGTTGAGGATGATTTTATAACAAAAGAATCTTCTTTTGCGATACATAAGCTGTTACATGAACTCGAGGAACCATACAAAGAAGTATTTGAACTTCGGGTGTTTGGCGAGTTGTCATTTGCGGAGATCGCAGAGATCTTCGGACGCACCGAGAGTTGGGCAAGGGTCACTTACCACCGCGCCAAACTCAAAATTAAGGAAAGGATGGACTAATATGAAAAATATTTCGTGTGAAATTATTCAGGATATACTGCCTCTGTATCATGATCATGTGTGCAGCTCCGCGAGCTCTGCGATGGTAGAGGAACATTTGAAAGTTTGTGCAGCGTGCACCAGAGTGCTTGCGGAGATGGACGATGATAAGATCGAAGCCGATCTGTTGTCTGAAACACATGATATTTTAAAAAGGCATGAGAAAAAGGAGCGATCCATTGCGTTTAAAACAGGCATCGTTATAGCAGGTATTCTGATCCTGCCGGTGGTCATCGTGCTGATGTTGACGCTGCCGGGATATTCCGATTTCAAGACCGATGCGGTGCTGATCGCATCCATGCTTCTTGTGGCAGGACTTACCGTTGTACCACTCGTAGCCTCGAAAAAGAAACTTTCTAAGACGATCATTTTTTCGACAATCGCATTGCTTTTGGTTATTTTCTTTACGGAAATGTTCTTTGATAACGGTGGCATTTTGCGGTTCGCGGAGATCGCTTTCTCGACAGTATTCGGACTGTCGTTGCCGCTGTTCCCGATTGTGGCTTATCAGGCGGATCTGCCGGAAACGCTTAAGAATCACAAGGGACTTTTGTGCATGATCTGGGACACGGTCTGGTTTTATCTGATGATCTTTGCTTTTTGTATCGATTATCCGAATGCCATTCATGATCTGCTTGTGGTATCAAGCTTTTATGTGGTGGCAGCATGGCTGGTATTTCTTGCGATCCGTTATCTGCCGTGCAACGGATTGGTGAAAGCCGGACTTTCGATCGCCGTCGGCGGAGTCAGCCTTGGCATTGGAAATCAGATGGGATGGGTGCAACTGATGGAGCGCGACCTTCATCTGCAGATGGAAGTCGGGGCTGTAATGATAGGGCTTGTCTTCGTTATCGTTGGGATTGTGCTACATTTGAGAAAAAAGTCACAGTAAGACTTGTACAGGGATAGAAAAAGGGACTGTCATGAAAAACAGTCCCCTTTTGTTGCCTTACATCTGGTGGCGAACGACCTTATATTCATCTCCGGAGCGGTAATATGGACACTCGCGGTAACTGCTCTGCATAAAGCGAGCCATATCG